>CAZCLX010000040.1:0-14433 GCA_964499615.1 uncultured Oscillospiraceae bacterium
TTGAGGAATACCATTTCTACGAAAATGGATACTGCCTGTATTGCGGAAGCGAGGACCCGGCTTATCCGACCCCAGGCGATACAGGGGAAGCAGACGATTTTTCCGAAGATTCCGCAGGTTCGGGAGGAGATCCCGGTGGTGGTTCTGACAGCTAATCTGAAGACGCCAGAAGACGCCAAAGGTAAATTCCGGCGATGGAGAAAAAGAACTGAAACACAATGGAGGGAATACCATGAACAAAAAAATTACGGATATCCTGCAGGAAATTGAAAAAGTAGTTGTAGGTAAAAATGAAATCGTGGAGAAAATCCTGATGGCCGTACTGGCTGGGGGGCATGTGCTCATGGAGGACGTGCCCGGTGTGGGTAAGACTACCACGGCCATGACCTTCGCCAAGGTGCTGGGGCTGGATACCCGCCGTGTCCAGTTTACCTCCGACACCGTGCCCTCCGATATTATCGGCTACTCGGTCTATGATAAGGATAGCGGCAGCTTTGTTTACAAGCCTGGAGTGGTCATGACGAACCTTTTGCTGGCGGACGAAATCAACCGAACTTCCAGCAAGACACAGTCTGCTCTGTTGGAGGCAATGGAAGAACTGCATGTGACAGTGGACGGACAGACCTATACTCTTCCCAAGCCCTTTATTGTGCTGGCGACCCAGAACCCCGTTGGTTCTGCCGGAACCCAGATGCTGCCTGCTTCCCAGCTGGACCGCTTCATGATCAAAATCAGCATAGGCTATCCTGATTTTGAAAGCCAGATCAGCATTCTGCGGGATCGCCATACGGAAAACCCGCTGAATAAAATACTTCCAGTGGTGGATATCGAACAGCTAGAGGCTTTAATCCAGGGAACCACGGAAGTAGAAGTCCAGGATCTTGTATATGAGTATGTCACCAAGCTGACCCAGGCCACCCGGAAACATCCTATGGTGCAGCTGGGCGTCAGCCCACGCGGTGCCCTGGCGGTGTGTCGTATGGCAAAGGCTTACGCATATCTTCATGGACGGGATTTCGTGATCCCTGAGGATGTGGCGGCGGTATTCCCGGATGTTTGCTGCCACCGTCTGGTGCTGGCAACAAAGGCCAGAATGATGGAGGAACGGACGGAGGATATCATCCGTTCGATTCTGGAATCCGTGAAGATGCCGGTGATCAGAGAATAATGGAAGCAGGTACTGCTTATGATCGCAATGAAATTAGGATGGCTGGCTTTGGAAGGACTTCTTATCTGCTTCTTCCTGTATTTTGGCAGCAGTCCGGCGATGGCACTCTCGTTGCTGCTGATTCTCATACCGCTTTGCAGTCTTCCGGTCAATCTCTATTTGAGAAAGCGGCTTCAGGTCAGTATCGAAGCACCGGTCAGCCAGCGAAAGGGAGATTACGGGAATATCACCCTCAGACTGACAAACCCAACGGCATTTCCGGTGCTTCGCATCTGTTGCAAAGTGGACGCGGAGAATCAACTGAACAGGGAAAAGCATACGCAGACAGTTTTGACCTGGGCTTTTCCAAAAAAGACACAAAGAAATGTTCTTCGTATCGGAAGCGCGTATTGCGGACGTATCCGCATTTCGGTACAGCGGATGCTGTTATATGACTGCTTTGGCTTGATTGGTGTCCGCTGCACATGGGATGCGCTAACCCATATAACCGTTCAGCCGGATACCTTTGCGCCGAATGTGACGCTGATCCCATATCCCAACAGTACGCTAGACAGTGACATATATTCGCAGGATCGGCCCGGGGCGGATATGACCGAAACCTACCAGATTCGGGAGTATGTTCCCGGGGACAGTCCCCGTCAGATCCACTGGAAACTGAGCGGCAAATTTGAAAAGCTGATCGTCCGGGATCCCGCCCTTCCCATTACCCGTAATGTGCTGGTGTTCTGGGAACGGACGGGGGAGTCCGGTGACCCGGATATTATCGATGCCCAGGCAGAAACGGTGATTTCGCTATGCCGAAGCCTGCTGGACAGCGGCATTCCGTTCACAATCGGTTGGAATGATACGGAAAGAAACCTGTGTGTTCTGCATGAGATTCGTGATATGGATGAGCTTGTCAGCATCATTCCCAGGCTGCTCCGTGCCACTGGCACAAAAGAAGGGATAAGCGGTGCTGGCTTGCTGGTACAGACCAGAATGGATGCGCTGTGCGCCCATATGATCTATCTTGCGGAAGAACCTCAGAGTGAAGTTATGGATATGCAGCGAATTGGACATGTTACCACGCTCCTGTGCGGGCAGACCGCAATGGAGGGCGCCATTCTGTTCGATGCGGAAGCATATCCGCAGCAACTGGCACAAATTGAGATTTAAGGGAGGCGGATGCCTTGACCCAAACAAAAAAACAGGGGATGCAGATCCGCCAGGCGGAAAATCCCCGTAAAAGGAATTCACATTGGATTGTGCAGACAGCATCATCGCTGCTCACCTGCGCCGCTTTGATCTTCACTCTTACGGAATTGACCGGTTTTCAGATGGGGTATACATTGCCGGTTATGCTGGCGGTGGGCGGATATCTTTGCATCATGCACGGTCTGCTGGCCAGGTACAATCGACAGCAATGGTTTTATCCTGGCGTTCTGATTGCTGCGCTGGTGATTGTCCTTACCTTTAGACAGCAGATATTGGAAGGCTTCCGCCTGTTCTGGAACCGGATGAGCGATACTTACACGGCAGGAACAGGCTGGGTGCTGCCGAAATGGGAAACACAGCTTCCAGCGGAGCAAAGCAAATTATGTATTACATTGTTTGCCATTTTGATCGCGGGAATCACTGCCTGGCTCTCCTGCCTGCTGTCTTTCTGGGCGCCACAGGTTCCGGCGGTTTTGCTGCCAGGTGTGCTTTTGCCGGGAATGGTGTTTTTCGGCCGTGATATATCGTTTCCGTACCTTCTGCCAGTGCTGGCGGTGGCGGTGCTGCTCCTGCAGTGCGGTGGATGGAAAAGCAAAAATACCTTGCCGCCAGTTCTGCTGAGCTGGATTATTTTCGGGATTGCTGCCTGTTTTTTCCTGTTGGCGGCGTCTGCTTCCGGCATAAAGGATTGGACACAGGAAACCAGTACGCAGGTTCATCGCATAATTCACGAATACAAATATGAAACGGAGCATACCACCCTGCCTGAGGGGAACTTCAAAGACTATCAGGAAGAAAACCGTGGTGCACAGCCCGCTCTGATTGTGACGATGTCAGAGCCGGAAGCCATGTACCTGCGCGGTTTTACCGGAAGCACCTTTGAAAATGACGTTTGGAAACCGTTGGATACCGCGGCAATAGCAAAAAACGAGGATTTCCTGTACTGGCTGAATCTGAATGCCTTTAACCCCGGTTCCCAGTTTTACGCGGCGGCGCAAAAGGAAATGCACAGCAGCACGGTAACGATCCAGAATATTGGCGCCTGCAGCCAATACCTGTATGTTCCGTTTAGCCTTTGCGCCGGGGAATACTTGCCCTCTGAGAATTTGAATACGGACGGCATACAATCTGACGGAGAAAGAAACTATGTGTACTCTATAGTTCACGGCGGGGCAGAGGATATCTCACAGGTATTGGAATACTTACAGAAATCCAATGACGAAGTGGTACTAAAATATCGGCAGACAGAAAGTGCATACCGGCGGTTCGTATACAACTACTATGTCCAGGTGCCGGAGGAAGTGAAACAGCTGCAGGGTAAGCAGTGGGATGAGATCGCTGCAAAGTATGGTACGGCTGACAACCTGACTTTACAGCAGGCTCAGGAATGCGCCTTAACTTTCCTAAGCCAGTGTTTCCCGAAGACAGGTATCCCGGAGGATATGGAGCTGCCTTTGGATGCTGCGAGAGGAACAAGCTATCAATACGCAACTGTCGCGGCTCTTACATTGCGTTATTTTGGAATTCCCACGCGCTATGCGGAAGGATATGTGATCACACAGGAGATGGCGGCAAGCACACAGGCAGGTGCCTCCTTGACGGTAGACAGCAGCTGCGCACGGGCCTGGGTGGAAGTTTACCAGGATGGCATCGGCTGGATTCCTATGAATCTGACCCCCGGCATGGGAGAAATGATCGAAGAAGAGCCGGATGAGCACCAGAACAATGGCGATGATGTATCTGACAGCGAGACGCCGGATGCTGAGGAGGCGGATACTCCCATGGATGAGGAATCGGAGAGTCCTGATCCGGATGGCGGTACAGTGGTTAAGATTGCGAAAGCAATCCTGTTCGGGTTCCTGATCCTTGTGCTGATCCTGCTGCTGATATTCCTGTTCCTGTTTATCAGAAGAAAGACCCTGCTAAAACAGAAGCAGCGAAAATTCCATATGGAGAACAGGAACGAGGCTGTTTCCTGGATCATCGCGGATACCGTGCTGCTGCTGGAGAAGATGGGATTGAATCGTGGAAACGGATCTGTGCGGGAATTGTGTGAGCCGGCACGAGAGCATTTTGGAGAAGCGTATGCGGCGGAGCTTTGGAACATGATCCATCTGAACGACCGCGCGGTGTTCAGCAGCCATGCGCTGACAGAGCAGCAATGGGAAGCCGCTTTGGCGTTCCGCAGCAATACATTGCGGTATTTGCACGCTTGTGTGAAATGGAAGAAACGGCTGTGGATAAGATGGGTTCAGTGCCTGTATTAGGAAGGAGAAAACCCTATGGGGAAAAATCAGGGAAAGAAAGTACTGTGTCTGCTGCTTTCTGTAGTGCTGCTGGTTGGTTTGCTGCCGATCACGGCATTTGCGGCGCAGAGCCAGGAATACGCGTTTGTTTTGGTTGTGGAAGCCGGCGGAGAGCTGGTCATTGCCCCGGAGTATGTAACATACACATCCGGGCAGACGGTGCAGGAAGCGCTGGCTGCCAGCGGGCATACATTTACTGGACTGGATACGGGAATGGTATCTGCCATTGATGGCGTGACAGGAAATTTTACGCGCAGTGATGAGAATGGAAATTACGATCTGACCATTGCTGCATCCTCGGTAAAGTACTACCGCTTCAGTGAGGAGGCTGCCAGCAAGCCCAGTGAAGGATTGATGCAGCTGATGACTGCTATGGCAGACTACCTGCAAAAGGATTCCGATGTCCGCTTGGCTGCAAAGCAAGCCTATGATACCGCGTACAAGCATTTCGTAGGTATACAAAGCGATTCCGCAAAGACCCTTGCTGCAAATCTGAATCTGGCAGTTAGTGAGTATGAAAGCTCCCTGGCCGGGACGCGGTTTGCAGTCAGCTTTACGGATGGAAGCAAAGCCTATTCAGAAGCCAACTATCCCGGCGTTTCCGTTACTGCGGAAAATGCATATGGCAAGGTATGGACGGATGATGCAGACGGCATTCTGGAACTGCCGAAGGGCGACTATTCCTTTTGTGTTGAACGCGATGGCCTGCGATTTGAAGGCAGTGTTACGGTTTCCGCGGATACCGCTGTAACGGCGCAGCTGCCGCAGGGTTCATGGCTCAAAATGGATACTTTCCGCCTTTCCGGCAGCTATGGCGCGGATACCAACGAAGAAAATACATTCACGGATGAAGAGTTTGCGCTGGGAACCTGGTCTGCCCGGCAGGTGACGGTACCGGTTAAGGACACGTTTTCCGGTGCGGTTTACGTCTACGCGGAATACGATTCTTCCCTGCTTCCCGGGACGCCAACGCTCACAGCTATTTATTGCATGGCAACCTCCGGAATCCAGATGGAAAAGACGCTTGCCTTTGAATCCCGAAGCAGCGGCGCTTATGATGTGCTGAAACAGGGAACCGAGGGGAATACCGTGATTTACCAGGTCAGCAGCGCAGGTGAGGATGGGTATACCTATTCTCAGGATTACGCGGCCAAGTTTGAGCGGGTTCCCACCCTCACGTCGATTACCGTTAAAGATCAGGACGGCACAGATCAGGCTTCCACGGCGGCTTTTGACGGAGATGTCATGCAGTACACCTACAAAGTCCTGGACACGGTCACGGCTGTTACGGTCAGCGCGGAGCCGCTGAACGAAAGCTATACGGTGCAAGTCAATGGACAGAATGCTGCAAACGGAGTGACGGTAAGTATTTCTGGGGAAACGGCAGTGGAGGTTACAGTTTCATCCAACGGTTATTCGAATACCTACTATCTGACGATTCAGCCAGGCGAGGGCAAAACGCTGTCCTTCATTTCTGATAGTTCTGTGACTGTGGAAGTGGTCAACAGCAACGGCGTTGTGATGCCATACACGACACACAGAGAAACTTCAACCCAAAACCGCTACAAGTACACACTGGTTCCGGGGGAAAAATACAGCTATATTGCCACCTATAAAACTTACTACCATATCGCGGACGACTTCTCCCTTGAGGAAGTGGCAAACAGTACCATTACGGTGGATTTTACTTCCATGGGGGACTGGCTGTCCGATCTGGCTTTTGGAACGAACGCGGCGGCTGCATACAAAAATACCCTTTCGCTGAGTCCGTCGTATTCCCCTTCGAACCATACTTATCAGACGACATATGTGGATACGGAGCATTTGGCCTATGTCTGGGCTGCAAGCGGGGAAAATGACGTGTCGATTCAGGCAATCTATCGTCAGGTTTTTTCTGGCAGTTTGTATCATGGCAAGGAAATCAAACTTGACCTGACATCCGGCGCATCGAGCGGCGAGCAGATCAAGCGGTTTCTGATGGATGAAAACCCCGTTGGAAACACGGTTACAATCCGGCTGATGAAGGAAGCAAACGGTGTAACCTACTATCAGGATTACCTGACAGAATTTTCCCGTACTTTGACGCTGAAAGATATGTCAGCCAAGTGCGATGGTATCACAGCACCGCTGGTGCAGGAAAGCGGAGACACCGGCTTTACGCCTGCGGTAAAGGAATATTTCGTCACAGTTTCCATGGCGGCACAAACCTTGGATCTGGCGATTTCCTGTTATACGGAAAATCTGTGTTATGGCGAAGAAAAAGTAGGCTATCGCATAAGTGCAGACGGCGTTGATGTGACAGAAGCGGGCGCTGCGCGGATTGCGCTGGATGGCACCATCGATACCCAGACCGTCACCATCACGGTAGAAAACGATAAGGCACCCAATGGAAGCACGGACTATGTGCTTCATATTCTCAAATCCCCCCCGGTGACGGTCAGCTTTGCGGTTACGCCTGCCGACGCGCTTTTGAACATCCATGAGGCGCTGTCCGGGGAACGCCTGTGGCCGGACGGGAATGGGAACTACCAGCTCTGCGAAGGTTACAGTTATACCTATACATTAACGGAATATGGCTATATGGGGATGTCCGGTACGCTTTCAGTGACCCGGGATAATCAGAACGCCCTTGTCATTGTCAACGGCAGCGACAGCTATGCTGTCACGGAAACAGAGGATGGCGGTGCCGCGGCGGTTGCCTGGACACTGGATAAAGCTGCGGTGAACAGTGCAATCGATACAACCCTGAACGCGCAGTGGCCGAATTTCCGCGGTGATAGCACCAACAATGGTGTGACCAGCGTGGAGATCCCCACCGCAGCGGAAGACGGTACATTATATTGGGCTAACCAGATCGGCAGCGGTATCGATGCGGATGCCGTTGGCAGTCCGATTCTGGTAGATGGAGACCTGATTACTTATGCTGGTGATAAGATCTATCGCATCAACACGGTCAATGGGGAAGTAAAAGCCATAGGCAGCATGGATCACAAGTCCAGCTTCTCAATCACGCCTCCGACTTACGCAGACGGTATGGTTTTTGTGGCTTTGTCCAATGGTACCGTCCAGGCGTTCAATGCGGCTACATTGGAGTCCCTCTGGATTTATCATGACCCCCTTGGTGGTCAGCCCAACTGCCCGCTGACGGTAAAAAACGGATATCTCTATACCGGCTTCTGGAACAGTGAAACGGGAAAAGCAAACTTCGTTTGTCTGTCTATTACGGATGAAGATCCCAACCAAAGCCTGGAAAGCAAGTGCGCTTCCTGGTATTATACCAGAGCCGGCGGCTTCTACTGGGCTGGCGCATATGTGGGTAGTGATTTTGTGCTGGTAGGTACCGATGACGGCGAAAACGGTTATACAAGTCAGACCTCTCAGCTCCTGCTGCTGAATCCGAAAACCGGGGCACTGCTTGACAGCTGGGATGGCCTGAATGCGGATATTCGAAGCACGGTGGTTTATGATGTCCAGACCGATGCCTACTATTTTACCTCCAAGGGCGGCACGTTCTATTCTGTTAAGGTGACCCAGACCATAGACGGCTGGAAATTGACCGATCCGTGGAGTGTTGCTCTGTGCAACGGCACAGGCGGCATTCCTATGAGCACCTGCTCTCCGGTGGTATATAACGGGCGAGCCTATGTGGGCGTATCCGGTTCCGGCCAGTTCTCTGCCTACTCTGGCCATAATATTACCGTGATCGATCTGAACAGTAGGTCTATTGCTTACCAGGTGGATACACAGGGTTACCCGCAAACCAGCGGTTTGCTGACAACCGCTTATGGGGATTATGTCTACGTCTACTTCTTTGACAACATGACGCCCGGCAAGCTGCGGGTTCTGCGGGATAGGGCAGGGCAGACAGCGGCTGACTATGTGACGGTGGAAGGTTCTTACACCACAGCATATGCCTTGTTTACGCCTACGGGCGAACAGGCACAGTATGCCATTTGCAGCCCCATTGTGGATGAGTACGGTACAATCTTTTTTAAGAACGATTCGGCATATCTGATGGCGTTCGGCAGTGCGGTTACTGCTTTGGAAATTACGGTTCAGCCCTGCAAAACGGTATACGCTGCGGGAGAAACCTTCGACCCTTCCGGTATGACCGTTACTGCCACCTATGCCAACGGTAAGACCAGGGATGTTACCGACTATGTTACCTATAACGAGGAAGCACTTACCTCAGAGGATGCCGAATTCACGATTTCCTTCCCGTATGCCATGTATCACAACCAGGAGAACGGTACAGCAATGACAGCGGGCATACCTTCCGAAACGCCGGTGGCAACATTGACACTGACAATCCGTGGGGAAGAGTCTCTGGGAGATGTGAATGGCGATGGCGTCATTGACGCATCTGACGCGCAGCGGATTCTGGATTACGAGGCACAGCTGCTGGATACGGAACTTTCCGCCGCAATAGCGGATGTGAGCGGCGATGGTGTCATTGACAGTAACGATGCGGTTCTGATTCTCCAGTATGCAGCCGGAAAGCTAACACAGTTCCCGGCCGCAGCAAGTAACCAAACGGAAGAAAGCGAAAACGTTGAATGAATCCCGGGCAGGGGCTTTCGGATGGCGCAAGCCCCTGCATTCGGCAAGACAGGAGGAAACTATGAGTAATTTGAAAAAATGGGTCTGCACATTGCTTTTGCTGATTCTGACGTTCTTATTAACGTCCTGTGCTTTTGAAAAGCCGGAAGCAGAAGCCACCGATATCCCGATTGCTGCCAAGGAGACTGCGGCAATCGCGGAAGGAAACCAGGAAACGCTGATACAGACGGCGCAGTGGCTGATGGAAAAGATCCCGGAGCCTGCATATGGATCTGTCGGCGGGGAATGGGCGGTTCTGGGTTTGGCACGAGCCGAGATCGGAATTCCGGAAGGATACTTTGAAACATACGGCGAAAACGTGGCTGCCTATACTGCGGAGCATGGCGGGGTTCTCCATGCCAAAAAATATACAGAGTATTCGCGGGTAATTCTGGCATGGACCGCCATCGGAAGAGATCCCGCCGACATAGGGGGATTTAATCTGTTAGTACCGCTTGCGGATTTTGAGCAGACGGTTTTTCAGGGGATCAACGGTGCCATTTTTGCGTTGCTGGCACTGGACAGCGGAAATTACGAAATCCCTCAAAACATAGCGGACACCACCCAGGCAACGCGGGAACTGTATGTGGATTATATTTTGGGCGCCGAATTATCAGATGGCGGCTGGTCTCTTGCCGGCGATGAAGCGGAGATCGACATTACCGCCATGGCTTTGCAGGCTTTGGCCAAGTACCGGGAGCGGCAGGATGTTGCACAGGCTGTAGAGAACGGCCTGACGGTACTCTCTAAGCAGCAAAACAGCGATGGCGGCTACACCGCCTATGAGACGGAAAGCAGTGAATCCATTTCACAGGTGATTGTTTCGCTGGCAGAGCTAGGGATTTCCATAGAGGATGACCGGTTTGTCAAGAATGGAAATACGCTGAAAGACAGGCTGCTTCAGTTCCGGATGGAGGACGGCAGCTTCCGCCATACGCTTGACGATGCGGAAGATTTGCTGGCCACAGAACAGGCATTCTATGCCCTTGTGGCACTGGAACGCATGGAGCAAGGAAAAACTTCTCTGTACACAATGAAGTGATAGCAAACCGATGAAAGTTTATTTTGCTTCGTGGAGGAAACTATGAAGCGGTTCATTCAAAAAAGCATTCTGATAATCCTGTTCCTGTTTCTGTTTCTGTGCGGCTGCGGCGGCACAAAAAAAGCGGAAGTCCAGGATACGAACGGGGACGGAAAGCTGACCTGTACGCTGGAGGTTCGGTGTGATACACTTCTGGATCATCTGGGGGAAATGAAAGCGGGAAAAGCGGCGCTGGTACCGGAAAATGGTACGCTTCTGCCTGAGACGGAAGTGGAATTTGAAGCGGGCGATTCTGTGTTCGATGTGTTTCGCCAGGTTTTACGCGAGCAAAAAATCCATTTTGAGTACACCGATGCCAGAGCCTATCACTCCGTGTATATCGAGGGTATCGGAAATCTATATGAATTTGACTGCGGATCCCAATCCGGTTGGATGTACTGTGTGAACGGCGTGTATCCCGGCCTTGGCTGTTCCGCTTATACGTTGGCGGATGGTGACGCCATTGAATTTCACTATACCTGCGATCTGGGCGCGGATCTGGGTGCGGAGTATAAAAATGAAGAATGAACCTTTTTCCGGTTTCCATCCGGCGGTGAATCTGGCCTTTTTCGCTGCGGCAATCGGAATGACCATGCTGATTACCCAGCCGGTATATCTGCTGATTTCTCTGTTCAGCGGATGCGCTTACCTTCTTTACCTGCGAGGCAGGCGAGGAATGCTCCGGCAGGTGGGGTATCTGCTCCCGATTCTGCTGGGAATGGCGGTACTCAATCCGCTGTTCAACCATGAAGGGTTAACCATCCTTTGGTATCTGCCCAACGATAACCCCATTACTCTGGAAGCCATCGCCTACGGGATTGCCGCCGCCATGATGATGGGCGCTTCCATCATCTGGTTTAACTGCTGCAGCGAGGTGTTTACTACCGATAAAATTATCTATTTGTTCGGGCGGGTGATTCCGTCCATGTCTCTGCTGGTCTCCATGACACTGCGCTTCGTACCCAGATTTAAGAACTATCTGCAAAGCGTTATGCGGGCACAGCGGGCCATGTATAAGCCGGAGAAGGTCAAAGAAAAGCTCCAACAGGCACTTTCTGCCTTCTCCGCAACCGTAAGCTGGGCTTTGGAGCAGTCCATGATCTCGGCGGATTCCATGAAGAGCAGAGGCTATGGACTCACAGGCCGCACTGCTTTTTCCATCTATCGGTTCGATAAAAGAGACAGCACCGCGCTTCTGGTACTGGCCGCTCTGTGTATCGGTGTGGCTGCGCCCAGATTGGCAGGGTTTACAAGCTGGGAGTATTATCCCAGCTTGTCCGGGCAGCTTTTTGGCCCGGTACAGATGCTTGCGTATCTATGCTGCTGCGGAGTTTACCTGCTGCCACTTGTCATCGACCTTACGGAGGATCTGAAATGGAACTCTTTGCGATCCAAAATTTAACCTTTTCCTACCCGGAGCAGGAAGATGCAGTCCTTCGGAATTTGTCCATGACACTGAAGCAGGGGGATTTCGCTGTGCTTGCAGGGCCATCCGGATGCGGAAAATCCACTCTGCTGCGACAGATGAAAACCGTATTGACTCCTCACGGAAAAACAGAAGGGGAGATTTTATACAATGGTACACCGCTGCGCTGTGTGGATGCCCGGACACAGGCTGCAAAGATTGGGTTTGTCTTGCAGGATCCGGATAGTCAGATCGTGACGGATAAGGTGTGGCACGAACTGGCCTTCGGGCTGGAAAGTCTGGGTATGGACAACACCACCATCCGGGGCCGAGTCGCAGAGATGGCGAGTTTTTTCGGTATCCAGACATGGTTCCACATGGAGGTCGCACAGCTTTCCGGCGGCCAGAAACAACTGCTAAACCTAGCGTCCATTATGGTTCTGCAGCCGGATATTCTGATTCTGGACGAGCCTTCCAGCCAGCTCGACCCCATCGCTGCTCAGGATTTTTTGCAAACGCTGAGCCGCATCAACCGGGAGCTGGGAACGACGGTCCTGATCTGTGAACACCGGCTGGAGGATGTGATCCCCATGGCAAACCGGTTGCTGATCCTGGATAAAGGAGAGCTGATTGCCGACGATACGCCTGCCGGTACCTTTGAGATTCTGCGGCAGAAAAACCATCCAATGCTCCACGCCATGCCCACGCCTATGCGGATTTGGAGTGCGCTGAATTGGAATACGGCCTGCCCCTTGACGGTCAGTGATGGAAAAGCAAAGCTGACAGCCTGGGCGGATAATCATACAATCACTCCGGTACCTGAAAGAACCGGAAAATCCTACACGCAATCGCCCTGTATTGCCTTGGATGAGGTTTGGTTCCGGTATGAAAAAGACAGTCCGGACATTCTGAAAGGAGTAGCTCTGAAAGCCTACCCCGGTGAACTGCTGTGCGTTCTGGGTGGAAACGGTACAGGCAAGAGTACTATGCTGTCCGTGCTCAGCGGTGTGAGAAAGCCCTATCGTGGAAAAGTGACTTGTACTGCGGGGAAAGTTGCCGCACTGACCCAAAATCCGCAAATGCTCCTGGTGAAGAAGAATTTGCGGGAGGAACTGCTGTCGGTATTCCCTGGAAAGAAACTTCCTGAAGTGGCAGACCGAATCGGAGAGATGGTTTCTTTGTGCCGGCTGGAGGGGCTCCTGGACCGTCATCCCTATGATCTTTCCGGTGGCGAGCAGCAGCGGGCTGCGCTTGCAAAAGTGCTGCTGCAGGAACCTCAGATTTTGCTTCTGGACGAGCCGACCAAAGGCGTGGACAACGACTTCAAACGGACATTTGCGCAGATTCTGCAAGAACTGACAGCCCAAGGGGTATGCGTTATTATGGTCAGCCATGATGTGGAATTCTGCGCATCCTACGCCGACCGGTGCGGACTGTTCTTTGACGGCAGCATCGTAACGATGGACGCACCCCAGCCCTTCTTTGCGGGAAAGAGCTTTTATACTACTGCGGCGAACCGTATGGCACGGCATCTGCTGCCAGGTGCGGTGACTGCGGAGGATGTGATTGCCGCCTGCGGCGGAGAGGTACCATCCATGGAGCTTCCCAAGCGGCCAGAGAAGGTGGATGTGGCACCTCCGGCCGAACGCAGACCCGAAAGGCTTCCGCTTTGGAGAAAGCTGTTGGGCGCAGTATCCGGTATGGCTTCCTTGGCATTTCTGATCTATACAACGATTGTGCTGGATCTGAGTGAGCTTTACAGCGGCAAGGAATTTATGGCTGAATGCGGTTGGGTCTATGCGGTGATGTTCCTGCTGCTGGCAGTATTTGCAGCCAGTATTAGTCGGAAGGCTCCTGCTAGGGAGCAGCGCCTGATGAGAGGAAAGCTCAGCAAACGGACAAAGGTAACGATTCTGCTGTCCCTGCTGGCAATCCCGCTGACCATTGCCGCAGGACTGGCGATTGACGGTGGACGCCGGTATATGGTCACCTCTATTCTGATCATTCTCGAAACCATGATACCGTTCTTCCTGATTTTTGAGGGCAGGAAGCCCCAGGCAAGAGAGTTGGTGATCCTGGCTGTGCTCAGTGCCTTGGCAATCGGCGGCCGTGCTGTGTTTTTTGCGCTGCCAGGATTTAAGCCGGTTGCTGCTATAGTAATTCTGACCGGTGTTGCCTTTGGCGGCGAAGCGGGCTTTATGGTAGGAGCCATGACAATGCTCTGCTCCAATGTTCTGTTTGGGCAAGGCTCCTGGACGCCTTGGCAGATGTTTGCCATGGGTATCATAGGACTGCTGGCCGGAATTCTGTACAGAAAGGGAATGCTCAGCAGAGACCGTCTCAGCCTCAGTGTCTACGGTGGCCTGACTACGCTTGTGATCTACGGCGGCATTATGAATCCTGCCTCCTTGCTTATGTACCAGCCAAATCCCAACTGGCAGATGATCCTGACTGCTTATATCACAGGCATACCGGCAGACGCGATTCACGCTATAGCAACGGTACTGTTCCTGTGGTACCTGTCGGAGCCGATGCTGGAAAAGCTGGACAGAGTGAAAGTGAAATATGGCCTGATTGAAAGGTGACCTGTTATCAAAGTGGCTGCGCTTGGAGCAATACGTGGTTTTCTAGGGAAGCTCTGAATAAATCGGCAAGAGCTGGTGGCGAAAGATTTTGTCCC
>CAZCLX010000041.1:0-14411 GCA_964499615.1 uncultured Oscillospiraceae bacterium
TTTCCATACCCTTACTATACCATATTCCTTGTGATTTGAAAATTGATTTCCGTGGGGAAATGATGGAAGCGGAATTGTTCACAATTCGTTCATATATTTGCCCCATAAAACTGATATACTCATAACGTAAAGGAGGGAATGTCCATGCGCGATCCATGGAAGCGGCGGTACATATATATTATGCTTTCCATATTCGGGGCTGTCAGTTTGAGTATTCTGCTGTTTTTCATTCTGTACCGGATGCAGGGAATTGGAGACGCGATCAGCACCTTGGGAAGCATTCTCGCACCGTTTATTTATGGCGGCGTAATCGCTTACCTCCTTCGCCCGCTGTGCAATTCCCTCCAGCGGATCTTGGGCAGCCGTCTTCCCCCAAAAATGAGAAAGGCCGTGCCTGGGCTTGCGGTGGCAATCAGTATCATCACCGGGATTCTGGTGGTCTATGCCGTGATCATTATGATCGTTCCCCAGTTGGCGGTGAGTATCGTTACCCTTTGGAACGGTATTCCCGGCAGCGTCCAGAAGCTTGTGACCTGGCTGGAGGAGAAATTCGGAGAAAACGAAGAGCTCCTGAAAATCTTTACGGATGTCTATAACGCCGTATATTCCACGCTGGATGACTGGGTAAAGAATACCTTGATGCCCCAGATCACCAGTATTGTCAGCGGCGTTGGCATGAGCGTATGGAACCTTCTGAAATTCGTCTATAACATTCTGATCGGCCTGATCGTCGCTGTGTATCTTCTCTACGGACGGAAGCGGTTTGCCCGGCAAAGCGTCCTGATTGTCCGGAGTGTTTTTCCCAGCCGGTGGGCGGACATGCTGCTGGAAGAGGTTAATTTCGTAGATCGGATGTTCAGCAGCTTTATTGACGGCAAGCTGTTGGACTCTGCCATTATTGGCGTGCTGTGCTATATTGGCTGCTCGATCTTGAGGATCCCCAATGCCCTGCTGATTTCGGTGATCGTAGGAATCACAAATGTGATCCCTTTCTTCGGCCCATTCATTGGGGCGGTGCCGTCAGCGCTGCTGGTGCTGATGGTGGACCCGATGAAGGCACTGTGGTTTGTGATCTTTATTCTTGTTCTCCAGCAGGTGGACGGAAATATTATCGGGCCAAAGATTCTTGGTAACCGCACCGGTCTTTCCGGCTTCTGGGTGATGTTCTCTATCATTCTGTTTGGCAGCATCTGGGGCGTTGTGGGTATGCTGATCTGCGTGCCGCTGTTCGCCGTGATTTATGATTTGGTGAAGAAGCTGGTGCGCCGGGGCCTCAAAAAGAGAGACGCTTACGAGCTGTGGGAAAAGTATAAGGAAGACTATCCCGACGAGGAGGATAGCCAGCCTTCTGCGAATAATAATAAGGGGAAAAGCGCGGAAGGATGATCCCTGCTTTCGGCAAAGATACCCGGAAACGCATATGAAGAAATGAACTACGCTACCATAAAAAATTGCGACATTGCCAACGGTCCTGGGGTTCGGGTCAGCCTGTTTGTTTCCGGCTGCACCCACCACTGTCCCGGCTGCTTCAATGAGGTTGCCTGGGACTTTGGCTACGGAGAGCCGTTTACTCAGGATACCATCAATTCCATTCTTTCCATGCTGGCGCCGGATTATATTCGGGGGCTGACGTTGCTGGGGGGCGAACCCTTTGAGCCTCAGAATCAGGGGCCGGTGCTGACCCTTGTCCGGCAGGTGCGGGAAAAGTACCCGGAAAAAACCATTTGGGCCTTTTCCGGCTACCTGTACGAAAAAATTTCCTCCGGAACCCTGGGGGATTGGGACACAACCAAGCAGCTGCTTTCCAATCTGGATGTGCTGGTGGACGGGCCGTTTATTGAGGCAAAGAAAAACCTCGCTCTCCGGTTCCGGGGATCCGAAAATCAGCGGCTGATCGATTTACCGGCTACGCTGGCATTCGGCAAGATCGTTCTCTGGCAGGATTGGCAGACGGAAGGAAAGGGACTTAGAAAATGATGGAAATTTCCGTAAAACGTCTTCGTGACAATGCGAAAATGCCCACCTTTGGCACGGATCAGGCAGCAGGAGCGGATCTGTATGCCTGCCTTGACCAGTCTGTCACACTGGAGCCGGGACAGACGGCATTTATTCCAACTGGAATTTCCATGGCGATTCCTGAAGGATATGTGGGTCTGGTTTTCGCCCGGAGCGGGCTGGCCTGTAAGAATGACCTTGCCCCCGCCAATAAGGTCGGTGTGATCGACAGCGACTACCGGGGAGAATTTCTGGTTGCCCTCCATAACCATGGAAAGCAGATAAGAACGGTTTCCGACGGTGAGCGGGTTGCCCAGCTTCTTATCATGCCGGTGGTCCATCCCTTTTACCGGGAGACGGATACCATCCCGGAAACCCAGCGGGGCGCCGGTGGTTTTGGTTCCACCGGAAAATAAAAAAGGAAGGAGCGCGTTTATGTATCGGATTATTGACTTAAACCCTCAGCTTATGCCCTTTGCCGGGGATATTGACCTGAGAATGTTCCTCTACCGCGCCACAAAGGCCCGGATCCTGACTGAGGGTCAGACCCTATGCGATTTTGCCAACGCCCATAACTATTATGGAATTCACCGCACCGAAACCGGGTGGGTCTACCGGGAGTGGGCCCCCAGTGCCTATCAGCTGTATCTCACCGGCGATTTTAACGGCTGGAATCAGACCAGCCACCCGTTGAAACGACTGAATGACGGCGACTGGGAGCTGGAAATGGAGGGCGAGGATGCCCTTTGGGAAGGGTGCAAGGTTAAGACTGTAGTAGATGCCAACATGCAGCGCACCCTTCATATTCCGCTATATGCCCGCCGGGTGGTTCAGGATCCCAAAACCATTACCTGGTGCGCCGAGGTGGTGGATGACCGGAAGGTATATCCCTGGAAGGATCAGAATTTCCACGGGGAGGACTCTCTGTATATTTACGAAGCCCATGTGGGGATGGCTCAGGAGGATGGGAGAGTCGGAACCTACAGGGAGTTTGCGGATTATATTCTTCCCCGGATCAAGGAGGCCGGATATAACGCCGTTCAGCTGATGGCCATTATGGAGCATCCCTACTACGGCAGCTTCGGATATCAGGTATCCAGCTTCTACGCTGCCTCCAGCTGGTTCGGAAAGCCGGAGGATCTGAAATATTTGGTGGATACCGCCCATGGGCTGGGCATTCGGGTGCTGCTGGATGTGGTTCACTCTCACGCGGTGAAGAACACCGCCGAGGGCATCAATATGTTTGACGGCACCGTGTGGCAGTTTTTCCACGATGGCCCCAAGGGAGATCATCCCGCCTGGGGAACGAAATGCTTTGACTACGGAAAGACCGGGGTCATTCATTTTCTGCTGAGCAATCTGAAATTCTGGATGACCGAGTATCACTTTGACGGCTTCCGGTTTGACGGCGTCACCTCCATGCTGTACCACGACCACGGCCTTGGTACGGATTTTAACGACAATCACAAGTATTTCTCCTACAATACCCATACCGAGGCCATCACCTATCTCCAGCTGGCCAACGAGCTGATTCGGCAGGTGAACCCTGAGGCCATTACCATCGCCGAGGATATGTCCGGTATGCCGGGTATGTGCCTGCCCATTTCCGACGGGGGCATCGGGTTTGACTACCGCTTGGGCATGGGCCTTCCGGATATGTGGATCCGCACCGTGAAGGAGAAGAAGGACGAGGACTGGGACATTTTCAAAATGTGGTGTGATATGTGCTTGCGTCGCCCGGGAGAAAGCACCGTCGCCTACGTGGAGAGTCACGATCAGGCGCTGGTAGGGGACAAGACCATGATCTTCCGCTTGGCAGACGCCGCCATGTACACGGACATGGAAAAGTCCATCCATAATCCTGTGATTGACCGTGCCATTGCCTTGCATAAGATGATCCGTCTGTTCACCCTGGCAGGTGGAGGAGAAGCATACCTGAACTTTATGGGCAATGAGTTCGGCCATCCCGAGTGGATCGACTTTCCTCGGGAAGGAAACGGCTGGAGCTTCCACTATTGCCGCCGTCAGTGGAGCCTGCTGGACAATGGCTACTTGAAATACCAGTGGCTTGGCCTGTTTGATAAGGACATGATCGGCCTGACCAAGGACTGCGGCATGTTCCAGCAAAAAATGGGCGACCTTCGCCTGAACGACGCCAGCCGTCAGGTTCTGGCATTCTATCGCCACGGTCTCCTGTTTGCCTTCAATTTCAGTCCCGCCAGTTCCTATACCGACGTCACCGTGTCCCTGCCTGCCTGCGCGGACTATACCGTTGCCCTCAGCTCCGATGACGAAAAGTACGGCGGTCAGGATCGGATCGGGCATATCACTTATCCTGCCAATGTGGACGGGAAGGGAAATTCCACGGTTCAGATCTATCTCCCCGCCCGTACCGCAGTGGTGCTGAGAGAAGGGGAGCGCCGCCCAATCCCTAAGACAGAGCCGGAGAAAAAGGAAAAGAAAGCCGATAAAGAAAAGAAGTCGGATAAAAAGAAGAAAAAGTAATGTTTTGCCCGCCACGCCTTTTTGCGCGGCGGGCAAGCTGCATTATATCTTCTTTCGGGCCTCGCTGTCGGTTTGCAGATAGCGAAGCAGCAGATTCCAGGATCCTTTTCCCAGAAAGAACAGGAGAATTCCTATGATCGCGGATGCGGGAAAAGCCAGCCAAGGGGAGAGGGTAACATTTCCAAATTGGAACATAATAAAGGGAACCTTCCCTGCTGATGATGTGTCCGATAAGCTTAATAAATCCCGCGACAGGGCAGGTCACCCCGCAGATCATCAGCACCGGAGCAAGTATCCCTAAAGTGGGAACCACCAAAAGTCTGGAGAAGCCTACAAGCCCGCAGTAGGCGAAGGTTATCAGGATCCGGTTCCACCGAATGTCCTGATTTTTTGTCAGCAGATCCTGCAAGTAGACCATGGCAAGCTCCTTTGGCGGCCCCAGCCGGTTCAGGATCCCCTGGGTGGTCAGGTTGGCCTGCCGAGGATCTGCAATTTCACTTTCAATTTCCTGCAAAATATCTTTTCGCTTCGAAGCGGCCATCGGTTTCAGACATTTGTTAACGGAATGTAGATATGCGTTTATTTCTTTACCCATGGGTGGATTGCCCTCCTCTGCGAATTTCGTCGATTGCGGTCACAAGACCGTTCCATTCCCGTTCCAAGTATTCCAGATAAGTTTGGCCTGTTGCTGTTAGCTGGTAATATTTTCTGGGTGGGATTCCCTCCTCGATGTTTTCCCAGTGGGATGACAGCAGCCCATCCTTCATCAGCCGCCGGAGCAGGGGAGAGACGGTGCTTTCCCTTGCTGCCAGGATGGGCCAGCGCTCCAGGCACTGGATGATCTCATAGCCGTACCTTGGCTTTTCCCGGATCAGCCCCAAAATTCCAAACTCCAAGGTTCCCCGTTTGATTTGTGATTTCCATTCTTCTACGTTCATATGATCCCTCCTTGACATATATCGTAGCACATAGTATATCGTTTGCCAATACGGAAGAAAATTATCAGGACGGATCCCGGAATTTGTACAAACAGACAAAAATTCTTTGAAAAGATGATGAAAATGAATTTTTAACAATTTCAATATTGCATTTTTGGAAGGCAAAGCATATAATATCCGGGAAATGGCTTGAAATAATCAGAAAGGATGATGGAAATGACCCCGTATTCCTGCATGAACCGTGAGGAACTGGAACAGGCCTATAAGAATACACTGTCTGATTTTGAGAAATGTAAAGCGCTCTGTCTGAAACTGGATATGTCTCGGGGGAAACCCAGCAAAGCACAGCTCGACTATGTCAGCGGAATTCTGACCCAGGTGCAGACCCCGGAGGACTGCATCGACGAAGGCATCGATGCCAGAAATTACGGTCAGCTCGCGGGGCTGCCCTGTGCCCGAAAGTATTGGGCGGATATCCTCGGCTGCCGGGAATCCCAGGTGTTTGTGGGCGGTGCTGCCAGCCTGAATATTATGTTCGATGTGATTTCCCGGGCGTATACCCATGGACTGCTTCACAGCGAACGCCCTTGGTGCCGGGAAAGCGTTGTAAAATTTCTCTGCCCCAGCCCCGGTTATGACCGGCACTTTACCATTACGGAGTTTTTTGGCGCGGAGCTGATCACCGTTCCCATGACCCCGGAGGGCCCGGATATGGATGCGGTGGAGGAATTGGTGAAGGATCCGTTGGTGAAGGGCATTTGGACGGTTCCCAAGTACTCTAACCCCGACGGCATTATTTACAGCGAGGAGACTATCCGCCGGTTCGCGAATCTTAAGCCTGCCGCCCCGGACTTCATTTTGATGTGGGACAACGCCTACTGCGTCCATGAATTTGAAGGGGACTACGTACCATTCCCGGATATCCTGTCTTTGTGCGAGGCGGCGGGAAATCCGGATATGGTGTTTGAGTTCGCCTCTACCTCCAAGATTACCTTTGCCGGCGGCGGCGTATCCTGCATGGCGGCTTCGGAAGCCAATATTCAATATTTTACCGGGATTTTCGGTGTGCAGATGATTTCCTACGATAAGGTGAACCAGCTTCGTCATGCCCGGTTTTTAAAAGACAAGGCCCACACCCTGGAGGTCATGAAAGGCCACGCCGCGATTCTTGCCCCCAAATTCCGGACGGTATCGGAGTACCTGAATCGTGAGATCGGGCCTTTGGGCTTTGCTTCCTGGAACGATCCCAAGGGCGGCTATTTCGTAAGTCTCAACACTATGCCCGGCACCGCCAAGCGTGCCCTTGCCCTGTGTAAGGAGGCCGGGGTGACCATGACCCCTGCCGGGGCAACCTATCCCTACGGCATGGATCCCAACGACAGCAATATCCGCATCGCCCCCAGCCTTCCCCCCGTGGAGGAGCTGGAAAAGGCCATGGACATTTTCTGCACCTGCCTGAAGCTGGCGGCCCTGGAAAAGCTGCTGAATCAATAACGAGTGGCTGCCTCGTTTCGGGGCAGCCATTATGAATTTGTGTGTTCACCGGGTGTGCAAATATCCAAAATGAAATCATTTATCCAGAAATAGTATCAGTGTTCGGAGTAAGGCGCGTCATCGTAGTGGGAAAGGCATACATAAGTCGGTACAGATTTCCGTCGGCGATTGCGTGAAAAAGGCAGAGAGCTGATATGCGCTCTCTGCCTGGAAAATTATTCAAATAAATCCCGGATTTGTTCCCGGAAATTGACTGACAGATCCTGGATTTTCGCAAGATCTTCCATCAGCTCTCCGTTTTTCCGGAGAACGTGCTCCAGGGGACGTCTGCGGGGCGGGTATTTCCCGCTGAGGAAACGGTCTATCACAATTTCATACCGTCGGGATGCCAGCGCTACCGCGTCCGCCCAGGATAGATACAGATCCTCAGCGGCTGTCTGACCAACCTGGCACATTTTTTCCGGGTGGGTGCACAGCCCGGACAGAAGAGAAAAGAGACTTTCTGCGTTCTCTTCAATCAAAAATCCGTTTTGCCCGTGGGTGACGCCTTCCGCGGCGCAGCTGCCGGAAACCAGCACCGATGCCAGGGAGCAGGCAGCGGCTTCCCGAACCACAAGTCCGTTGGTATCAAAGGTGGAGGGGAACAGGAACAGATCTCCCCGGCAGTACCAGGCCCGGAGGGCTTCCCGGTCGGAAAGCGCTCCGGTGAAGAAGCACCGTCCGGAAAGGCCCAGGGACGATGCATAGCGCTCCACCTCTTTTTTGTCAGAACCGTCACCAACAAATACCATGCGGAACTCTTGCCCGGCGCCTTGCAGCTTTGCCAAAGCATCCAGAATGATTTTCAGCCCCTTGTACCAGCGAATCCGGCCAACAAACAGAAATACAGGAACCTTTAGAGGCAGATCATATCCAGCGTTGACCGCTTGGCACTTTTCCGGAGAAATCCGCTCTCGGGGTAAATCCACGCCGTTGGGCATGACAATATAGTCACCCTGATAGCCCAGACTTTTCAAATTTTCTCCGGCTCCATGGCTCACTGCCCACACTTCGTCGCAGGCACTGATGTTGGTGACCAGGGCATGTTTGCTCCCTGCCTGGAGGGCATGGGAGCGCATCATGGTTGCAATGTCAATGTCGAATTTGGTATGGTAGGTAAGAATCAGGGGAGCGTCCACCACAGAGCGCAGCTCCCGGGCTAAGATGGTGGAAGCAATGGGGCAATGGCTGTGGAGAATGGAGATTTTCCGCCCCTCCAGCTGCCGGACAAGCTCCGGAGAAAAGGGAATCCCGGCCATATATCCGGTTTTGTTCCGCAGGTCAATACTGGGATAGCGGATGACAGAATAGAGCCGCCCCGTGTCCTCCGCGTCAGGATGGGCAGGGGTGATCACTACCGGATCAAAGCCGAAGGTTGGCAGGTTTTCCGCGTAATTTTTGACAGCGTTGGCAACCCCGTCAATCAGCGGCGGAAAAGAGTCGTTCAGGAGGCAGACAGTCGGGTTGTTGTTCATAGCATTTGGCTCCTGCATAGAAAATCGTTGATGGCTGAAATACCTGACGGGTAGGTTTTGTCAAGATTCAATGAAGCACACTTCATTGAAAAAAGCACGCCTCACGGCGTGCCTTTTTCTGGTGGGCGAGGCGGGACTTGAACCCGCACGTCCGCAGTGAACACTAGAACCTGAATCTAGCGAGTCTACCAATTCCACCACTCGCCCATATGCTGCCGGAGTTCTCCAGAGCCGTTGGCATTATACCATGGGAAACCATTATTGTCAACCCTTTTTGAAAAAATTGGTTGACAAACCAATTTTGCTGTGATACACTGACTCCATCATTATGAAAGAAAGGAGGAAGTTCCCATGTTGAATATTATGAAGCTGTTTACTTGGAATATTGGCGGAGAGCTTGCTCCTGTTAGGATCGCGCGGTAGGAATACCGGGCGGGTTTGCGCGGCGCGGGCTGTTTGCCTGTGCCGTTTTTTGTTGTCATTTTTGAGGTGGATATGAGAAATATTATACCGTATTTGAAACCCTATTGGAAAAAGCTGCTGCTTTCCGCCCTGGCTATCGGCGTCAGTACATTCTGTGATCTGATGCTGCCTACCATTATGAGCGATATATTAAATCAGGGTGTATACCAGACGGATTATTCCTATATTGTTCGGTGCTGCGCCGCCATGCTGGCGGTTGCGGCGGTGGGGCTGGTCGGTGTCCTGGTCGGCTCCAAACTGTCCTGTCAGGCGGTGGCGTCCTTCTGCCGGGATCTCCGGGCGGAGACTTTCCGGAAAGTGAACGCCATGACCTTTGAGGAATTTGGCGCTTTGGGTGCGGCAGCGCTGGTTACCCGGTGCTCCCATGACGTGGAGACCGTCTCCTGGATCGCGGCGGAGCTTTCCGGGCCGGTCATTACCATTCCTGCCATGTTTCTGGGCGGGATGCTCCTGGCTTTCCGAAAGGATCCCTTCCTGTGTTTGATCATGCTGTTTTTTGTGCCGTGGGCATTAACGATTATTGTATTTCTTGGGAAAAAGCTCCTTCCTCTGGAAGAGGCGGCGGGTGAATACATTGACTGGGAAAACGAGCTGATGCGTCAGCGTCTCCGGGGGATCCGGGTGATCCGTGCCTTTGGCGCGGAGAAGAAGGAGCATGAGAAAGTATCCCATGCCATCGAAGCAATGTCGGAGAAGATTATCCAGGCGAATATGATCCAGGAAACCGTCACCCCGCTGGCCTCGCTGTTGATGAACCTGGCAGCGGTGCTGGTAGTGTATTTGGGCGGCTGGCGGATGGAAAACGGGAGCGGACTTACGGCAGGAGACATTTTCGCCGTGGTACAGTATACCGGCCTGATGTCCAACAGTCTTCTTATGGGCGTCTTTGCCATTCTCAGATATCCCCAGGCCAAGGTGGCCGCGAACCGGGTTTCCCAGGTGCTGCTTGCCGGAAAAGGAGAATCCGTCTCCGGCGTTTCCCGCGGCGTGGTTGCCGGGGAGATCACCTTTTCCCATGTTACTTTCCGCTACGAGGATGCCGCTGCCCCGGCGGTGGAGAATGTGTCCTTCCAGATTCATCCGGGGGAGAGCGTCGCAGTGATCGGCGGCACCGGATCCGGCAAAAGTACGCTGCTAAGCCTCCTGCTGGGCTTTCGGAAGCCTACCTCCGGGGAGATCCGTCTGGACGGGATCTCCTCCACAGAACTCAGCCGGGAAGCCCTTCGGGGCAGCGTTTCCTGCGCCATGCAAAACGGGGCGGTGTACTCCGGATCGATTCGGGAAAATGTGCGCATGGGCAGGCTGGACGCAAGCGATGAAGAGATCCGGGAAGCGCTGGAAATTTCCCAAGCGGCAGAATATGTTCGGGCATTTTCCGACGGACTGGATCACCCCATCCGCCAGTCTGGAAAGAACCTGTCCGGCGGGCAGAAGCAGCGGCTAAGCATTGCCCGGGCGGTGGTGAAAAAAGCCCCCATCTATGTGTTTGACGACAGCTTTTCCGCACTGGATTTCCTGACGGAAAGCCATGTCCGCGCTGCCCTGAACCGCGCGCTGGCAGGAAAAACACGAATTCTCATCACCCAGCGGGCGGCAACCGCCATGCACTGCGGGCGGGTGCTGGTGATGGACAGCGGACATCTGGTGGACTCCGGAACCCATGAAGAGCTGCTGGGCCGTTGTAAGGTGTATCGGGACATTTATCTGTCCCAGACGGGAGGTGGATCCATTGAAGAAAAGAAATAAGTGTCAGACCGTCCGGCGGGTGATT
This sequence comes from uncultured Oscillospiraceae bacterium, assembly GCA_964499615.1. Taxonomy (GTDB): domain Bacteria; phylum Bacillota; class Clostridia; order Oscillospirales; family Oscillospiraceae; genus Faecousia. The sequence goes on from CAZCLX010000041.1 coordinate 10,701, forward strand.
CTGGAAATGAAGCCCATCGCGCATTGGCTGGTTCTCGGCGGGGTGCTGGATATCCTGGCGGTACTCTGCGCCGTAGCCGCGCCGGAGGTTCTGGGGGATTTGGTGGAGTTACTGTGGGATTATCGGGCAGGGAGCGCTTCAGTGCTCCCAATGCTGCTTCCCGGAATCCGGTTCCTGATCGCGCTGTATATTGGCAGCGGGCTTCTGTCCCTTATCAATGCCAGGATGATCAGCAAAACGGTAAGCCGGCATTTTACCTGCGCGCTGCGGGTACAAATGTCGGATAAGGTATGCCGCCTGCCGGTCAGCTATGTGGATCAGACCCCGGTGGGAGATGTTTTAAACCGGATGATCGACGATGTGTCCGAAATGAGCAGCTATATCTTCCAGATTTACAGTGTGATGGTGGAGGGCTTCTTTCAGATCCTGCTGATTTCCGTGGCTATGTTTCGGGAAAATGGGGTGCTGGCAGCTTTTATCATTTTGGTGACGCCGCTGTCCGTGTTCCTTTCCTCCAAACTGGCGTCCGTCAGCGGAAAGCACTATGACCGGCTGTTTGAGAAGACCGGGGAGCTGACGGAAATTGTGGAGGAGTGCTTTTCCAATTTTGCCACAACTAAGGCCTATAATCTGGAAAGCTATACTCAGGAGCTTCACGGCAGGGTAAACGACCAGGTTCGGGATTTCGCCGCGAAAGCGAATTTCACCGGCGGAGTGGTGCAGCCGCTGATCGCGTTTTCCAATGCTTTGGTGTACATTGCAGTCAACCTGATTGGCGGCTGGCTGATGCTTCGCCACGGTATCAGCGTAGGCACGGTGGTGACCGTGGTGCTGTACGCCCGGATGCTGGCATCTCCGCTGGAGCAGATTGCGAACGGTTTAGCGTATATGAGCCATATCGAGCCCTGCGCCGCCCGGGTGTATGAGATGCTGGATCAGGAGGAGGAGATGGCCCGGGCTGGAGCCATCCCTCAGCCCCTTCGGGGCGGGGTGGAGTTTCGGGATGTGTGCTTTTCCTATACGCCGGAGCAGCCCCTCATCCAGCACCTGAATCTCCGGGTGGAGCCGGGGCAGAAAATCGCCATCGTCGGCCCCACCGGCGGGGGAAAGACCACGCTTGTAAACCTCCTGATGGCCTTTTACGATCTTGACGGCGGAGAAATTCTCCTGGACGATTTGCCCATGGCTTCCATGGCCCGGGAAAAGATTCGGGAATGCTTTGGCATGGTCCTCCAAGATACCTGGCTGTTCCGTGGCACCGTCGCGGAAAATGTGGCCTATGGGAAACCGGAGGCGTCCCGAGAGGAGGTAGAAGCAGTTTGCCAAAAGGCGCTATGCCACCAGTTCATTCAGACCATGCCCCAGGGGTACGATACGGTGATCGGGGAGGATACAGTGAATCTATCCGGTGGAGAGCGGCAGCTTCTCACCATCGCCCGGGCCATGCTTCTGAACCGTCCGCTGCTGATCTTGGACGAGGCGACCTCCAATGTGGATACCCGCACGGAGATTCTGATTCAGCAGGCCATGGATCAGCTTATGGCGGGGAGAACCTGTTTCGTCATCGCCCATCGCCTGAGCACCATCGTCAACGCCGACAGAATTTTGGTAATGGACCACGGAAAAATCGTAGAGCAGGGCACCCACACCGACCTGCTCCAAAAGCAAGGTCTCTATTACAAGCTCTACCAGAGCCAGTATGCGGTGTAACATTGAAAAAACACGCCACACGGCGTGCTTTTTCAAATGGGATCACCGTGTTCACGAAAGGCACTGAAACTGCCGCATTTTCAGTCAGCTTCGGTGCCTTGATTCTTTTGGAGAATTTGATTCCGGTGCTGGATATGAATGCCAATGTGCCCGATTCCCGGCAGAACCGTGGAGATCAGAAGAAATATATTTGCCGTGGATCCCCAGAAAGAGAAATGCACACACCGGAAGCGCAGCGCCAGCCACGGGGATACCGGCAAGGCTGCTGTAGAAGTCCTCCATTGTCCGGTTGCTCCTGAAATACCGAACCCAGTACGCTTCATATAGAAGCACGCATAAAAAGGAGGTCGCAAGCCATACGATCCAGACTGTCCACCGGATATTGAAATCCAGAAAATCAGTACGCGGGCACAGACCAGCACTTCGCCCACCCGTTCAAAGGCCAGGAGAACTTTGTTTTCCCGCTGGGCGTACTTCCCGTAGTTTTCAGGCTTCCGCTTTGTCCACAGAGTATTCGGTGTGAACAGCATGATATAAATCAGCACTACATTAAGAAAAACCAAAGTGCGGCATATTTCCTCCGTTATTTTCTCTCAGAGAGCCAGTATTGGATCCCCCAGTTTTCAAAGTTCCATTTCGGGTCGTAAAGATTGCATTCATAGTCAATGTAGAATAGCTTTCCCTCCCGCACAATGAAGTTTGTGGGGTAGTAGTCGATGTTGATGCCCGCCCCGTAGAGGATGCGGCACATTTCCCGAATTTGGTCAAAATATTCCGGCTTCATCCCGCCGCTGGAAACCAGTTCTGCCACCGTGGGACCGTCGATGTATTCCTTTAATATATATTCCTTTTGTCGGTCTACGCCCAGAAGTTCCGGCATGGGAATACCGATTTTTTTCAGCGTTTCGTAGTCCCGCAGTTCCGATTGCAGCTTGTCGCCAAAGGTGTAGTAGTCGCAGGGCTCATGATGAATCATTTTCAAAGTGTATTTCCGCTGACCGTCGGTTGCCAGGTAGGAGTAACCGCCCTTTCCATGGCCAAGCAGCTTTACGACGCGGCAGGAAATATTGCCGATTTTGTAGATTTCTGAATGCATAATTGTCACCTCCGGGGATTGGCTGATCCTAATACTGTTTTTTGGTAAAATGGTTTCATTTTACCAAAAAGACATTGCCTTGCGGCGCTGTCATTTTCGCTATTTTCGGAATGGAAAATAGCGAAAATCCGTCTCATTATGATCTTCATATAAAAATGTTCAATCCTGCGGATTAAACATTTTTATTGAATATCAGTATAAGTAAGAGTGAATAGTGAAGAGGTAAAAATCGGCTATTCTTCTGCCGAAGAAAGCCGATTTTTGGTGGAGCTAATGCTTCTCTGGTCGAACCGCTCCGGGGTTCGACCAGAGATAATTTTGGTGGAGCGGAGGTACCCTTAAATGAACACTCCGCTTCAGCATCGCTTTTCTCAATCTCTTCCATAAGTTCACCGGTGATTTCTACAGGATCGCCGCCGGTATTCACATGGACCGTGATCTTGTCGTCATACAGGAATATCTTGTTTATGAAGGTAGCAATAAGCGCTCTTCTATACACGGGATCGTCTGCATTGCCCTTCTTTAGCTCATACAGGAAGAAGGCCACCATTTCCGGCGTAAACTGTGTGTTCCGCTTTTCCTCAACGGAGATATTGTATTCCAGCTCTGAACGCCGCTGTTCTATCACTTCAAGCTGCTCATATAGGGATTGCCGGACCAGATCAATGTTGCACTCCATGACGGCGTTCAGGAGGTTGGCCCGTTTCCGCTCAACGTCCTTCAGCTCTTTCCTTAAGGCCTCAAGCTCTGTGTTCTTTGGCTGCTTTTCAAGTGCCTCGGACAGTCCCCGCACAAGCTGATCTATGTTCTCATCGGTGAGCATTTGGCGGCACACGTCAATAACCAAATTTTCAATGTAATGCTTCCGTACGGTCTTTTTGCGGCACCCCGTCTTGCGTTTTACG
>CAZCLX010000042.1:0-14322 GCA_964499615.1 uncultured Oscillospiraceae bacterium
TGGGACAAAATCTTTCGCCACAAGCTCTTGCCGATTTATTCAGAGCTTCCCTAAAACTTCCCAAAAGCTGTAATTCAGGACATCCCCAGGATATTAATTGTCCGAACGCTTGCAGCCGCGCCGCATGGCGAGGCTGGCGCCAATGGGAAGGAAATCTTTTGAAAGATATGTTGACTTCCAACTGGCTTTCGAGTATAATGAAGTTGCACAAGATTGTCGGTTCGGGCACTGGCAAATATATGAAATATGCTGTCCCGGGGTGTGCAATCGTGCCCCGGGATGCAGAAACGTATCCGAGATCGCGAGGAAGGAGTGGTTCGCGGGGAAATTGCATGAGCATAATGAGAGATAAAAATACCCTTTAGCTTCGCTTTTCCGATTCGTTACAAGAAAAACAGCAAAGAAATTGGTGTATTCGGGAAATAGACTCGCAAGGCATTAACAGCTGCACGGTTAAGTCAATGGAGGTACTTTGCGCACGGATCGAAGGAACCGTACTTTGAAAAACAAAAAATTGTAATAGCAAAGGAAGGAATTCAGCATGAAAAAAATCATTACAAGAATGCTCCCGCTCTTTCTCCTGCTGACGCTCCTCACCGTTTTTGCGTCGCCTGTGGCGTTCGCGGCAGAGACGGGGGAGTGCGAGCACGTGTGGAACGAGGGTGAAGTGACCCAGGAAGCTACCTGTAGCCAGGAAGGTATCATAACCTATACCTGCACAAAGTGCGGGGATACCAAAACCGAGACCATTGCCAAGACGGAACACACGATTGAGATGGAGGTTATCACGGAAGCCACCGCCAAGACCCGTGGCCAGGCCTACAAGAAATGCGCTGTTTGCGGACGCTATGCGAGAGGGTCTTCGACCATCAGATGGGTGGAAGGGAATGATAGCGCGACAAAGTTCAATTACTATAAGCCCTATACCCTTTTCTACCGTTCCCAGGACGGGACTGAAACCCAGTTGCCCGGAACCTTCAGAGGTGTTAGCGCCACCAATGATTTCTATGGCGATGAGGATGTGACAAAAAATTTCCCGGCGATCCCCAACCCGGACGACGCGCCGATAGGCTACTACATTTCCCCTTATGCCGCCTGCAAATATGCGGTGCTGGTGGACGGCGGTACCATACCCTTCACGCCGGGAAATAGTGCCACGAGCGTTTCCTATGGCTGGCTGAATGACACGGATACCAAATATACGATTGTATCGGTCTTTGTCATCGAAACGCCTCAGGTTTCCATTGCCCAGGACGGAGCGGTACTGACCGCGGAAATCGGCAACTGGAATGAAAACCTGGCCTATACTTACCAGTGGTACAAGAACGGCGAAGCCATTGAGGGCGCTACAGAGAGCACCTGCCCTGTTACCGAGAAGTGCTATGACGCAAGCGCAGAGTACAGTGTAACGGTCAATGTAAAGAGCGCGGAAGACAGCAAGATTTACACGCTTAACCCGACACAGACTGAGACCGCGACGTCTGAAGTCCTGGACGCCAATTGCCCTCATGTCTGGGACGAAGGCACTGTAACCAAGGAGCCTTCCTGCACGACAACCGGCACAAAGGTCTACACCTGCACCAACGAAGGCTGTACCGAGACCAAAACCGAGACCCTGCCTATGACAGAGCACATCGAGAAAATTGAGATCGTCAAGGAAGCAACTGCGAAGACCCGCGGAGAGCTTTACATCAAGTGTTCCTCCTGCGGCCGCTACAAGAAGGTGTCTGGAAGCAGCGTTTCCTGGCTCACTTCCTCTAAGAAAGCTACAAAGTTTTACTACTACAAGCCCTATACCCTGATTTACCGCTCCCTGGACGGCACGGAAACTCAGGTGCCCGGCACCTTCCGGGGCGTCAGTTCCAGTAACGATTACTACGGCTCTGAGGGCGTGACTCTGAAATTCCCCGAGATGCCCTTTGCGGACAATGCTCCCACCGGCTATTATATCTCCACATTTGAGTCAAACCGTTATGCGGTGCTGGTGGACGGCGGTACCAAATCCTTCACGCCGGGAAATGATGCCACGAGCGTTTCCTATGGCTGGCTGAATGACACCGACTACACTTATTACATCATTTCGCTCTTCGCAATGTCCCAGCCGGAGGTTTCCATTTCCCAAGACGGCGCGGTGCTGACCGCGGAAATCGGCAACTGGAATGAAAACCTGGCCTATACTTACCAGTGGTACAAGAACGGTGAAGCCATCGAGGGCGCTACGGAGAAGACCTGCACCATCACGGAAAAGTGCACGGAAGAAAGCGCCAAGTACACGGTTCAGGTGTCGGTAACAAGTGCCGAGGACAGCACCATTCCTACGCTGAATCCGACCCACAGCGAGACAGCTACATCTGAGGTTTACACGGCGGAACCTGTGCATACTCCCATTGAGATTCCCGGCGTGGCTGCCACCTGTACCGAGGACGGCTTGACTGCAGGCTCCAAGTGCACCACCTGCGACGAAATCCTTGTGGAGCAGGAAGTGATTCCCGCTACCGGCCACACGGTGGTTACCGATCCTGCGGTTCCCGCTACCTGCGAGGAGACCGGTCTGACGGAAGGCTCCCACTGCTCTGTCTGCGGAGAGGTTTTCACCGCTCAGGAGACGATCCCGGCTCTGGGGCACAAATACGGCGCTTGGAAGGATTCCGAGGACGGCAAGACCCACATTCGCGTCTGCGCCAACGACCCGACCCATGTTCTCAGCGAGAACCACACCTATGGAGAATGGACGGTGACCAAGGAAGCCACCGCTACAGAGAAAGGCTCCAAGGAACGGGAGTGCAGCGTGTGCGGCTACAAGCAGACCGTTTCCATCCCCGCTTTGGATCCCGCGCCCAAGACCGGCGATGAAACCCATGCCCCGGCATACATCCTGCTGGCGGTTATTTCCCTGATGGGCATTGTCTGCCTGACCATGGTTATCAAGAAGAAATCATAAGATTCATATCGGCAAATCGATGAAACATTTCCCTGGAAAGACTGGGGCGGTTCCTTTTGTACCCCAAGCCTTTCCAGGGCTTTGCTATTATGAAGCGTCAAAGGTTCCCTTTTCACCGTGTTCTATCCTTCGGATCGTACTTTTTTGAATATCGGTGTCAGCCGCGATATTGATACTGATATTCAATCAAAATGTTAAATCCGAAGGATTGAGCATTTTGATATGAAGATCATAATGAGACAAATTTTTGGTATTTTCTATTCCGAAAATACCAAAAATGACAGCGCCGCAAGGCGATGTCTTTTTGATAAAATGAAGCCATTTTATCAAAAAATAGTATGAGGTATTAGCAATGAAAAAAGCAATTTTGGCGGTATCCTTTGGAACCACATACCCGGATGCCCTGGAGAAAACCATTGCCTCCACAGAGGAAGCTTTGGCGTCAGCCTTTCCGGAATGGGAGGTTCGCCGGGCGTTTACCAGCGGAAAAGTTATCCAAATTCTCAGGGAACGCGACGGCCAGGAAATTCCCGGTATCCCTCAAGCCATGGAGCAGCTGGAGAGGGAGGGCTTTACCCATGTGGCGGTGCAGCCAACCTTTGTGACCCACGGCGGGGAATATGAGAAAATGCGCTCCCAGCTGGAACCATACCGGCTTCGGATGCATGTGGCGACGGGAACGCCGCTGCTTCACGACAGAGTGGACTGCGAGAAGGCGGCAGACGCGCTGCTGGATTGGCTCCCTCGGCGGGAGGACGACGAGGCGCTGATCCTGATGGGGCATGGAACCCGGAATTCTGGGAATCCCGCCTATACCCAGATGGAACGGATTCTTCAAGCTCGATGCGGCCAGATCTATATGGCGACAGTAAAGGGCAGCCCTACGCTGGACAGCGTAAAGCGGCAGCTGTCAAAGCGCCCGGAGATCCGGAAAGTGATGCTTTCTCCTTTCATGATATCTGCTGGGGAGCATGCCTGCAGAGAAATGTCTGGCAAAGAAGATTCCTGGGAAGCCGAATTGAAAGCGGCGGGGTATTCTGTTCGCTGTGTACTTAAGGGCCTGGGGGAGTGCCAGCGATTCCGGGAACTGTTTGTGGAGCATTGCCGCCGGGCTATTGAGACTTTGGAAAGTCCACGTCAGGAATAAAATTACGGGGTCAGGCAATGGAAGCCTGACCCCTTTGATCATGGATTACATATATTTGGAACTGGGACCGTACGGATTGACGCCCTGATTACTGTCGGTGCAATACTGCACCAGCAGGATGATGGGACCTGCGATGGGGAGAAGGATAAAAAGGAACCAGGTGCCGCGCTTGCCTACATCGTGGAGACGGCGGACACACAGCGCCAGACTGGGGACGAGGGTGCCCACGCTCCAGAGCGTTCCCAGAAAGGCAAGACCGTGGAAGCTGTTCATAACTGCCTCCAGCACTAAGCTGACAATTATTTTAAACAGCGTGACATACCAGAATTCGCTCCGGCGAGCTCTGCCGCTGAAGTCAGCGTAATGCGCAAAGTAGCTGACAACCGCGTCCGCAAACCCAATCGAGGGCGTGGGCTGACTGTAGGTATAGCCGCTTTGATACTGGGGTTGACCGTTTACCGTGGAATACTGGGGAGCCTGTTCCGCACCGCAGGAGGGACAATATTTTACATTGTCAGGGATGGAGGCACCGCAGTTTTCGCAATACATAGATTTCCTCCTTGCTATATTTTTAACCCTTAATAGTGCCGTCCGGGTTAAACAGGGGAAGCTTTTCCAGATAGGTGATGTCAGGACGCCCCTGGGCGTCACCCTCTGCGAGAATCGCCATTCTGCCGCAGATGATGCCGCCGGCCTTTTCCACTAGGGCTTCCAGCGCAGCCAGGCTTTCCCCAGTGGAGATCACATCGTCCACTACCAGGATCCGCTTGCCCTTCATCAAAGCGGCGTCCGCGCCGTCCAGATACAGATGCTGCTCTTTTGCTGTGGTAATGGATCGAACCGAAACACTGAAAATGTCCCGCATATAGAGCTTGGGGCCTTTGCGGGCCAGGATGTACTTGGCGTCCCCCGCCTGCCGCGCCATTTCGTGGGCGAGGGGAATGCCTTTTGCTTCGGCGGTAATGATGTAGTCGTACTCGGGCGCCTTAGCCAGCAGATCCCGGGCACAGGCAACGGTCAGTTCGGGATCCCCAAAAATCACGAAACCGGCGATGGAAAGAGAATCGTTCAGAGGGCAAATCGGCAGATCCCGCTCAAGACCCGCAACCCGCATATGATAGTACATGGGAACCGCTCCTTTTTTCATTTTTCTACAATTATTATACCTTGGTGTTGGAAAATGTCAAGTGGATTTGTTGGTGGAAGCGGTGGGAACCACGCCACGGGCGGAGGTGGCGTTGGGAGTAATTTCCCCGGCGGCGGACAGAGCCATCTTGGTAAGCACCGGGCCAACCAGCTCGTAGATCAGCACGGAGAACAGTACAATATTGCGGATAATCGCGCCTTCCGAGCCAAAGTCAGCGGCCACGGTTACAGACATGCCCAGCGCCACGCCGGCCTGGGGAAGCAGGGTGACGCCAAGATATTTCTGAACCGTCTCCCCGCAGCCCATCAGCTTGGAGCTGATACGGGCGCCCAGAATCTTTCCGGCAGACCGGGCGAGGATGTACGCGACGCCAATCCCTACCACGGTAAGACTGCGGAATACCCGCAGATCCAGTTCCGCGCCGGAAAGCACGAAGAACAGAACGTATACCGGGGCTGTCCACCGGTCGGTACGATACATGATTTCCTCAGAGAAGTCGCAGAGATTGCAGAAAATGGTGCCGCACATCATGCACACCAGCAGGGAAGAAAAGCCAATTTCCACTCCGCCGGGAAGCAGAATATCCACTTTGGAGAGGGCGGTGCAGAGGAACACAAAAGCAATCGCCAGACTCAGACGCTTGGAGCGGGAATTGAAAAACTTCTCCACATCGCTGAACAACCAGCCCAAAGCCGCGCCCATTAGAATAGAGACGATGATCTCCAGCAGGGGATTGATCAGCAGAGAGACGATATTCACGGATCCGAAGCTGAGCGCTTTGGCAATGCCGGAGGACACGGCAAACACGATCAGACCTACCGCGTCGTCCAATGCCACGATGGGCAGCAGGATGCTGGTGAGAGGGCCTTTTGCCTTATACTGATTGATGACCATAACGGTGGCAGCCGGTGCGGTGGCGGTGGCAATCGCGCCCAGAATCAGGCAGGTGGACACCGGCAGAGCATCCCCCAGCACAAGGTGGAGAAGCGCCAGCGTGATGTCCACCAGCGCGGTGGCGGACAGCGCCTGGAAAATCGCGATGATTGTAGCCTGCTTGCCGATGGTGCGAAGGGAGGACAGCCGGAATTCACTGCCGATGGAAAAGGCGATGAAGCCCAGGGCAACGTCGCAGATGAGGCCCATGCTTTCCACAAAGTCAAAGGATATAAAGCCCAGTCCGGGAACGCCCAGTGCGCCCAGAGCCAAAGGCCCAATCAGCAGCCCGGCCACCAGGTAGCTGGTCACGTCGGGAAGGTTAAACCGGGAAGTGATCCTGGAAAGAAACAGCCCGGCAAACATGGCGATGCCGATGGAAAGAAGATAGTCCATAAAAAGAACCTCGTTTTTAGGGAAATTGCCGGGGAGGGGCTTTATTCCCTCTTCGACGATGCTATTATAGCACCGATTTTTCCGGGTTCAAGCTGCGTTTTCCACAAGATTTCGTCATATTTCACAAAAAAACTTGTAAAGAATTATGTGATTTCACAAGGCTTTGGGGAAGATTCCGATCCATCCTTGAAAACGGGGGGGAGCTGTGATATAATAATATTTTAAAGAATACATACAAGGAGAGCTTCTATCATGGAAGAAAATACTGTCGAATCAATTCTGCATTGGCTGAAAATTCTTCTGATTGACAGCCGGGTACTGTATGCCGTTTTGGAGCTGGCGGTGGGCATCGCCGTCATTCGGCTGGCGACTGTGACACTGAAACGCGCCCTGGAAAAATCCCGGCTGGAAAAAGCCGCCCACAGTTTGATACTGTCCCTGGCAACGGTGGGGCTGTATCTGCTGCTGGGTCTGATGATTGCCTCCTGCCTGGGCATTGATGTCACCGGTGTTGTGGCGCTGGCAAGCGTGCTGACTTTGTCCATTTCCCTTGCCTTGCAAAACCTCCTTACCAATGTATTCGGGGGCTTCACTGTCCTTTCCAACCATCCCTTCCATTCCGGAGACTATGTGCAAATTGGTGACGTGTCCGGCACGGTTCTGGAGATCTCCATGACCTACACCAAGCTGGCAACGCCGGACAATAAAATCATTTCGATCCCCAACAACACCGTTTCCACCGCTCAGATCATCAACTTTTCCACTGCGGAGACCCGTCGGGTGGAAATTTCAGTCAGCGCCTCCTATGGAGATGACACACAAAAGGTGATCGATGCCCTGCTGGATGCTGCGCAGGAGGAGGCAATTCTCTCCGATCCCGCGCCATTTGCAGCTGTGAACGCTTACGGCGACAGTGCCATTTCTTACGTTCTACGGTTCTGGGTAAAGAACGCCGACTATTGGGATGTATATTTCCGGGTCAATCAGAAGATCAGCCAGGTGTTTGCCCAGGCGGGGATTACTATGACGTATCCTCACCTGAATGTCCATATCGACCCCGGGAAATAATTACAGCTTCCCCAGCAGCGCTGTCAGTGCGATGCCTGGCAGACCCAGGTATCCCGTAAGCAGGGCGGTGATGGCATTGATAGGGAAGCATATCCCGGTGAACCCCGCGGCGCTGTTCATAAGCCACAGGCAGAGCACCCCTAAAACGCCGTGCAGGAGCACCTTTGCCAGCAGCTTCAGGGGAACCACTGCCAGCCGCAGAAGCACAAGGCTGGCCGCCGTAATAGCAAAAAGCAAAACCGTTTTTTCCATACTGTCCTCCTGACGTGGGCGCAGGATCGCCTGATTCCCTGAATTTCTCCTGGGTTTTCCATTGCCTCTTGGGAAAGGTTATGCTATAATGTAATCGACAAAAAACGCAAGGAAGAGAGAAAGATGATCATACAGCCTGTATCCATTCCCGAGGGTGACCTCCGGAAGCTGCTGGAAGCGGCGAATCCGGATGCTGCGCTTCTGTATTTGTATCTGCAAAGCGGCAACTCCGCTGAAGGGGCGGAGGCGTCCCTCCATTATACTAAGTCCAGGCTGAACTGCGCCGAAGCGACTCTCCGCCAGCTTGGCCTGTGGCAGGACACGCGCACCCAGCATATTCTACCCGGGGAGCGTCCCGCTTATTCTGAGCAGGACGTAACAAATGCTATGGAGGAGGATACTTCCTTCCGCTGCCTGTACGGCGAGGTGCAGAAGGCCTTGGGAAGAGTGCTGAATACCGAGGAATTGAAGATTCTGCTGGGATTTATCCGGTATTTGGGACTGCCGGCGGACGTGGTGTTTGTCATGGTTGTCTACTGCCGGGATCGTGCCCGTCAGCGAGGCAGCTCCCGGAACCCTAGCCTGCGCACCATTGAGAAGGAGGCGTACGCTTGGGCGGAGAAGGGAATCGATACCATGGAAGAGGCCAGCGCCTATATTCAGGCACAGAACCTGAAAAACACAAGGCTTTACCGGCTGATGGAGCTGCTCCAGATTCGTGGCAGAAATCTGACCGCCGCCGAGGAGCGATACGCATCCTCCTGGCTGGATATGGGGTTTGATGACGAGGCCATCGGCTTGGCGTATGAAAAAACCTGCCTTAATACCGGCGGCCTCAACTGGGCGTACATGAACAAAATCCTGCAGCGGTGGCATCAGCAGGGACTTCACACTCTAAAGGAGATTCAGTCCGGTGATCGGAGGCCGCCGAAAGGCGCGTCGGGAGAATTGGGAGAAGCGGAGCTGGAAGCCATCGCCCGCGTTCTCCGGGAGGGATAATCGATGGCATACAGTGCGGATGTGGTTCGGCGGGCAAGAGCAAGGCTCGCCAGCGCGAAAGAGGATCGGGAGTCGGAAAACCGGGAGCACCTGGCTCGGGCCTACACCAAGGTTCCCAGGCTCCGGGAAATCGATATGTTGCTTCGGGGCACTATGGCCCAGGCGGCTCAGGCGGCGTTTTTGCAAGGCTCCCGAGACGGACAGGAGCAGCTTCGCCAGGCGAGGGAAAAAAACTTGTCTTTACAGCGGGAACGGGAACAGCTGATAAAGGATAACTTTGAGGAAGGATACCTTACCGAAGCGCCCATCTGCGGGAAGTGCGGTGGTACCGGATACATCGGCTCTCAAATGTGCCAGTGCCTGGATGCACTGTGCCGTCAGGAGCAGAAGCGGGAAGTATCCATTCTTTCCGGCAACCAGGACGGCTTCGGGCAGTTCCGGCTGGACTACTATTCTGATCTCCCGGATCCCAAGTACGGGGCAAGCCCTCGGGTCATTATGAGCCGAAATCTGCAAACCTGCCGCCGATACGCCATGACCTTTACCCCGACGGACGCGGGAAACCTCCTACTTGTGGGAGGCACCGGACTTGGCAAAACCTTCCTTTCCGCCTGCATCGCCAACGTGGTCACGGAGCGGGGCTGCAGTGTGGTCTATGAATCAGCGGGTCACCTTTTTTCCAAGCTGGAACAGGCGAAATTCGGTGGCGGTGAGGAAAGCCGCCGGGAGGCGGAGAAATTCTATTCCTGCGACCTGCTGATCCTGGACGACCTGGGCACGGAAATGCCCGGCCAGTTTGTCACTGCCGCCCTCTATGGGCTGCTGAATGACCGGATTTTGGGAGGAAAGCCCATGATTGTCTCCACCAATTTGACGGTGGAGGAACTGAAAAACCGGTACAATCCTCAGATCGGTTCCCGCCTGCGGGGCAGCTTTACTCTGGTGACCTTCGTGGGGGAGGATATCCGGGTGCAGAAGAATCGGGGGCTATGATGGCAGTCGGGGTTCTTTTTGATTTGGATGGTACGCTGCTGGACACGCTGGACGACCTGACGGACGGAACCAATTATGCCCTGCGGCGTTTTTCCTGTCCGCCCAGAACCCGGGAGGAGGTGCGCCGTTTCGTGGGTAACGGCGCGGAGCGGCTGATCTGTCTTGCCCTGCCTGGAAAACCGGGAGATCCCGATGTAACCGACGTGCTCGGCGTATTCCGCACCTATTATAATGCCCATTGCCTGGACAAGACCCAGCCTTACTCCGGGATCCGGGAGGCCCTGCGCCGGCTGCCTTACCCGGTGGCAATCGTATCCAATAAGCCGGACAGCGCGGTGAAGCCTCTGTGCGCCCGGTTTTTCCCCGGCGTACCCGCCTGCGGAGAGACGGCGGACTGCCCCAGAAAACCTGCTCCGGATATGCTCTATCGGGCAATGGGAGAGCTGGGGGTAGAGCGGTGCATCTACGTTGGCGACAGTGAAGTGGATATCGCTACCGCCAGAAACGCAGGCGTTCCGTGCCTGTCTGTGCTGTGGGGCTTCCGGGACAGGGATACCTTGATTCAAGCCGGTGCTTTTCGGTTCTGTGAGGATCCGGCGGAGGTTCCGGCTGTGCTGGCGGAAATGGAGGGAGCATATGGCAAGTGAATTCTACGCGCTGCTTGGCAGAATGCGCTACATCACCCGCTGGGGACTGATGCGCAATAGCTTTTCGGAAAATATTCAGGAGCACAGCCACCAGGTAGCGGTGCTGGCCCATGCCTTAGCGCTGATCCGTCGGGAGGTGCTGGGTTTGCCTGGCCCGGATCCGGACAGGTGCGCCGTGGCGGCCTTGTACCACGATGCCTCGGAAATCCTCACCGGTGACTTGCCAACCCCCATCAAATACTACAATCCTGACATTAAGGACGCCTATAAGCAGGTGGAGCGGGTCGCTGGAAATCGGCTGCTGGATATGCTTCCCCCTGCCTTGCGGGGCAGTTACGAGCACCTGGTACTGGAAGACGATCCGGAGGTCACTCCCATCGTTAAGGCAGCAGACAAGCTTTCTGCCCACATCAAGTGTATTGAGGAGCAGAAGACGGGAAATTCCGAGTTCGACTCCGCCGCTGCCCAGACATGGCAGGCAATGAAGGATATGACCATGCCGGAGCTGGATTGGTTCCTGGAAAACTGCCTGGAACCTTTCGGAAGAAACTTGGATCAGTTGTAGACTTGACGGATTCCGTTTCCTGTGGTATGATAATCCCATGCCGCTGTGGTGGAATCGGTAGACACAGGGGACTTAAAATCCCCCGGCAGCGATGCTATACGGGTTCGAGTCCCGTCAGCGGCACCAGAAAAGGCACGCCAAAGAGGGTGCAACTTAGGAATTTACGAAAACAAGTAAATTTCAACTGACACTCTTCAAGCGGGGCAAACGAAAACAGACCATGTAAGAGCAGAAATGCTCCTGCATGGTCATTTTCTTTATGCCCTGAATTGGACAAAAACCGCTTGAAATACTTGTCTACATGGCCATGGCCGTATAATGGTGTAAATTGAAAAAAGATGAGCCAAGGGCTCTACCTTCAGGTATAATGATGAAGCGAGCAAACTCAACATAATACCGAGGAGGAAGAACCAATGGCTCACCTCAATATTACACTGAATCAGATGCCACCATTCTTTTTATGGATTCACCGCTACTTTCGGATTTTTTCCCCAGATCCTCCGTCTTTTCGCTGGCGTCGGAGACTTTCTTCCCGTACTCATCAATGGAAGTGGCGCAGCCGTCGGTGGATGTTTTGGCCTCATCCATATATTTTTCGTTCTCTGTGAGCTTGCTGTTGAGATTATTCAGGTCGGCTTCCGCGTTGTTGCACATCGTCTGGTAATTCGTGACGGCGCTGCCGGTCTGATCATAGGCGCTCTCCGCCGCCTTAAGCTGCGCTTCAAGGTCCGCGACCACAGCCTGCTGCGCGGCGATCTCTTCCTCAGACGCCTGGCCGGATGCGGTCATCTCATCCAGCGCGGTTCTGGCAGCGTCAAGCTGGCTGCTGATCGCGTCGACCTTTCCGCCCCATTCCTCATGCGCCTTTGTCGCGGTTCCCAGCATGGCCTGATACTGACCCAGCTTCTGGGTCTGCGCTTCCACCTGTTTTTGCAGGACTTCATGCTCCGCCGTCAGAGCCTCCAGCGTGTTCTGCTGTCCAGCGAATTGAGAAGCCACCAGATTCAGCTCAGATCGCAGCTCCTTCTGCGCGGCGTTGATACTGGAAATTGCCTGTTTATACTCGCTCTCGCCCTCCAGGACGATCTTCGCTCCGATTTTCTTTGCCACATTGCGGCCCCCATTCATAATAATTTAACAATAAAGTCCTTGCAGCATGTTGGAAATGATGGTATATTATTTACAGGAAGAAACACTACTGAATTTGTGGAGAGGTGAGCGCAATGAAATTTTGCATTATTCTGTTGGCCATTATCCTTGGTGTGCGTTTGCTGATATTTCTTCTTTCCTGTTTCATTGCGGTTCTTCGCATCATTTTTCACCCAATCAAATTTTTCAAAGACATAACGAGCGATTGATTTAGTGTAGATTTGTAATTTTCTGCACCTTAGCATAGTCAGCTCAAACTGCAGCGCCCTATCATCGGGGCGCTGTTTTTTATTTCTTGTTCAGCCCGTTTCTCCGTGCGTACAGAACCATGAGGTCATTGACCCGCCCCGGCGACGCAAGCCCCGCCTCACGAACGGACAAGCCCAGCAGCATCGCTGCGTGCAGATACCCGGAGCGGGTCATGCTTTTTTTTCGATATCGCTCAGCACCAGATCAACTTCTTCATTCGGGTCGTCCGGTACCTCTCTTCCGTAGCCCAGCGCAATCGCTTTGTCTAGGGTTGTTCTCAGCATCAGCATTTCCGCCGGGGTCAGGCAGTCCAGCAGGCCCTCCGGGATCTCCTTTTCGGCGTCTCCCAGATACGCCGCCCGCTTGACGGCAGTATGATTCATCATCATCGCAACCTTTTTCACCCGGTCAAAATCCTCTCTGTCAAAGCCGTCCAGCACAGAGACCGGATTTCCGTCGGCTGACATATCCATCATATCAAACATAACGTCTGAGGAAAACGCCAACGAATAACGCTGACCGGCGTATTCCCAGTAGGCTGTCTTTCCAAGCATCTTCGTTCCTCCGTTTGCAGAAATGGCGGGGCACATCCGCCCCGCCATCCGGTTAGCGCGTCATCATACGGGAGAGAATTTCCCGTTGACCCAAGAAATCGCTTCACTCTCCTTGGTGAAGGTGTCGGGCGACTCGTAATCTGTGTCACCGTTGTTCTTCAGCGCAAAGACCGTGAATTGCATTGACGAAGCGGTGAAGGTGATGCTGCTCTCCTTTGTAGCAGCGCTGTCGGCCTGCCGTACAGCCTTGCACTTGGGGATTTGTTTCAATCTCATGCTTCAGCTTTTTCAAGGTTTTGGCCATAAATTCTACTTCGTCCAGCAGCTTCCCCGCCAAAACCTGAGATTCCGGCGGCATCATGTTTATTCGCGATTTAATGTGCGCTAAACTGGTCATTTTCGATTATCTCCCTTCATCTTCCGGCGGAATGCAGTAGAAAAAACTGGTCAAATTTATTTTCGGTGGGTTTCAGATGAGGGCAGCTCTCGGTCATGCGGGCGCCTTCACGGGGTTAACCCCCCGGGGGGTACAAAGAACAATCTTACCGCCATTTCTGCCGATTTGCTTTCTTTCACTTTGCTTTGTTCGCAATCGGATCACGCACAGCGGTATCCATTTCGTCCAATGGATACCCATCCGCATCAAACAGCACTTGCGGCAATGAAAAGCTGCTGCGCTTTCTGGTTTGCTCGCACTGCAATCGTTTTTCCTGCTTTGTGATTTTCTGGTGACACGCCCGACACAGGGAGGTCAGATTATCCTCCCCCAGTGCGATCCTGGGGTCATGGATATTCTCCGGCGTCAGCTCAACAATATGGTGGACTTCTGTCGCAACATCATGGCACCCCGGGGCTTGACAGGTATACTTGTCCCTCCCCAGTATATAAGCCCTCTGCATTTGCCACCGCTTAGACGCATAGAACGCTGCGGCCCAGTCTTTTGCCATCTCTGTTTACCCCCACTCTGTTTGCGCCGGGGTGTGTGCAGACCCCCACTTGCAACAGCCCGCTCGGTCAGACTGGCTCCACTTCCAGAGGCCTCCCATAATGGCCTATGTCCATATCTGCCACCCCTAAAATCGGCATAACAAAAGCACGGTGCTTTCACATCGTGCTTGTTTGCAACAGAATTTGTACAAAAAGATTGAAATATTTCAAAAAAGTAATTGACAAATGCGCATTAAATGCGTATAATTATAGATGTAAGGAGGAGATAAAATGAAAAGGAAAGACTTAATAAAGCTCTTAGAATCCAATGGCTGGTGGCTCCTCCGCAACGGTG
>CAZCLX010000043.1:0-14111 GCA_964499615.1 uncultured Oscillospiraceae bacterium
GGGGTCGGCGTTCCCTACGCAAAGACGGCTTGCTGCGTTATGCCGATCAGCACATTAATTAACTGTAATTTCATAAAATTCGGTTGAACATCCCACTCTGCTATGATAAAATGGCGTCAATGTGATCTGATCGTGTGCTCACCGTATCGTCTTTTCCTATGGGATGCTGCTGTCCCCATAGGCTTACTTGGAGGTCCTTAGGAAATATGAGCAGTAAATATTTGAAGAAGAAAAAAGACGGTGCCTGGAAATGGGTGCTCCTTGTTTTCCTAATGCTCCTGCTTGCCGCTGGGGCAGGATTCAATTTTTTGGTCGTCCCGGGTGTCGTCCAGGAAATCACCGTTGAGGCAGGCGGGCAAATTTCGCCGGAAATGTTTCTCAAGCGGGACTGGGGTATCCCCATTTCCTTCCAGTCCTCTTTGGGAGCGTCAGAGCTTTCCACCCCTGGAGACTACGTTGTCACGCTGAGTTACTTGTGGCTAACCTACAGCGGAGTCGTCCATGTCCGGGACACTGTGAAGCCGGAAGCGACTACCAAGGCCGTCACGGCGATAGGCTCTGATTTGCCGGATCCGGTAGACTTCCTGGACGAAGTTTGGGATGTGACGCCGGTCACCGCCGCTTTTGGTACCCCGCCGGATATGACGAAGGATGGTGAGCAGACCGTGACCATCCTGCTCACCGACGGGGGCGGCAACACCACCGAGGTATCCGCTAAGCTAACGGTGATCCTCGATGACCAGCCGCCGGTGATATTGGGGGTTCAGAAGGAGATTACCGTCTACCAGGGCGATACGGTCTCTTACCGCGCCGGCGTTACCGTCACCGACAATACGGACGAGAATCCGGAGCTTTCCATCGACAGCAGTCAGGTGGATCTGAGCACGCCGGGAGAATATACTGTCGTCTATATTGCCACGGATCAATACAACAACCTCGCCGTTGAAGAAAGTAAAATTACAGTGCTGGAAAAAAAGGACAATTATGTGGATCTGGAAACCATTCACGCTGCTGTGCAGGAACAGCTGTCTACCATTGTTAATGACAGCATGTCCAACGAGCAGAAGGTGCGGGCAATCTATGCCTGGATGCGGAAGTATTGCTCCTATATCAACAACTCCAACAAAGATGACTACTATCAGGCCGGCTATGCCATGCTGAAAACCCGGGCAAGCGACTGCTTTGGATTCTTTGCCCTGTCCAAGCTGATGCTGGAAGAACTGGGAATCCCCAACATCGACGTGATTAAAGTCAAGAACTATCCCACTGACAGCAGCCACTATTGGAGCTTGGTCAGTGTGGACGGCGGGGAAACCTGGTACCATTTCGACACCACACCCCGACTGGAGGGCGGCGAGTTCTGTCTGGTGTCTGACGCATTCATGGATGAATACTCTAAAAATAACAATAACTGCTTTAACCGGGACAAGTCCCTCTATCCCGCCACACCGGACAGCAGCCTGTAACAGTTCGCCAATGCCCAGCTCGCCAGATTTTTCAGAAAAGTACCCATTTCTTAAAGAATCTGTAAGTTTACAGAAATCGGTTGAATTTTTCCTGCCCTGTGCTAAAATAAGCAAAATGGATCACTGGGGAGGATGCTGCCGAACGTTTCTTTATCGTATTTGCCTGGCAGCAGCCCCGGGTGGATCCGGAGGTTTCATATGGGCAAAAAGTATTCAAAGGAGTGGAAGGCAAGCGTCCGGAAGTGGGCAGCACTGGCATTCGCCGTCGCACTGGCGGCAGCCTGCGGCTGTCTGTACCACTTTGTGATCGACAATATTGCAGAGGAAGTCACTATAGAGGCGGGAACGCCCCCGTCTCCAGAATCATTCCTGGTACGGCACTGGAACATCCCCGTGGAGTTTGAGACGGCTATTCAGGAAATTAATGTCATGCGCCCGGGGGACTATCCGGTGCGGCTGCTGTACTGCCACCGTTCCTATGACACGGTGCTCCGCATCCGGGACACCACCCCGCCCCTGGCCAGGGCACGGGATCTCACGGTGCTTGCCACTGATTCGTTTGTGCCGGAGGATTTCCTGGACAGCGTTTGGGATGCCACACCGGTCACCGCCACCTTTGGCGTCCCGCCGGATTTGACAAAAGGCGGACTTCAGCAAATCAGCATTCTTCTCACCGACAAGAGCGGCAACACTGCCGAGGTGCACGCAAATGTCACCGTGATCATCGACAGCCAGCCGCCGGTCATTGAAGGCGTCCAGGAATCCTTCCTGATCTATCAGGGAGACACTATCTCCTACCGTGCCGGTGTCACCGTCACCGACAACATGGACGAAAATCCGGCGCTGACCATTGACAGCAGTCAGGTGGATCTCAGCACCCCGGGAGAATATGCCGTCACTTATACCGCCACGGACAGCTTTGGGAATACCGCCGTTGCCGTGAGTAAGGTAACGGTGCTGGAAAAGAAGGAAAATTATGTGGATTTAGAGACGATCCACGAGGCTGTGGCAGAGCTGCTGAGCACCATCGTCCGGGAGGACATGACAGCAGAGCAGCAGGTGCGGGCGATCCACGGATGGATCCGGGATCATTGCACCTATATCTACCACTCCAACAAGGAGGATTACCACCAAAGCGGCTATGCCATGCTGAAAAAGCGGGTTGGGGATTGTTACGGATACTTCTCCCTGTGCAAGCTGATGCTTGAGGAGCTGGAGATCCCCAACATTGATGTGGTCAAGGTCAAGAATTATCCCGGGGACAGCGACCACTATTGGAGCATGGTCAGCGTGGACGGCGGAGAAATCTGGTACCATCTGGATACCTCCCCCCGACCTGGCGGAACGGAATTCTGCCTGGTTTCCGACGCGTATTTAGATAACTTTTCAAAACACTATAGAAACTGTTTTAACCGGGATAAGTCCCTTTACCCGGCTACCCCGGAGGATAACCTATGAGTCAATTCAAAAAACAGCTGGGTGTCATCGGCGGTCTGGGGCCGTTGGCCACCGCCTGGTTCATGGAACTGGTGATCCGCATGACGGACGCCCAGACGGACCAGCAGCATCTGGATATGCTGATCTACAACATTCCCTCCATCCCGGACAGGACGGCGTACTTGCTGGATCTTACGAAGGAAAACCCTCTGCCCCCAATGATCCGTGTTGGCAAGGCGCTGGCTCAGCAGGGAGCGGAGTGCATCGCCATTCCCTGCGTCACTGCCCACCACTTTCTGCCCCAGCTTTCCCGGGAGATCCCCATCCCTATTATTGACGCGGTTGGGGAGACGGTGAGCCATCTCCACCGGTTCGGCGTGTCTGCTGCCGGAATCCTGGCAACCGATGGCACCATTGCCACCAAACTGCTGCAAACCGCACTGGAAAGCCAGAACATTCAGGCGGTGATTCCGGACGCCGGGGATCAGAAAGTCGTCATGGACATTATCTATCAGGACATCAAGGCGGATCGCCCTGTGAATATGGAAAAATTCCGTCAGGTAAGCGACCATCTTCGGCAGCGAGGCGCCCAGGCGAATATCCTGGGGTGCACAGAGCTGTCCCTCATCAAGCGGGAGCACAATATCGGCTCCGGCTATATCGACGCTCTGGAGGTACTGGCCCAGCAGTCGGTTCTTCGGTGCGGCGGGATTCTCAAAGAAAAATACCGCTGCCTGATTTCAAAGGAATGAGAAATATGCAAACCAACATATTGGAATATTTGGAGGCAACCGTTTCCCGCTTGCCGGACAAGGAAGCCCTCATAAGCCCCGAGGGAAGTCTGACCTTCCGGCAGCTTTATGACCGGGCCCGGGCCATCGGCTCCCGCATCCACGGGAAAGGGCTGTACGGAGAACCGGTGGTGGTGTTTATGCGCAAGCACCCCAATGTGATCGCCGCGTTTTACGGCGTGATTTATGCCGGATGCTACTATGTCCCCCTGGACAACGAAATGCCAAGGCACCGGATCGAGCTGATTCTCGGCACCCTGAAGCCGAGAATGATCCTCTGCGACGAAACCACGGAAGCGCTGGTGGCGGAATTTGACTACCATGGGGAAACGCTGCGCTACGACAGAGCCATCACGTCCTCGGCAGATGATGACGCGCTCCAGCAGATCCGGAAAAAACAGATCGACACGGATCCCATTTATATTGTATTTACCTCCGGCTCCACCGGCGTCCCCAAGGGGGTCACCGCCTGCCACCGCTCGGTGCTGGACTATGTGGAGGGGCTGTGCGAGGTGATGGGCTTCCGGGAGGACACGGTGTTTGGAAACCAAACCCCGCTGTACTTTGACGCCTGCCTGAAAGAGCTGTGCCCTACCATGAAATATGGCGCTTCCGTAGTATTCATCCCCCGGCAGCTGTTCCTGTTCCCGGTGAAGCTGGTGGAGTTTCTCAACGAATACCGCGTCAACACCATCTGCTGGGTGGTATCCGCCCTGACCATGATTTCCTCCTTCCGCACCTTTGAGAAGGTGAAGCCGGAATATATCCGGCTGGTGGCCTTTGCCAGCGAGGTCTTCCCCATCAAGCAATTCCGGCTGTGGCGGGAGGCGCTGCCAAGCGCCCGATTCATTAACCTATATGGCCCCACGGAAACCACCGGCGTTTGCTGCTACTATGAGGTAGACCGGGACTTCCAGCTGGACGAAGCAATCCCCGTCGGCAGGCCCTTCCGGAACCGAGAAATTATTCTCCTGGATGAAAATAACCGTGTCCCCGCCCCTGGGGAGCCGGGGGAAATCTGCGTCCGGGGCACCTGCCTGACACTGGGCTACTACCGTAACCCCGATGTGACCAGCAAAGCCTTTGTGCAGAACCCCCTGAACGACCGGTATCCGGAGCTGATCTACCGCACCGGAGACCTGGGCAAATTTAATGACCGGGGGGAGCTGGTGTTCTTGTCCCGAAAGGACTACCAAATCAAGCACATGGGTCACCGGGTCGAGCTGGGAGAGATCGAAACCATCGTCAACATGCATGAGGGCGTTCAGATCTGCTGCTGCCTGTTTGACTCCGAGAAGAAGAAAATTGTCCTGTTCTACGCGGGAGACATCTCCCACAAGGATATGGCGGAATATATCAAAAACAAGCTGCCAAGATATATGGTGCCCAATGTGATCCGGCAGCTGGAGCGTCTGCCTCTGACACCAAACGGAAAAATTGACCGCCGGGAGCTGCAAGCGATATACAGCCGGGGCGGAAAAGAATAGGAGAGACCATTATGGAAGAACTGTTTGAAATTCTCCGGGATCTGCACCCGGAAATCGACTTTGAAACCTGCGACACCCTGATCGACGACCAGATTTTGGACTCCTTTGACATTGTCACCATCGTTTCCGAGATCGATGGCGCCTTTGACGTTGCCATCCCTGCTGAAGAGCTGGTTCCGGAGAACTTTAACTCCGCCAAGGCTCTCTACGCCTTGGTGAAGCGGCTCCAGGACGAATAAGCATGTCATTCACGTCCTATTCCTTTTTCCTGTTTGCCGGGCTGCTGATACTCGTCTACTACCGGATTCCAAAGCGGTTTCAGTGGCAGCTGCTGCTCCTGGCCAGCTGGGTGTTTTACCTGGCGGCGGGGTGGAGATATGTTGGATTCCTTCTGACTACGATCATCACCACCTATCTGTCCGTCCGGGCTATGGGCGAAAATTTCCGAAAACGGGATGAACAGCTTGCTTCCCTTTCCCGGGAGGAAAAGCGGGAGCTGAAGGCCAAGGTAAAATCCCGGAACAGGAAAATTCTGATTTCCTGCACCGTCCTGAATTTTGCCATTCTGGCGGTATGCAAGGCCTGCCTGGTTCGGCCATTCCAGACGCTGGCGGATAATAGTCCGCTGTCGTTTCTGACTCTGGGACTGCCCCTGGGTATTTCCTTCTACATGTTCCAGTCCATGGGATATGTGATCGATGTGTACCGGGAAAAGGAAAAGCCGGAAAAGAATTTTTTCAAGCTGGCGCTGTTCGCCTCCTTCTTTCCCCAGCTGATCCAGGGCCCTATCAGCAAGTTTTCCCAGCTGTCCCCTACCCTCTGCGAACCTCACGACTATGATGGTAAGACAGTTTCCTTTGGCCTCCAGCGGATGCTGTGGGGCTACTTTAAGAAGCTGGTGATCGCTGACCGGATCGCCCCGGCGGTGACGGCTCTGATATCCGGTGACTACACCGGCGTTTCCTTCCTGGTGCTCACCGTCTTCTACGCGGTGCGGATCTACGGAGATTTCACCGGCGGCATCGACATAGCCATCGGTCTTTCGGAGTGCTTCGGCATCCGGCTACCGGAAAACTTTATCCGCCCCTTTTTCTCCAGGAACATCGCCGAATATTGGCGGCGGTGGCACATTACCCTTGGGGAGTGGATGAAGGACTACATTTTCTACCCCATCTCCGTCAGCGCCCCCATGCGGAACCTGTCCAAAGCCGCCCGGAAAAAGCTGGGTAAGTTTGGCAAACGGCTTCCCGTGTATGTGGCCTCTGTCGCCACCTGGTTTGTCACCGGGATCTGGCACGGCCTGACCCCCAATTTCATCCTCTGGGGGATGCTCAACTGCGCCGTGATTGTGGCGTCCGAGGAACTGACCCCTCTGTATGAGCGGTTTCACAACCGGTTCCATCTGAAAGGGAAACCTCTTTATAACGTCTTTGAGATGGTTCGGATGTTCTTTTTAATGAATTTGATCCGGGCGTGCGACCTGTTCCCCAATGTGGGGGAATACTTCCGCCGCCTTGGCTCCCTGCTGCTAAGCCCCAATGTGTCCGCCCTGTGGGACGGAACGCTGATGGAACTGGGGCTGACCGGCCTGGACTACGCCATCCTTTTCTTTGGGTGCCTCCTGCTGCTGGCGGTGAGCATCCTCGAAGAAAAGAAAGGCAGCGTCCGGGAACTTCTATGGCAGAAGCCTGCGGCTCTGCGGTGGTGCCTGATGTTCCTATTGTTCCTTGCTGTCCTTTTGATGGGCAGCTACGGCATTGGCTACGATGCCAGTAACTTTATTTACAACCAGTTTTAGGGGGCAGCAGGATGAAAAAACGAATTCTTTTCATTGTGCCCCTTCTGCTGGCGCTTCTGGCGCTGTGGTTGCTGCAAGGGCTTTTGATGCCAAAATATATGGGAGAAAACCGGGAAGGCGCCCTGATCGGGGAATACTACAGCCAGGCGGGAAACCATGACGTGATTTTCATTGGTGACTGCGAGGTCTACGAAAATTTCTCCCCGGTCACCCTGTGGGAAAACTACGGGATCCCCTCCTACATCCGGGGCAGTGCCCAGCAGCTTATTTGGCAGTCCTACTACCTGATGGAGGAGACCTTCCGCTATGAGACCCCCAAGGTGATGGTCTTCAACGTCCTGTCCATGAAGTACGGTACCCCCGCCAGCACCGGGCTCGCTTCCCAGCGGGAAGCCTACAACCGAATGACACTGGACGGGATGCGCTGGTCTTCCTCCAAGTGGAATGCCATCCAGGCGTCTATGACCGACATGGAGAAGGAAAAAGGCGGCGCACTGCTGTACCTCTTTCCCCTGCTTCGCTACCATGACCGATGGTCGGATCTGAACGCTGAGGATTTTCAGTATCTTTTCAGGAAGGACTCCGTGGCCGACAGCGGCTATCTGATGCAGGTGGGGGTGAAACCCCTGACGGACCCCCACGCCAGCCGGCCCCTGGTTGACTACACCCTTTCTTCTACTTGCTGGGAATATCTGGACAAAATGGTGGAGCTGTGCCGCTCCCACAGCACCCAGCTGGTGCTGATCAAGGCTCCCACGGTATATCCGGTGTGGTGGGATGAATGGGATCAGCAATTGGAATCCTACGCTCAGGAAAACAATCTTCTCTACCTGAATTTCCTAAAGGATCAGGAGGAAATCGGCATTGACTGGCAGACGGATACCTACGATACCGGGCTGCACCTGAATGTATACGGGGCGGAAAAAATGTCAGACTATTTTGGGAAAATTCTCATAGAGCAGTGCGGCTTGACAGACCGGCGGGAGGATCCTGAGTTATCCGCCCTATGGGAGAAAATATCGGAAACCTATTACGACAGAAAAACGAAGCTGGAAGAAACCTACGCGTTACAAGGAGATTAAGCCATGAAAAAGTTATTTTGCATTCTGTTGGCAGCCGCCGCGCTGCTGAGCCTGACCGCCTGCGGCTCCGGCGGGGAACCCGCCTCCAATGGGTCTGCCCCAACCGCGCCGGCGGCTGTCACCCAGACCCCCACTGCCCAGCCGGACAATGCCGAAACCGCTCCAAGTGAGGGGGAAACCGGTCTTGCTTTCGTATATCAGGGCATCTCCATCCAGCCCAACGCTCCGGCGGAGCCAATTCTCTCTGCTCTTGGGGAGCCGAAAAGTTACACCGAGGAAGCCAGCTGTGCCTTTGATGGATTGGATAAAACCTATTACTACGGCAGCTTCTATCTCCAGACCTATCCCGCCGAGGATGGGGAGCGGGTATACTGCCTGTGGCTGGTGGATGACGCCGTCACCACCCCCGAGGGCGTCTACATCGGCGCCACAGAGCAGCAGGTGAAGGATGCCTACGGAGAAGAAAACCTGGACGGAAACGCCTGCATCGTCACGAAAGGCGACTGCAAGCTGACCCTGATCCTGACAGACGGAGCGGTCAGCTCCATCCAGTATGACGCCATTCTCGCGTAAACAACATTGCCGCTGGAACCGGGATCCCCGGCTCCGCAGTCACCGTGACATTTATTGACGTAGACCGACGAAAAAATGACGACTTAGCGCTATGTATTTGATACTAAGGGGCTGTTGCAGCTGCAACAGCCCCTTAGATATTCAGTTTACGGGTATCCGGACGACGAGTATTTCTTCTTGAAACTTTTCGACATGAGCCGAACCCGCTATACGCGCAATCCTCAATCACATAAATTGAAGGACTGATCCGGAAAACATCAAAATATCTATCGACGAACGTACCTTTCCATGGTATAATACAAGAAATTATCCATGGAAGGGGGACATTTCTGTGTCAGAGCAGCCGGGAAAGCGGCCATGCGCGATTGGTCTACTTGCCCATGTGGACGCGGGGAAGACCACCCTTTCTGAGGCGATGCTGTACTGCGCCGGGGCGAAAAGAAGCTTGGGCCGGGTGGACCATGGGGACGCGTTTTTGGATACGGAGCCACTGGAGCGGGAGCGGGGGATCACCATTTTTTCCAAGCAGGCTCGGCTGAAGACGGAAAACTGCCGGATGATCCTGGTGGATACCCCGGGGCACGTGGACTTTTCTGCCGAGGCGGAACGGGTGATGCCCATTTTGGACTGTGCCGTGCTGGTGATCAGCGGTACTGACGGGGTACAGGCCCACACCAAAACCCTGTGGGAGCTGCTGGAGCGCTACCGGGTCCCAACCTTCCTATTTGTCAATAAAATGGACCTGCCCGGTACAGACCGGGAAACGCTGCTTGCCCAGCTCCAACGGGAGCTGAGCGCCGGGTGCGTTGACCTGGGGAAGCCCTGGGAGGCGGTGGCGGAGGCAGCCGCCATGTGCGACGAAGCGCTGCTGGAGAGCTATTTAGCTGGTGGCGGGGTGACCGACGGAAATCTGCGGGAGCTGATTGCCGGGCGGAAGCTGTTTCCCTGCTGCTTCGGCTCCGCCCTGCGGGTGGACGGCATTTCGGAGCTTCTGAGCGTTTTGGATCGGTTTGCGCCGAGGGCGGCATATCCGGATCTGTTTGCCGCCCGGGTATATAAAATCTCCCGGGATCCCCAGGGAAACCGGCTGACCTGGCTAAAGGTCACCGGCGGAAGCCTCCGGGTGCGGGCACCGATCCGTTATGTAAACTTAAAGGGAGAGCCGATAGAGGAAAAGCCCCAGCAACTCCGCCGGTATTCCGGAGAGAAATTCACCCTGGCGGAGGAAATTCCGGCGGGAGATTTGGCTGCGGTCACCGGTCTTACGGACACCTGGGCGGGGATGACCTTGGGAGAGGAGCCGCCTGGGCTTTCTCCCGCCATGGAGCCGGTGATGGTCTACAGGGTCAGCCTCCCCGGAGGTACGGATCCCATGATTGCTCTGGGGAAGCTTCGCCTGCTGGAGGAAGAGATCCCGGAAATCCGGATCCTCTGGGAGGGCGGCGAAATTCACGTTCAGATCATGGGCAGGGTGCAGCTGGAAATCCTCAGGAGCCTTTCCCGGGAGCGGCTGGGACTGGAGATTACCCTGGAAGACCGCCGGGTGTGCTATAAGGAGACCATTGAAAATACGGTGGAAGGGGTGGGCCACTTTGAGCCTCTGCGGCACTATGCGGAGGTGCACTTACTTCTGGAACCGCTGCCGCCGGGAACCGGGCTGGTATTCGATTCCGCCTGCCCTACAGACTTACTGGAAGGGGCATATCAAAACCTGATTTTGACCCATTTGGGGGAGAAAAATCACCGGGGCGTCCTCACCGGAGCGCCCATCACCGATATGAAAATCACTCTTTTGGCGGGGAAAGCCCACATAAAGCACACCGAGGGCGGCGATTTCCGCCAGGCCACCTACCGGGCGGTGCGCCAGGGGCTGATGCAGGCAAAATCGGTGCTGCTGGAACCGTGGTACGATTTTGCCCTCACTGCTCCCACCCAGGAGATCGGAAGAGCCATCGGGGACATCCGGGCCATGGGCGGGGAGTTTTCCCCACCGGAAAATCTGGGGGAAGCTTCGGTTCTCCGGGGCAGGGTGCCAGCTGCGGAAGTAAGGGACTACGGTGACCGGGTGGCGGCGTATACCCAGGGAAGAGGCCGGTTGAGCCTGTCTCTGGCAGGCTATGCCCCCTGCCACAACGCCGAAGCTGTGATCCGGGAGCGGGCCTACGACCCGGAAGGAGATCTGGATAACACCCCGGACTCGGTATTCTGCGCCCACGGCGGTGGCTTTACCGTCAAGTGGAACCGGGTAACGCAGTATATGCACCTGGGCAGCGGCATCCGGGAGGAGAAGCCCCCTGCGGTTCTAACCCGGGGCAGGATTGATGACCGGGAGCTGGAGGCCATTATGGAGCGGGAGTTCGGCCCCATCCGCCGGCGGCAGTATACGGCGCCCCGGGAAGCCGCTCAAAAGGAAGTAAGCATCCGGCAGCCCCGGAAGAAATGTATCCTGGTGGACGGATACAACGTGATTTTTGCCTGGGATGGCCTAAAAAAGCAGGCGGGGGAGGATTTAGACGCCGCCAGGCGGCAGCTATGCGACGCGCTGGCAGACTACGCCGGATTTACCGGCACCCGAGTGGTGGTGGTATTTGACGGCTACCGCAGGGCCGGAAATCCCGGAGAAAAGGAAGAACGTCACGGCATTTCCGTGGCGTTTACCCGGGAAGGGGAGACGGCAGACCGGTATCTGGAATCCCTTGCCGCCGAGATCGGAAAGAACGAATCGGTGTGGGTGGCGTCCTCCGACGCCCTGGTGCAGCTGTCCGCCTTCCGCTCCGGCGTACTGCGGATGTCCTCCCGGGAGCTGGGGGAGGAAGTGCACCGGGTGCGGGAGCAGATGGAAAAATACATCAAAAAAGAATAAGGGGGCAAATGAAGTGGATCTGAAAACGAAAGAAAAACGGGTCTCCGACGCAATCCGATCCGGGGAGGAACGGGAGCGCCGCCTGGATCGGCTGTACCACAGGGGCTTACAGATTATGGAGCGGGCGGTGGCGGCGATCACCCTGGTGGTGCTGGTGGCGGCGCTGGTGCTGGAAATCGGCAGGATGCTTACGGTGGAGGGCTATTTTTATGACGTGGAAGGGTATCTCCACAATATTCTGACCATTGTGGTGGGTATGGAATTTGTCCGCATGCTCATCGATACCACCCCGGCAAACGTTTTGGAGGTGCTGACTCTGGCGATCACCCGCCATGTAATTCTCAGTCATGACGACCCTTTGAGCAATATCGCATGCATTTCCTGTATTGCGGGGCTGTTCGCCATCCGCCGGTTTCTGATCCCCCGGGAGGAGCTGAAGCAGGAAATGAAGGAAACGGAGTAGAGCATCCCTTTTTTCAGCCCCATTTTTGATTTCGAGGTGATATACTGATGGCGGAAAACATGACAGTGGAGCCAAGATTTATGGACGAGGCCCTTGCCCTTGCCCGTCAGGCGGGGGAAGAAGGCGAGGTTCCGGTGGGCTGCGTAGTGGTCTGTCGGGGAGAAATCGTGGGCAGAGGCCGGAACCGCCGGGAGGCGGATCGCTCCGCTCTGGCTCACGCGGAAATCGAAGCCATCGGGGAGGCTTGCCGGACACTGGGAGGCTGGCGGCTCTGGGAGTGCGGCCTGTACGTAACGCTGGAGCCTTGCGCCATGTGTGCCGGAGCGATTCTGAACGCCCGGATCCCCCTCGTGGTCTACGGCGCCTCAGATCCCAAGTACGGCGCTTGCGGCTCGGTTTGCAACCTGTTTTCCATGGCTTTTAACCATCATCCGGAGGTGGCGCGGGGAGTGCGGGAGACGGAAGCGGCAGCGCTGCTTCAGGCCTTTTTCCGGCGCCTGCGGCTGGAGCAGAGAGACAGGCCCAAATGGCAGCCCCGGCGGTGACCGCTCCGGTGACCACTGGGGAGGGAAGCGGGTATGGATTCCTATCACAAAAGCCTGCGGGTGGGGCTTGCGGCGATCCTCTGTGCGCTTGTTTTGCGGCTTGGCGCTTCCGGCGTTTTCCGCCGGGCCGCTCAGCTGGTTAACCGGCAAGAGGTGGCACAGACGCTGGTATACCTCCAGACCGGACGCCATTTCCAGCCGGTGCCTTCCCCATCGGTTCCCTATCCGCCGGAGTCGGCGGAGCCGGTGTTTGCTCCGGAAGAGGCGTCGGAAACGATCCCTGTGTTCTCCCCGGAGGATGCGGGCGCGATTTCCGTAAGCTACGCCTGTTCCGTGAGGCCGGACATTGGGACACTGCTGGCATTGCCCATCACCCTGAATCTGACCGGGGACGAGCCGACGGTGCTGATCGTCCATACCCACACAACGGAAAGCTACACCAAAGAGGGGGAGGATTACCGGGAGACCTCCCCATACCGCACCCTGGACGAAGATTATAATATGCTTTCCATCGGGGCTGAGGTTGCCCGGGTACTGGAAGCGGGCGGAATCCACGCAGTTCAGGACCGAACCTTTCACGACTACCCTTCCTACAACGGTTCCTATAACGATTCCCGGGAATCCGTTCAGGAATACCTGGAAACCTATCCATCCATCGCGCTGATCCTGGATATTCACCGGGACGCCGCCGACACTGGCAGCGGTCAGCTGAAGACCCATGCCCAGGTGGCCGGGGATGACAGTGCGCAGCTGATGCTGGTAATGGGAACTGGGACGGCGGGTCTGCGCTACGACACTTGGGAGGAAAACCTTTCTCTGGCACTGAAGCTGCAAACGGTGCTGGAGCGGCAGAACCCGGGAATCACCCGGCCTACGGTGCTTCGGGGGCAGCGGTTTAACCAGGATTTAAGTCCCGGATCGCTGCTGGTGGAAGTGGGCGCGGCGGGAAACACCCATCGGGAGGCGCTTCTGGCCGCGAAAGCCCTTGCCGAAGGAATTCTGACGCTGGCGGGAGCAAAATAACCGTATCCTTTTCAAAAAATCGAAAAAAATCCGAAAAAAACCTCTTGCAAAACAATGGATACGGTGGTATAATATCCCAGTAAGTACAGGTAACGTAGGAAAGAGAGGGGTGCGCCCCTCTCTTTTTGAATGTATCGCGTAATACTGATATTCAATAATGTGCTTATCGGCTTAACTCAGCAAGCCGTCTTTGCGTAGGGAACGCCGACCCCGGCGTTCCGGCAGTACCAAGCTGAAAATTTAGGCTTTTTCTGGCGAATTCGTAACGCGCCCCTATTCTCCGGGGTTGCATCCAAATGTCAGCCGCATTCCGCGGCGCGTCGAGGTCGCCGCGCCCTACGCAAAACTCCACTGGTTTGCTGACAAAAGCCGATATGCATATTCAATAAAAATGTGAAATCCAAAGGACTGAACATTTTTATATGAATATCATATAAGACGAATTTTTGGTATTTTCTATTCCGAAAACACCAAAAATGGCAGCGCCGCCAGGCGATGTCTTCTGGATAAAATGAAACCATTTTATCCAGGGAAACTCTGAACAAATCGTCTGCGGCTGGATGGCGGATCTTTTGTCCCATCC
>CAZCLX010000044.1:0-13260 GCA_964499615.1 uncultured Oscillospiraceae bacterium
ACCATAAGAGTTTCACCTCCATAATTCTTTAGTCTATATCGCAAGGCATTTGCCTGTGGCGAACAAATTTAAAAGCCGGGGAAGCCGCCCATGCCCCGCATCCGTTTCAGCTTTTTACCCGCGCCGGGGCCGGAAAACTGCTTAATGAGCTTGCGCATCTGCTCAAAGGACTTGAGCAGCCGGTTGACATCCTCCACCTTCACACCGGCGCCAGCGGCAATCCGCTTCTTTCGGCTGGCGGCAATAATATTCGGGTTTTCCCGCTCCTTGGGGGTCATGGAAAGGATGATCGCCTCGGTGTGAGCCATGGCCTTCTCGTCCAGCTTCACGCCTTTGAGATTAGCGCCACCGGGCATCTGGGCAAGGATGTCTTCCATGGAACCCATGGATTTCATCTGCACCATCTGGTCGTAAAAATCCTGGAGCGTGAAGCGATTGGTTTTCAGCTTCTGCTCCACCTCGGCGGCTTTCTTGGCATCGTAGGCCTTCTCCGCCTTCTCGATAAGAGTGAGCACATCGCCCATTCCCAGAATTCGGCTTGCCATCCGATCCGGGTGGAAGATCTCGATGTCCTCCAGCTTTTCCCCCATGCCGGCAAACTTGATGGGCTTTCCGGTGACAGCCCGGACAGACAGAGCCGCGCCGCCTCTGGCGTCACCGTCCAGCTTGGAGAGCATCACGGAATCAATATCCAGCCACTCGTTGAAGCTCTGGGCGGCGTTCACTGCGTCCTGACCGGTCATGGCATCCACAACCAGCATAATTTCGTTGGGCTTCACGGCGGCTTTGATGTTTTTCAGTTCCTCCATCAGTGTTTCATCGATATGGAGCCGCCCGGCGGTATCCAGGAAAACCATATCGTAACCCCGCTGGCGGGCGTACAGCACCGCTTCCTTGGCGGTCTGCACCGGATCCTGGGTACCCTTTTCAAATACCGGGATTCCCAGCTTCTCTCCGCAAACCTGGAGCTGCTGGATGGCGGCAGGCCGGTAGATGTCGCAGGCAACCAGCAGCGGGTTCTTCCCCTGACGCTTCATGAGGCCGGCAATCTTGCTGCCATTGGTGGTTTTGCCCGCGCCCTGGAGGCCCACCAGCATCACCACAGTGGGGCCGTTGGGATTGATGGTAATGTATTTCGCGTCGCTGCCCATGAGCTTGCAAAGCTCCTCGTTGACGATCTTCACAATCATCTGGGCAGGAGTCAGGGATTCCAGCACGTCCGCGCCCACACAGCGTTCCGTAACGGACTTGGTAAAATCCTTGACCACTTTATAGCTGACATCCGCCTCCAGCAGCGCCATGCGGATCTCCCGCATAGCCTCCTTCACATCGGCTTCCTTCAGTCTGCCTTTGCCCCGGAGCTTTTTGAAGGTGGCGGAAATTTTTTCGGTTAAGCCTTCAAATGCCATGATTTAATCCTCAAATTCCTGTACTTCGGAAAGAACGGTTTCTGCCAGCAGCCTGACAGCGTCATCTGGATAAGCGTGAAGCTTCTGCGCTGCCTCCCGGATCCTGGCGATGCCTCGGCGGGAGGCCTTGGCCCGGCGGACACAGCCGATTTTCTCCTCCATGTTCCGCATTCGCTGCTCGCCGCGGCTTAGGTTATCGGAAACCCCCTGGCGGCTAACGCCCAATTCCTGGGCGATCTCCCCCAAGGAAAGATCCTGATTGTACCGCATATCCAGGCAGAGGCGCTGGCGCTCCGTCAGCAGATCGCCGTAAAAGTCCAGCAACAGGGTCATCTCCACCGCGTCCATTGCTCTGCCCCCTGTCAAGGTATTTTCCTTGCATTCCTGAGTATTATACTGCATGCAGGCGCGAATGTCAAGTGTTTTTTCTTGACACCTGGCTAAATTTCATACCATTGGGACAGTTCCCGGGTTTTCAAAAAGCCATTTTTTTCGTAGAGCCGGATGGCCCGGGTATTGGTGGAGGCTACCTCAAGGGTAAGTACTTCACCGGGGTTAATGGACGCCAGGGTGTAGAGCACCGTTTCACCCGTCCCGGGCACAACCGAGGCGATGGCTTTCAAGCTCCCCTCTTTCACGATCCCCAGCCCCAGCAGCGTGCCGCCATCGTGGACAAAATATGCCCCGCCCTCCTCTGCCAGACGTTTTTCATCCTTCTGTTCCAGCGTCCCGGCGTTGTCCACATTCCGCATCCGCTTATTATACAGCTCCCGGAACCGGGCGGCATACTCCCGGGTAACCGGCCACAGCGCCTTTGTCAGCTCCTGCCGCAAAGGTACCGCCCCCCGCATCTCCCAGACGGCGGCATGCAGCGGAAACCGCTCCAGCCATGGGTCTCCAAAAGCGTAAATCTTTTCCGCCCCGGCCATCCTGCAAAAGCCTGCGCATTCCTCCACCAGCTTCTCCGGCTCCCTTGAATCCTGGATCCGGATGTACGCGGTGCCCCGGTAGGGAATCTCCCGAAGGATGAGACTGGCGGCTCCGTACTCCGTCGTGAATATGGGAAAGTCCTTCATGGCATTTTTCTTCCTTTCTTATCCCGCACCCCGGCGCCGCGTCAAGGATGCCGCGCCCTACGCAGTCCATTCGATTTAACCTGCTGCCATTTTATCACACCTTCTCCAGGATGGATACGGTTTTTTCCCAATTTTGAATTTTTTCACTGTGCAAATTGCACAACAAGTATCAGAGCTGTCACCGTATTATCAGCCTATTTCTAACAATTTTTTGTCGAAAGTTAGAAAGTTTCTCAGAATGGTCTTGATTTTGCAACAAATAAACAGTATAATTTCAGGCAACCGAACTCAGGAAAGGAGGTTCACCATGAAGAAGATCATCTGCAAAAAGGAATATGACACCGAAACCGCCACCCTGGTCAAGAAGTTCACCTTCGGCGAGCTGGGCGATCCCGCGGGCTACGAGGAGGATCTGTATCAGACTCCCGGCGGACTGTATTTCCTGTACGTCTCCGGCGGCGAGGCTTCTCCCTATCCAACCGAGGACATTCTTCGCCTTGCTAAGACCAAGGTCAGCGAGTGGATAGATAACCATTGATTTTTCCATAGACCGAAAGCGCGGAGGATTTTTCTTCCGCGCTTTTCTCTGGATACTGTCATTGACAAGCTGTGATATGATATAGGTAAAAATAATCGGATCGGATGATGGAATTATGAAAAAAGCGATTGCGCTTTTCTCTGCTTTACTGCTGTTTATTTGTCTTGGCGGCTGCGATGGCAGGGAAAGCTCTCCCCCGATTGCCGCAACCACCCTGCCTGTGGCGGAATTTACTCAGCGGCTTTGCCAAGGCACAGAGCTGACCGTTTCCCGGCTGGTGACGGAACCTGTCTCCTGTCTCCATGACTATTCCCTGAACGTGGATCAGGTGCGGCTGGCGGAAGGTGCGGAAACTGTAGTGATTTCCGGGGCCGGGCTGGAAGACTTTCTGGACGGGATTTTGGATAAAAGCAAAATCATTGACGCATCCGCCGGAATTCCCCTCCTGGAGGGGGAGGAACATGAAGGGCATGACCATGAAAGCGGCGACCCTCACATCTGGCTATCTCCGGAAAACGCCAGGATCATGGCGGAAAATATCTGCGCCGGGCTGTCTGAGCGGTATCCGGAATACCGGGAAACTTTTGAAACCAATCTCCAACCTCTTTTGGAGGAGCTGGAGGATTTACAGAAATACGGTGACGAAAGCTTGGGAAGTCTCGCTGTCCGGGAGCTGATTACCTTCCACGACGGTTTTTCCTACTTCGCGGAGGCTTTCCACCTGACGATCCTGGAAGCGGTGGAAGAGGAATCCGGCAGCGAAGTTTCCGCCAAGGATCTCATTCGACTGATTGGTCTAGTGGATGGTCACCGTCTTCCCGCGATTTTTACCGAGTGCAACGGAAGCACCTCCGCCGCCGGGATCATCTCCCGGGAAACCGGCGCTTCTGTCTTCTCCCTGGACATGGCAATGGCAGGAGACAGCTATTTCGATGCCATGTACCGTAACATTAATACCGTCAAGGAGGCGCTGTCATGAGCGAAATTCCTCACAGCCGATCCTGCGGGCAAGCCTGCTGCCTGCGGGTGGAAAAGCTGTCCGTCACCATCGGAAGCGAAATCATACTGCGGGACATGAATCTCCATGTCCACTGTGGGGAGCTGGTTGCGTTGATCGGCCCCAACGGGGCGGGCAAAAGCACCTTCCTCAAAGCCATCCTCGGTCAGCGGGAATACACCGGCGTGATCGCCTTTTCCCAGCCCGGTCAGCGGAGTCACAAGCCCAGGATCGGGTATGTGCCCCAAAGCCCAGCCTTCGATCCCAGCGAGCCTATGAGCGTTGCCGACCTGTTTGCCTGCTGCATGAGTAAGCGCCCAGCCTTCCTGGGGCTTTCCAAGACCATGGAAAGCAAAGTGGCGGAATGCCTGGAGCGGGTTCATGGGTTGGATCTCATTCACAAGCGGGTAGGTTCCCTCTCCGGCGGCGAGCTGCAGCGGGTGCTTCTGGCCCTGGCGCTGGAGCCGATGCCCAACATTCTGATTCTGGATGAACCGCTTTCCGGCGTGGATGTGGAGGGTATGGCGACTCTGATGGACATGCTGGACGAAATCCGGAAAATCTACGACCTGTCCATTCTCATGACCACCCACGACTTTACCATGCTGGAACGGTACGCCGATCAGGTGGTTTTGATCGACGGCGCCGTGCGGTGCAAGGGAACGCCAAAGGAAGTGCTGTCCTCCCCCGCCTTTGCCGAAACCTTTCACATCAGGAGGGACGCACTATGAGCCTCTGGTATTCACTTCTTGATCTGGTTCCTCTGGAAATGCTCCGGTGGGACTTTATGAAAAACGCTCTGCTGGCGCTGCTGCTAATGGCCCCTCTGTTCGGAATTCTCTCCACAATGATTGTTACCGGGCGGATGAGCTTCTTTTCCGATGCCCTGGGTCACTCCGCCTTTACCGGCATTGCCATCGGCTGCATTGCGAAAATGGCGTTTCCCTTGTGGGCGGCGGTAGGCTTCAGCCTGGTGTTTGCCCTGTTTTTCTCCTTCGTGCGGTGCCGCAGCAACCAGGCGGCGGACACTCTCATCGGCGTGTTTTCCAGCACCGCCGTTGCCCTGGGAATTTTCATTGCCACATTGGGGGGCGGTAGCTTTACAAAATACAACCGGTATTTGATCGGTGACATTCTCTCCATCACGCCGTCGGAAATTGGGCTTCTGGCGGCGGTTCTGCTGGGGGTACTGGTATTCTGGGGACTTTTTGCCAACCGGCTTACTTTAACCTCGGTGTATCCCCAGCTGGCTTCCTCAAGGGGTGTATCCGTGGATCTGTGCCAAACTCTGTTTACCGTGGCGGTTTCCCTGGTGGTCACCCTGACCATTTCCAGCATGGGCCTGCTGATCCTGAACTCTCTGCTGGTACTGCCCGCCGCCGCCGCCAGAAACGTTTCCCGGAATCTCAAACAGTACACCCTGTACGCCGTGCTGTTTGCTCTGGCGGCAGGGATCGGCGGACTTACGATCTCCTATTATCTGGGCTGCTCCGCCGGAGCTGCCATCAGTCTGCTGCTTGCTGGCATTTTTGCTGTGACCTTCTGCTTTCGGAAGGCGGTGAACTAAAATGGAGGATCTGAGTCTCCGAATCGTCGCAAGAATGCGCAGCGACTTCGGCGGGAAATTTGGGATCCCAAGGCAGAGCGGCCTTGTGGAAGCACTCCGCTCCACCATCGTTTTTGAGCCGGACTACCGCAATCCTGACGCTCTCCGAGGGATCGAAGGCTTCTCCCACCTGTGGATCATCTGGCAGTTTTCCCAGGCAATTCGCCAGGACTGGTCTCCTACCGTCCGTCCGCCCCGGCTGGGCGGGAACACCCGGATGGGAGTATTCGCCACCCGCTCCCCCTTCCGTCCCAACCATTTGGGGCTAAGCTGCGTAAAACTGCTCGACCTGGAACACACGGAAAAATATGGCACCGTGCTCCATGTGGGCGGCGCGGATCTTCTGGACGGCACTCCTATTTTTGATATCAAGCCCTACATTCCCTACTGTGACAGCCGTCCGGAGGCACTGGGAGGCTTTACGCAAACGGCGGGGGAATTCCTCCTGGATGTGGAATTCCCCCGGGAACTGCTGGAAAAGCTGCCGGAAGAAAAGCGGGAAGCCGCCGTGGGCGTCCTGTCTCACGATCCCCGACCCTCCTATCAGGCGGAAAGTGACCGGGTGTACGGTCTGACCTTCGCCGGATACAATATCCGCTTTACTGTAAGCAAAAACCGGTTGACTGTTATTTCCGTGGAACTCCAGGAAATCATGTAATACTGATCTTCATATTAAAACCTTTCCAGCAGCTCAGAATATTCCCCGTCGGGATAAGATACCCATCGGATGTCCTCCTTTGCGCTAAGCAGCGTGCTACGATGCTTAAATGCTTCGTAAGATATTTCCACGCCTTCCAAATAATACTTCACTTCACCGTCCGTTTCCTCCACATATAGAATGTTCTGATAGGTGTATTTCTCTTGGGAAAAGGAAATTCTTGCAGCCCCGTAATTGGAGGACGAGCCTGACCACCAGAAGGTTCCGTCCGACTTAATCTCCTGCATTTCGCGATTTGAAAAAGTATGCCCCCAAACCTTATCGTCCTCCCAGTGCAGCACCAAAACGCCGCAGTCGGTGTTTTCGCCAAGGGCGATCCGGAAAACCGCTTCCGGGATACCGTCCTGCTCAAAATCCACCAGCGTGAATTCCGTCAGCGCTGCCACGAGACCGTCGGTAAAGGTTTCGCAGTACCGTTCCAGAGACATTTCCTCTGCATTCTCACGGTCTGCATAAAATGTGCCGCCGTCTTCCAGGATGGCTGTAAACGCCTGCTGTACTGCTTTTCTCTCCTCGCCGCTCACAGCGACCCGCAGCTCCACCGGCTGTAGCAAATAGCTTTCCAGGATCTCATCATACTCCTCCTGGGTGATGGGTTCCCAGGTTTCCACCGGGGTGTCATAAGGAATATCCCAGGAGCCGGGGATACCACGGTAGAACTGATCTCCTTCCTTTTTCACCGTATCCCACCAGTACATACCGCTGCCTCGGACATAAAAGTTGTGATATTCCACACCGTCCACCGTCTCCACGGTTCCCAGGATCTCTCCCTGATACCGGACATTAAGTTCCATTTGGAGATTTGTTTCGTATACCTGGAAGCCGCTGTCAAAATGATACTCCCGGGGAGTATCCCTGTCTTCCCCAAACAGATACAGCGCCCGATACGCCCCGTCATACCAAATCGCCAAATCGTCGCATCCATCCAGGTCAAAATCGTGAAGGGTGTATTTCACTATTTTATCCGGATACATTTTCTGGATAGAATCGATGATTTTCCAGGTTTCCTCCGCTGGCGCTTCCGGGGCAGACTCTGCCGCCTCCGTCACCGGAAAATAGATATCCGACAGCACCAAGGTATCAGGATCCGGTCTGTGGGGGGTGTAGTCAAAAGTAAACACATCGGCTATGGCTTCCAGCGCCCTGCGGCTCATGGTCATACCGTCTGGCTGGCTTCCCAGAAACAGCGGAATATTGATGGTCACGAAATGATTTCCTCTGTCGGCAAAAATCAGGCCGCCCACATCGCCTCTTGCCAGAAGAACCTCTGTTCCGTCCTGGACGGTATACATCCACTGGTCATAATCCCCGATATCATCCACGCATATGGTAACTGTATCGAAGGACGATTTCATGACGCTTCGGTAGCCGGCGCAGGTCAGGTATGGCCAGGGATTTCCCGGTGCAGTCAACCGAATATGTATATCCAAGTCAAAGGATCCTTCCCGGAAGTAATACAAGCTGTATAACTCTGTATCCGCTTCGGCGTTCTCAAAGAACAGATCATCAATTCCAAGCGTATGAAGTGTCGCCTGAATCGTTTCCGGCGCATTGTCATCCGCCCAGTACAGCGGTCCCAAAATCTCCAAACCGTATTTTTCACAGATCTCATCAATCTTTTCTTTCATTTCCATGGTATAGCACTCATAAGCAGCATAATCCATGGAAATTCCGGCTGGGTCAAAGGCGCAGTTTCCCTCCGCCGCCTCTGCCAAGAGCTTGCCGTCCTGATCGTAACTCTGCAAAAAATCCCGCCACTCTTTTGCCGCCTGATAGTTTGGCGTCCCAGCGTAGCCCTGGAGGGAAAGTGTATCTATAGTAAATTCCCCATGCGGACCCACGGGTTCTCTCGTTAACTTCAATTCCCCCAGACCCCACAGCACCGCCGCGCAGCCAAGCAAAAGGAGCATCAGGGAAATGATTGCTGCCACCAGAAATACACGGCGGGAAGGACGGTGCTTTTTGGCTCTCGCCTCGCCGCTGCGGGCTTCCAGGACATACTTGTCCCGAATAATTCCCATGGTTTCCATGAGTTCAAAGGATGTCATGCTAATCCCTCCTCTTCCAGCTCTCCCCGCAGCTTTCCTCTAAGCCGGTATAGCATGGATTTTACCTTGCTCTCGGAGAAGCCGAACCGCTTTCCGATTTCGCCGATGGAATCCAGATACCAGTACCGGCAGATAAAAACCTTCCGTTCCGGCTCCGGCAGATCATCCAGAAAATGGTTGATACACCGGGTTAACTCCCGATTCATGATCACCTTCTCCGGCGACTCCTCTCCGGACACGCAATCCCCCAGCTCCTCCAGAGCCAAGGCAGCTCTCCGCCGCCACGCTTTGCCGCCCGACCCTTTCGCCAGCGATCCAGGGATATGTAACGGGTGATTTTTCCCAAAAACGCGGCAAGGGCGTTTGGGTACTGGGGCGGAATGGAATTCCACGCCGCAAGGTATGTGTCGTTGACACTTTCCTCGGAATCCTCCCGGCTGGATAAAATATTGTTTGCAATGGCATAGCAATACGCGCCATACTTCCGGTCTGTTTCGGAAATTGCCTTTTCCGACCGGGAAAAATACAGCGAAATGATCGCGCTGTCCTCCATAAATGTGCCTCCTTTTCGGTCTCTACTTATCCAGTCGGAAAAAATGGGAATTGGTTGCAAAAAATGGGCTGCTTCCAAAATTTTCCGGAAGCAGCCCAAAAATTATTTTGATTACTCTTCGTCTTCCTCGAAGGTGAACTCCAATGTCTCGCCGCACTTAGGACAGACGATGCTTCCCTTTTCCAGGGTCTCTTCGTCAAAGTCAATGATGTTGCCGCAGGAGCACTCTACCTCGTAGATGGTATCGTCCTCCCCCAGGTCGAAGTCGTCTTCCTCGTCCTCCTCATCGTCGTCTTCATCCGCGTCTTCGTAGTCGTCCTCGTCCCAGTCGTCCTCATCGTCATCCTCATCCCAGTCGTCTTCCTCGTCCAGAATGTAGTCGTCGATGGCGTCCAGATCTTCCTCGATCTCATCCAACTCGTCGGAGATCGCAATGGTGGTGTCCTCAATGTCGGTGACCTTCTTGGTCATGTCCCCAAGCAGATCCACAATGGCGGCAATCATCTTACCCTCGTCGGTTTCGGTGTTCAGCTTTAAGCCGTCCATCAGGCCCTTAAGATAAGCGGATTTTTCCGTAAGGTTCATAGCAATTCTCCTCCTATACTGAATTCCTTACACCTTGGAGCGGCCCAGGTACTCGCCGGTACGGGTATCGATCTGAACCTTGTCTCCCTCGTTGATGAACAGCGGCACCTTGACCTCGGCGCCGGTTTCCACGGTGGCGGGCTTGGTAACGTTGGTTGCGGTATTGCCAGCAAAACCAGGCTCGGTCTTGGTGACCACCAGATCCACAAAGTTGGGAACTTCCACGCCGAAGACCTTGCCCTTGTAACTCAGAATGGTGCACTGGTCGTTCTCCTTCACGAACTTGAAGGAGTCGTCCAGGACGGATGCGTCAATAGGCTCCAATTCGTAGGTCTCCCCATCCATAAAGTAGTACAGGGAACCATCATTGTAGGAATACTCCATCTTCTTCCGTTCCACGAAAGCGGTGGGATACTTGGCGGTGGGGTTGAAGCTGGTCTCGGTTACGCCGCCGGTGATAACATTTCTCATCTTGACACGGACGAAGGCAGCGCCCTTGCCGGGCTTCACGTGCTGGAACTCCACCACTTGCATGACCTTGCCGTCCATCTCAAAGGTGACGCCGTTTCTAAATTCGCTGGCAGAAATCATTTTCTATTATCCTCCTAATTTATCTTCCCCGGATGGGATATGAATTATGTACAGACTTTGCAGAATTATTTTACTCTATAACGCGACGTTTTGCAAGAGGGCAAATACCTTTTTTTACAGAATTACCAATTCCTTGGGGATGCCGGTAATATCCTCGCAGCCGTTTTCCGTAAGAATGGTCACGTCCTCGATCCGGACGCCGAACTTGCCCGGCAGGTAGATGCCCGGCTCGGCGGAGCACACCGCGCCCACCGGCATAGGCTCATTGTTGCCCATGCTAGGGCTGGGGTTCTCGTGGATCTCCAGGCCCAGGCTGTGACCGTAGCCGTGACCGAAGTAGGGGCCGTAGCCTGCATCGGCGATGACCTTCCGGGCGACGGCGTCGATCTCCTTTCCGGGGACACCGGCTTTCGTGGCCGCAATGGCCTCCGTCTGGGCCTTCAGCACCACATTATAAACCTCTTTCATCTCCTCGGTGGCATAGCCGATAGCCACGGTACGGGTGGTATCGGAGCAGTAGCCCTGGTACAGCACACCAAAGTCCATGGTTAGGAAATCCCCCGCCTGGATAACCCGATTTCCCGCCACGCCGTGGGGCATACTGGTATTTGGCCCGGAAACCACGATAGGGTCAAAGGACAGGCCCTGAGCGCCATTTTTATACATGCAATAAATCAATTCCGCCTGAGCTTCCAGCTCGGTCATACCGGCGTGGATCCGTGTCAGGGCCTCCAGAAACGCCTTATCAGCGATTTTCTGTGCCTTGCGCATCCGATCCTTCTCCCAGTCCTCTTTCACGCCCCGGAAGGCATAAATCTTCTCGTGGCAGGGAACCAGCTGAGCATTCAGCTTGCTTTCATAGCTCCGCAGCTCCTCCACGGTGAGGTAATGCTCCTCATAGCCAAGCTTCGTAACGCCGAAGTCCGTAATGGCGGCATTCAGGCGGTCATAGTAGCTGTTCTCCCGGTTCACTTCCAGGACTTCAAAACCCTGAATGCCCGCCTGGGCAGACTCGATATATCGGCTGTCGGTGTAGTAGCGGCAGCCCTTTTTTGTTACGATAGCAACACCCTCGGCGATGTCAAATTCCGCCCCGTAATGGCGGCTGTACCGGGAAGTGAGCAGCAGCCCGTCCACTTCTTCCCCCAGCAGGGAAAGATACTTGTCAAGATTTTTCATTTCTTTATCCTCCTTTTTCTCGCAAAAATGATAAATGGCAGTTCCAGCACATGACGCACCTTCAGCCAGAAATTATGATTGTCTATAGCACTGACCAATATGGACACCACCCCGGCGCAGTTGGCCCCCAGGGTATCCGTATAAATCTGATCCCCCACCAGCGCCGCCTTTCCCGGCTCCACGCAAAAACGGGTCAGGCATTCCCGAATTCCCTTGGAAAAAGGCTTCCGGGCATGGGTAATACAGGGGATGTCCCTTTCCTCGCAGAACACCGGAACCCGGCGCTTTTTGCTGTTGGACACCACGCAGACGGCAATGTCTGATGCGAGGATTTCCCGGATCCATCGCTCCATCTCCGCAGTGGGCTTATCCGTGGTGTAGGGCACGATGGTATTGTCAAAGTCCAGCATCAGCAGTGTCACGCCCAAGCCGTGCAGCAGCTCAGGGGTTACATCTGTCAGTACCGGGGCAATCACCTTTGGCAGCAGAGAAAAGCGCATAACCTCCCCTCCTCCATCATAAATTGAAGCATCGGACAACCGGATCAAGGCACCTCGCTGATCCAGGCTCCAAAGAATCCAAAGTATTATAGCACGGAAGGGAGGTTTTGTCTACGGCAATTCACCATTATCTTGCCATGACAGCGGCAGAATTTGGCTCTTGTACCAATTTCCCCGCCAAAATTGGGTGGATGGCATGTCATTTTTCCCCCTATTCCACAGGATTATGTAACCTTCCCTCCGCTCTTCCGGAGGGATCCCTTCTGATCCTCAATGACCGGACGCCCATCCACCGCCACGACCCGGCACGGATCTATGAAGCTCTGGAAGGCCTCACCGCCGCCTCGGGCTGCCGGGGGGTTCTGCTGGATTTTGAGACAAAAAAGATACCGGAGGCCACCGCCCTTGCCCGGTATCTTGAAGAGAAGCTAACGTGCCCGGTGATCGTCTGCGCGTCCTACGCCACAGAAAAATCGGCGGTGTTTCTGCCGCCGGTTCCTCTGAATATGCCCCTTTCCGACTATCTGAAACCCTGGCAGGGTCGGGAAATCTGGCTGGATACTGCCCTGGACGCCTTGGAAATCCGTCTGACGGAGCAAGGCGCCATCCAGGTTCCAATTCCCCGGGAAGCGCCAATGGAATCTGACCGGACGGATATGCGTCTGCACTGCCGCTACCGGGTGGCATTGGAAGAGGACGCCGCAAGATTTACCCTGTACCGTACCCGGGAGACCGTGGAAGCCATGCTCCAGGAAGCGGAAAATAACGGCGTC
The DNA here is from genome assembly GCA_964499615.1 of uncultured Oscillospiraceae bacterium. GTDB lineage: Bacteria > Bacillota > Clostridia > Oscillospirales > Oscillospiraceae > Faecousia. The sequence continues at coordinate 12,574 of CAZCLX010000044.1, forward strand.
ACCGCCGCCGTAGGACTTTATCAAGAGTGGCAAGGGTAGTTAGCAGGTAGTGGTTAGAAGTGCCCAAGGCGGGGAAAAAGCCCTGCCACCGCTTACCCGAAGCAAACGAAAGAATGCACAGGGTCGAGAGATTATTCGTTCCTCGTGTCCATCAGGGAAGCTATGGGAATTGGTCCCTCCTTGCTTTCAAATTCCCGTATGCACTGACGGATCAAGTACAGGATCTGCCCGTTTGCCGAGCGGCCTTCATATTTAGCGATATAGTGGAGCTTGGCATGAAGCTCCGGATCAATTTCGATTCCCAAATGCTTGTTATTCTTGTTTCGCATAATGCACCTCAAAAAATTTTAAGTTTATTTTAAGTACACCATGTGATAAAATGTTGTAAGTATACTTATTTCAAGTATACTCCATTTTCATTTAGAAGGATAAGGTCATGGCAAATCAATTCATCTATTTTACCTTGCTGGGAGATGCGGTGGAACCCATTTCTGGGATAGAAAGCATTTTTGCCCCAGGATCAGAATGTGAAAGCTACCTTTACACGATTCAAAGCGCATATGACAATCTTCGCTGTAATACTGTTTCTTGGTAAAATGGTTTCATTTTACCAAGAAGACATTGCCTTGCGGGGCCATGGCCGTATAATGGTGTAAATTGAAAAAAGATGAGCCAATGGCTCTACCT
>CAZCLX010000045.1:0-12929 GCA_964499615.1 uncultured Oscillospiraceae bacterium
TTTTCCATACCCTTACTATACCATATTCCTTGTGATTTGAAAATTGATTTCCGTGCCCATGGTAAAATGGGAGACGGTAGCGGGCAGCAGGAAGGTAATGCTTTACTAACTGCTAACTGCTAACAGCTAATCGCTAACCGCTATCAGCTAACGGCTAACCGCTCCCTATGCCTCCGGCGTGGCGGAGGCGGTTTCGGCAGGCAGTGTGGCCTGGCTGCTGGGAACCGTCTCGGTGCTGGGGGCGGTTTGGGCAGGCATTTTGAATCCCTGGATCTTCCCCTTGGCGGAGGTGTTGGTCACGTCCCCGCCGATGACCTTGTCTTTATAAATGAGCAGGGTGGCGTACACCGGCTCGGTTGCCCCGGGATAGTTTTTTACTTCGTACACGTAGCGCATCACCTTTTTCCCGGCGTAGCTGCTCAGGTCGTACCCCTGGCTTTTTTGCAGAGCGTTGTACCGGTCAAAGACCTCGCTGGTTTCCTCCGGGATCCGCACCTGACTGGATTCCTTGGGGGAGGTGGTGACATTCCAGCCGAAATCCGTCAGGAACTTCACTCGGGCGTCGTTGACGGTGGCGGTGGGAGCGGAAGCGGCGGCGTCCCCGTCCTTTCCCCCCAGCAGCAGGCACAGCGACAGGATCACGGCGGCGACGGCGGCAATTAAAATCAGAATTTTCTTCAAATCGACCTTGGCGGTCATAACCATCATGGAAATCCCTCCTAGCAGTATTGTGGCACTAAAGCCTATGACGCTGCCCCGGGGGATAGAACGGAGGAAAGCATGGAACGGCTGGACAAATTTGTCAGCGACAGCGGCGGCGGAACCCGCAGCCAGGTAAGGGCGCTTTTAAAATCGGGCCGGGTCACGGTGGACGGCATCCCGGAGCGGGACGGCGGAAGGAAAGTAGATCCCGACACTATGGAAATTAGCCTGGACGGGGAGCGCCTTGGAGGAAAACACCGAACGGTGCTGATGCTCAATAAGCCGGCGGGGTACGTCACTGCCACCTTTGACCGCCGGGAGAAAACGGTGATGGAGCTGCTGCCGGAAAAATACCGCCGTTTAGGCTTAAACCCGGTAGGGCGGCTGGACAAGGAGACGGAAGGGCTGTTGCTGTTTACCAACGACGGGGATCTCCTTCATCGGCTGATCTCTCCCGGCAAGGAGGTCAAAAAGGTTTATTACGCCTGTCACGAGGGCGTGGCAGCTCAGGCGGACGTGGAGGCGTTTATGCGGGGACTGACCCTGGCGGACGGGACAAAATGCCGAAGCGCCGTGCTGGAGATTCTGGAGCCGGGGAAGTGCCTCGTCACCGTCACCGAGGGGAAATACCACCAGGTGCGCCGGATGATGGCCTCCCGGGGCCTGCCGGTGACCTACCTGGAACGCCGCCAGGAGGGCAGTCTCTCACTGGGCGGCATGGGCCGTGGCATGACCCGGCTCCTGACCGGGGAGGAAATTGCCGCGTTGGAGCAGGGATAAGTTGACAGTGGACAGTTGCGGCGTGATCCTCTCAGTCTCGCCAGTGGCTAGGGAAGCTCTGAATAAATCGGCAAGAGCTGGTGGCGAAAGATTTTGTCCCAGACAAAAGTGTTAAAAATGGAGGAATACTGTATGTATTTCCCATTTTTAACACTGCATGGATGGGCAAAAGATCCGCCATCCAGCCGCAGACGATTTGTTCAGAGTTTCCCTAGTATTTCGTAGGGCGCAACGACCACGGTACCACGTTTCTAACTGCTAACTGCTACCCGCTGTCCACTGCCCCACGTCGCGCCGATTGGCGCTGTGCGGTCTTGGGATTGCCTCGAATTTGGGAATATACATAAATTTGCTTATGTTTTTTGCAATAAAATGTCAAAAGGTACTTGCAAATTGCGCAAAAGCTGTGTATAATAATATTGTCTTTTTATGAAATGTGCATTTACGCAAAATACTAAGGAGGGGCATGCAATGTCCAACAGTGTTTTTCAGAGCGTGATCGTCCAGCTGAAAGAAATTTCCGGTCGAACCTTCGGTGTTATGGATATGGAAGGAAGTGTTGTTTCCTGCACGGATGTTTCCCTGATTGGGGAGCGGTGGCCGGAAGCCGCGCTGCGGGTTGGTTCTTCCGGCGAGAGCATCGTTTGCTTTCACCAGAAGTGCTTTAAGGCTATGGTGGGCGGCTCCAACTACTTTGACTATGCCGTTTTCTGTTCCGGCGAGGATGAGACCGCCAGAGGCTATTGCGCCATGGCATACATTGCCCTGAACGATGCCCGGGTTTTCTATGAGGAGAAACATGACCGGGGTACCTTTGTCAAAAATATCATTATGGACAATATCCTGCCGGGAGACATCTATATCCGTGCCAAGGAGCTTCACTTTGCCACCGATGCTTCCAGAGCGGTGTTCCTGGTGCGCCAGGTGGGGATGAGTGATGTGGCGGCGGTGGATGTGCTGGCCGGCATGTTCCCGGATAAGCTCCAGGACTTTGTCCTGAGCATCAACGAAAGCGACGTGGCCATTGTCAAGCAGGTGCCTGCCAGTACCTCCAGCGAGGAGCTGGAGAAGATGGCCGAAACCATGGAAGCTACCCTGAAAAACGAACTGAAGATCAAGACGGTCATCGGCATTGGCACCATGTCCGAGCATCTGCGGGAGCTGGCGGATTCCTATAAAGAAGCCCAGACCGCCATCGAAGTGGGTAAGGTCTTCGATACCGAGAAAACCATCGTCCACTACGACAATTTGGGCATCGGGCGGCTAATCTACCAGCTACCCACCACCCTGTGCGAGATCTTCCTCAAAGAAGTGTTCAAGAAGAACTCCATTGATTCCCTGGATCAGGAGACGCTGTTTACCATCAACAAATTCTTTGAGAACAATCTGAACGTCTCCGAGACCTCCCGGAAGCTGTTCGTCCATCGGAACACCCTGGTGTACCGCTTGGAGAAGATCAAGAAGATTACCGGCCTGGATCTGCGCCAGTTCGACCACGCCATCGTCTTTAAAGTCGCCCTGATGGTCCGCAAGTACCTCGGCTCCCGGGAAAACCGGATCTGATACTATTTTTTTGATCAATGTCCATGCCGCGCCCGGCGCCACCATGAATGAAAATCAGCAAAAATGTTCCGAGTCTATCCCATTTTTTGAGACTTTCACAGTAAAATGGTTTCATTTTATCAAAAAGGCATCGCCTTGCGGCACTGTTATTTTTGGTATTTTCGGAATAGAAAATACCAAAAATTCGTCTCATTATAATCTTCATATCAGTATGATACTATATACAATTGTTTCACCGCTGCCGCCTTTCGCGGCAGCGGTTTTGCGTAGGGCACAACGGGGAAGCGGATAGCAGTTAGCGGTTAGTGAAGCGCGGCATAACGGCTATCCGCTGCCTGCGAACTGTTCAAAAATATGGATTTTCTGTAAAAATCTTGTGCCGCAGAGTTTTTTTGTGGATTATCGTTGACTTTTACAGCGGAATGTGTTACAATTTGGTTACATTACGGTTGTGCAGTGGTTTGTGGCTTTGCAAACCCTTTGCTGCGCCGTAAAACTCAGTTTCCAAGACTGGAGAGAAATGAAAATGATTGAATTTACGGATGTTGTAAAATCCTATCAGGAAGGCAACAACGCCCTCAATGGGGTCACCATGCAGATTGAGGATGGCGAGTTCTGCTTCCTGGTGGGGCCCTCCGGCTCCGGAAAGTCCACCATCATCAAGCTGATCACCGGTGAGCTGAAGCCCACCTCCGGCAGCGTGCATGTAAACGGTTACTCCTTGGAGCGAATCCGCAGGCGAGAGATCCCCTACCTCCGCCGTACCGTGGGCGTAGTGTTCCAGGACTTCCGGCTGATCCTCAACATGACGGTTTATGACAACGTGGCTTTTGCCATGCGGGTTATCGGCGCCAGGGAAAAAGAAATCAAGGATCGGGTTCCCTATGTTCTGGAGCTGGTGGGTCTGGAAAACAAGGCCAGCCGCCACCCCGGAGAGATGTCCGGCGGTGAGCAGCAGCGCCTTGCCATTGCCCGTGCCTTGGTGAATAACCCCTCTACCATTATTGCCGACGAGCCTACCGGTAACCTGGATCCCGCAAAGTCCTTTGAAATTATGGCGCTGCTCCAGGAAATCAACAATTTGGGCACCACGGTACTGGTGGTCACCCACGCGAAGGATCTGGTGGAGCTTTTCAACAAGCGGGTCATCGCCATTGATGAGGGCGTTGTGGTTAGCGACGGAACGGAGGGGTATTACAGCCATGAGGATCAATAATATCGGTTATCTTCTGAAGGAGGGCCTGAAGGGAATTTTCTCCCACGGCTTCATGTCCTTTGCCGCTGTGTGCGTGACGGTGGCGTGCCTACTGATCGTAGGCAGCTTCTCCATTCTGGCTTACAATCTGGATGTGATGGTGGAGGACTTAAACCAGACCAGTGAGATCCTCGTTTACATCGACAGTGACCTGTCTGACGCCGAGGCAAGAAGCATCGGCACCAAGATCAACGCTCTGGATAACATTTTGCAAGCGACCTTCGTTTCCCGGGAGGAGGCACTGGAAAATTTCATTAAAGACCACGATTATGATGACGCTTTCAACGGCGTTCAGGCTCAGGATCTGCGCCACCGCTATGTGGTGACCCTGGAGGACAATACCAAAATGGAGGAAACCGACCAGCAGCTTCAGAACATCCCTGGCGTTGCCAAGACAAAGGCAGCCTATGAGATGGCGGAGGGCTTCACTACCATCCAGAGCGTGTTACACATTGCCTCCGTGGCACTGATTGCCGTGCTGCTGGTGATCTCCCTGTTGATCATTTCCAACACCGTTAAGCTTGCCATGTATGACCGTCGTAATGAGATCGCAATTATGAAAATGGTGGGCGCTACCAACGGATTTATCCGACTACCCTTCGTGGTGGAGGGCTTCTCCCTGGGCATGATGGGAGCAATCCTGGCTTTCGGGCTGGAATGGGTGATGTACGACGCCCTGGTAAACCGGATCACGGAGGTAGACGCTCTGAATCTGTTCAAGTTTGTCTCCTTCCAGGAACTGCTGATTCCCATGATCGCCACTTTTGCTGCTGCTGGACTGTTTGTCGGTATTGTGGGCAGCTGGACTTCCATCCGCAAGTTTATGAATGTGTAGGGAGACAGAAAACGTTTTTTTCCGCACGAATAGACCGAAGGAGAACCCAATGAAAAGAAAGAACATTTTTCGTCGCTGTTTCGCTTTATTTCTCATGATGGCTATGGTATGCTGTGTGCTGCCTCAGGGCGGCTTCGCGGCTTCCTCATCCGAAATTAAAGAGGAACTGGATGCGCTGAAATCCGAAAACCAGGAGATTCAGGCGCAGATCGACGCGATTCGCAGTCAGTATGATGCCAATGCCAGCGAGATTGAAGATCTGGTGGCGAAGAAAAACGGAATCGATCAGGAGATCTCCCTCTTACATACGCAGATCAATAATATCAATGAGCAGATTTCCGCCTACAGCCAGATGATCGCCGATAGCCAGGACGAGCTGGAAAATGACCAGAAATATCTGGACGAACTGAACGTCAAACACAAAGAGCGGATCCAGGCTATGGAGGAAGGGGGTACGATTTCCTACTGGGAAGTGATTTTCCAGGCCAACAGCTTTACGGATCTGCTGGATCGGCTGGACATGGTGAATGAAATTGCCGCCGCTGACCAGCGAAGGCTGGAGGAAATGCATACCGCGGCGGTGCTGGTGGCGGAAACTCAGGCCCGAATGGAGGAAGAAAAGGCAGGGCTGGAGGAAAGTCAAGCCCAGCTTGCCCAGAGCGAGCTGGATTTGGAAGAGCGGCGGGAGGAATCCGACGGCGTTCTCCGGGAGCTGGCGAAGAAGCAGGACGAGTTCCAGGCGCTTCTGGACGAGTCGGAGGCGCTCCAGGAAGAGCTGATGCAGGACATCGCCGCGAAGGAAAAGGAATATCAGAACGCTCAGTACCAGGAGGAACTGGCAAAGATGGCTCTCCAGGGTGAGAATCCGCCCTCCAGCGCCACGTGGATCACGCCGGTGTCCGGCTATACCATCACCAGCCCCTTTGGTATGCGGATGCATCCCATTTTAGGTTATTCCCGGATGCATAACGGTATCGATATGGCATGTTCCTCGGGCACACCCATCTATGCCACCCGGGCGGGCACCGTGACCACGGCATCCTATCAGGCCGGTGGCGCTGGATACTACGTCAGCATCAATCATGGAGATGGGTTCGCGTCCATTTATATGCACATGACACGTTATGTGGTGTCTGCCGGGCAGACTGTTTCCGCCGGGCAGCTCATCGGATATGTGGGCAGCACCGGCCTTTCTACTGGGCCACATCTGCACTTTGGTATTTCCTATGCGGGAACCTATGTAAATCCGTTGGCTTACATTTAACGGATCGCACACCGGTACACCTGTGCCTGATAAGGAGTTACTTATGAAAAATCGCAAGCGTCTCGTATCTATTCTTGCTGGAGCCATGGCTGCCATTATGATCCTGTCGTTGCTGCTGAGCCTTCTGCCCACCCGGGCGGATGCCTCATCTTCCAGTGAGATCCGGAATCAGATCAATCAGCTCAAGGATGAGAAAAAGGATATTCAGGCTCAGATCGATGACCTGAAGTCCCAGTATGAAGAAAACGAAGATGAAATTGCCGGGATCGTGGAGAAGAAAAACCGGATCGACCAGGAGATCTCCCTGCTCCATGCCCAGCTGGACAACATTACCGAGCAGATCTCCGCCTATAACACGTTGGTGGCGGATAAGCAGGATGAATTGGACAATGCCCAGGAACGGTTTGACAGCCTGAACGAAAGCTATAAGGATCGTATCCGCGCTATGGAGGAAGAGGGAACCCTGAGCTACTGGGAGGTTCTCTTCCACGCCAACAGTTTCTCCGATCTGCTGGATCGGCTGGATATGGTGCAGGAAATCGCTGCCTCTGATGTCCACCATCTGGAGGAACTGGACCAGGCTGCCAAGAATGTGGAGCAGTCCCGTCTGGAACTGGAGGAAGAGAAAGAAGAACTGGAAGCTGCCAAGAGCGAACTGGACAAGACCCAGGTGGAGATGGACAATAAGCGGGAGGAAGCTGATGAGCTGATTTCTGAACTGCTTGCCAGGGGTGACGAGATCCAGGAGCTATGGGAAGAAAAGGAGCGGATGGATCAGGAACTTCTGGATCAGATCGCTCAGATGGAGAAGGAATACAACGAAGCAAAACAGCAGGAGTGGCTTGCCGCCCAGGCTACCGCCACCACCGCAACCACCGCGGCGAGTTCCTCCTCCGGCGGTGAAAGCGGCGGGATCGATCTCAGCGGAGGAAGCTCCAGTTCTTCCAGCGGAAGCAGTGGCGGAAGCAGCAGCGGAACCTCCAGCGGCTGGCTGATTCCTGTCAACTACGTTATGATATCCAGTCCCTTTGGTCTCCGGGAGGCGCCAACCGCAGGCGCATCCACATACCATCAGGGAATTGATCTGGCAGCGCCGAAGAATACGCCCATTGTGGCTTCCCGGAGCGGGACGGTAACCCAGTCCAGCACCAGCAGTTCCCTGGGAAACTACGTAATCATCAACCATGGGGACGGCTATTCCTCTCTGTATGCCCATATGGAGACACGGGCAGTCTCTTCTGGGGCAACGGTGTCCGCAGGGCAGGTGATCGGATATGTAGGTATGTCCGGAATTGCTACCGGCTACCATCTTCACTTTGGCATTATGGTGAATGGTGCTTACGTAAACCCTGCCGCCTACGTTTCCTTCTATTAAATAATTACCTGCTCCCACAGCCCTGTCTCCGGGCTGTGGGAAAAGTTGCTGTTGTTAAAAAATAATATGCATATCGGCTTTCGTCAGCAAACCAGTGGAGTTTTGCGTAGGGTGCGGCGGCCTCGACGCGCTGCGGAATGCGGCTGACATTTGGAGGCAACCCCGGAGAATAGGGGTGCGTTACGAATTCGCCAGAAAAAGCCTAAATTTTCAGCTTGGTACTGCCGGAACGCCGGGGTCGGCGTTCCCTACGCAAAGACGGCTTGCTGAGTTAAGCCGATAAGCACAAAAAATAAAGCGGCATAACCGATGTGGAAAGCTGTGTGATGAAATGGAAAATCATGAAAAACGGGTTCGGAAGATGATCCGGGTCGCATCCTATGTGCTGACGGCTCTGGCGGCTTCTGCCATTACCCTCCTGGTGGTGCAGAAAAATCGGGAGGTTAGCAAGCTGGAAAAACTGGAAAACCTGATCGACACCTGCTTTATCGGGGAGAGTGACCAAACGGTCATGGAGGACGCGGCCTCGAATGCCATGATCCAGTCTCTGGGAGATCGCTGGAGCTACTACATCCCTGCCTCTCAGTACGAGACCCATATGGAGCAGATGAACAATTCCTATGTGGGGGTTGGTATTACCATCACTCAGGTGGAAGGGCAGGGTTTCCAAATCGAAAACGTTGAGAAGGGCGGCCCAGCCGAAGCGGCGGGAATGCTCCCAGGGGATCTGATTACAGCCATTGACGGAAGCAACGCTGGGGAAATGACTTTGGATGACGCTAAGGATCTGGTGCGGGGAGAAGAAGGTACCCAGGTAACGTTTACTGTTCTGCGGGAGGAGGAAACTTTGACCATTCCCGTATCCCGGGAGGAGGTTCAGACTGTGGTTGCCTCGGGGCAGATGCTTCCGGGCAATGTGGGTCTTGTGACCATCGCCAATTTTGACGCCCGATGTGCCCAGGAGACCATCGCTCAAATTGACGACCTGATGGCGCAGGGGGTGAAAGCACTGCTGTTTGACGTCCGGTACAATCCCGGCGGCTATGCCGATGAAATGGTAAAGGTGCTGGACTATCTGCTGCCCGAGGGGGATGTGTTCCGGACGCTGGACTACCGGGGCAAGGAAAGTGTGGACAAATCGGATGCGGACTGCATCACTCTTCCCATGGCGGTGTTGGTGAATGAAAGTTCTTACTCCGCTGCGGAATTTTTTGCCGCAACGCTCCAGGAGTACGGCGTCGCTTTCGTTGTGGGAGAAAAAACTGTGGGAAAGGGCTATTTCCAGGTCACCTACCAGCTTGGGGACGGCTCTGCCGTGGGGCTGTCTATCGGGAAGTTTTTCACCGCTCAGGGGAGGAACCTGGAAGGAGAAGGTGTCACCCCGGATTTGCCCGTTTCCATGGATGAGGAATCGGAAGCAAAGCTGTATTATGGAACGCTGGATCCTCAGGAGGATCCCCAGCTTCAGGCGGCCCTGGAGCGCTTGCAAGGAGAAATTCAGTAGGAGAGAGAAATGTCCGAGGAAAACAGTAAGCAGGAGCTATTTGAAACCATGCCCATTCCCGGAGCGGTGATGCGGCTATCCCTTCCCGTGGTGGTCAGTTCCCTGGTGACGGTGGTGTACAACCTGGCGGACACCTTTTTCGTGGGACTGCTGAATGACCCGGTGGAGAATGCGGCGGTGACGCTGGTGTACCCGGTGATGTTGGCTTTTAACGCGGTGAACAACCTGTTCGGTGTGGGTACCTCCAGCATGATGAGCCGGAGTTTGGGCAGCGGCGACTATGAGAAGGTACGCAGGTGCTCGGCCCTGGGCTTTTACGGAGCGCTGGCAAGCGGACTGTTGTTTTCCATCCTGTGTACCGCCTTCCGGATGCCTCTGCTTGGGGTGCTTGGGGCGGACGAAACCACCCTTTCCACCACCGCCGGGTATATGCTGTGGACAGTCTGCGTGGGGGCCACGCCCTCCATCCTCAATGTGGTGCAGTCATATATGGTTCGCAGTGAGGGGGCGTCCCTCCACGCCAGCATTGGCACTATGAGCGGGTGCATCCTGAATATCATTCTGGATCCGATTTTTATCCTTCCCTGGGGTCTGAACATGGGAGCTGCCGGAGCAGGGCTGGCGACCTTTATTTCCAACTGCGTGGCTTGTATCTACTTCCTGACATTGGCGGCGGTAAAAAAAGGAAAGACCTTTGTCTGCATGGACATTCGAAGATTACGTTATGTCAACCGAGAAATCGTAGACGGCATTTTAGTGGTGGGAATCCCCGCGTCCATTCAGAATCTGCTGAACGTCTTAGGCTCTACCATTCTCAATAATTTCACTGCCGCCTTTGGGGCTTCCGCTGTAGCGGCTATGGGCATCGCCCAGAAGCTTTACATGATCCCTATGCAGATCTCCATGGGCTTCGGCCAGGGAATCATGCCCCTGGTGAGCTATAACTACGCCAGCGGAAACAGGCAGCGAATGAAGAAGGGAATCCTGTTTGCCCTGGGAGTGATCGTCCCGTCTATGATTGCGGTGACGGCTGCTTACTATGGGTGGGCGCCCAGCTTGGTGCGGTGCTTCATGGACACCCAGCAGATCATCGACTACGGCGCCCGGTTCCTCCGGGTGATGTGTCTGGGCATTTCATTTCTGTGTGTGGATTTTCTGGTGGTGGGTGTTTTCCAGGCCCTGGGAATGGGGAAAAATGCTCTGATTTTTGCCATTCTTCGGAAAATCGTTCTGGAAATCCCCCTGCTGATTCTGATGAACCGGCTGTTCCCCCTCTATGGCCTTCCCTGGGCACAGGTGATCACGGAAGCAGTACTCTCCGTTGCCGCCCTCATTATGCTCCGCCGCATCTTCCACAGAGCAGAAGCGGGTAGCGTATAGCGGGTAGCAGATAGTAATATTTGACCGTCCCTGAAAAGCGAAAGCTTTTCAGGGACGGTTTCTAACCGCTAGCTGCTAACAGCCATTACGCAAAGATGGGTTTCAGAGCGGCGGCAAGGATGTCCTTTTGAGCTTGGGCCTCTGCCAGATCTTTGCCCAGGGTGGTAAAGTAGGTCTTGATCTTCGGCTCGGTGCCGGAAGGACGAACCACTACGGTGGCGCCCCCTTCCAGGGCGAAGATCAGCACGTTGGCGGTGGGCAGTCCGGTGGCGGCGCTGTCCTGATAGTCGGTAACCTTCAGCACCTTGTAGCCGGCGATTTCGGCGGGGGGATTCTTTCTGAGGGAGTCCATAATGCCGGCCATCTTGTCCATGCCGGACAGGCCGGGGAACTCGAAAGAGTCCACCTTGTTCAGGTATCGCCCGTACTGGGTGTAGATCGCTTCCAGCCGCTCCTTGATGGAAGAGCCGATGGAGCGGTAGTAGGCAGCCATTTCGCAGATCAGCATGGAGGCAATGATGGCGTCCTTGTCCCGGACGTAAGGCCCTGCCAGGTAGCCGTAGCTTTCCTCAAAGCCGAAGATAAACCGATCCACCTCACCGGCGCTTTCCAGACGGGCAATCTGGTCGCCGATCCACTTAAAGCCGGTGAGGACGCTGCGCATCTCCACGCCGTAGTGCTTCGCCACCGCGTCCGCCAGAGGGGTGGAGACGATGGATTTTACCGCCACGGCGTTTTTTGGCATGGTGCCCAGCTCAATCCGGCCCTGGCAGATGTAGTCCAGCAGCAGCACGCCCACCTCGTTGCCGGAAACCAGCTCATAGGAGCCGTCGGGGCAGCGGATGGCGATGCCCACCCGGTCGGCGTCGGGATCGGTGGCAAGCATCAGATCCGCGCCATTTTCCTTTGCCAGTTCCAATCCCAGCCGGAGAGCATCAAAAATTTCCGGATTGGGGTAAGGGCAGGTGGGGAAATTGCCGTCGGGATCCTTTTGCTCAGGGACGATGGTAATATCGTCGATGCCAATATCGTGAAGCACTCTGGTGACCGGAACCAGACCGGAACCGTTCAGGGGGGAGTACACCAGCTTCAGTCCGGCGGTTTTGCACAGGCCGGGACGGACGGAGCGGCTCTTAATGGCGTCGTACAGCGCTTCCTTGCAGCTATCCTCCACGTAGGCGATCAGGCCGGTGTCCAGTCCTTCCTGGAAGGAAATCAGCTTTGCTCCTTCCAGAATGTCGGTGTTCTGTATCTCGGCGTAGACCACTGCGGCGGCATCGTCGGTCATCTGGCAGCCGTCGGGGCCATAGGCCTTGTAGCCGTTATATTTGGCGGGGTTGTGGGAAGCGGTGACCATGATGCCGGCGTTGGCGCGGTAGTACCGTGTGGCGAAGCTCAGAGCCGGAACCGGCATCAGTGCGTCATAGATCCGAACCTGTATGCCGTTGCCGGCAAGAACCCGTGCAGCTTCCTTGGCGAACACGTCGGAGTTGATACGGCTGTCGTAGGAAATGGCTACCAGCTGGCTGCCTCCCTGGGTTTTCACCCAGTTGGCAAGTCCCTGGGTGGCCTGACGGACGACGTAAATGTTCATACGGTTGGAGCCTGCTCCCAGCACGCCCCGCAGACCGGCGGTGCCGAATTTCAGCGCCACGGCGAACCGATCCCGGATCTCTTCCTCCTGACCCCGGATGCTTTCCAGCTCCTGCTTCAGCGCCGGATCCTCCAGAGGGTATCCAAGCCAGCGGTTATAATCATCCATGTACATAAAAAATCACCTATCCTTATACAGAATTTTCCTGGTTACCAAGTATACTATAATTCATTTCCGGCGGATTGTCAACGATGCGAAAAAAATCACCGGTCTCCCTGGGAAAACCGGTGATTATTTTTATTTCGCGAAGACCCGCTTCAAGTGGACGAACCGGGGCAGGCCGTCTTCCTTAACCATGCCGGTCTCCCCCTGGATAAGGGGCAGACAGTAGTCGATGAAGCCCTGGTTCACGCCGTTGCCAGCTTCGTTAATCCACTCCCTGGGCACCTTTTTCTCGGTGTTGGCCACCAGGCTCAGGTCGAAGAGGGCGGGCTCACAGTGGTAGCCGTTTCCGTCCCGGGTGCAGTGAAAGCCTACCATCTTGTCAGTGACACCGGAAACGGCGGACTCCACCGCCACCTTGCCGGACATAAAGGACTCGGCGATGTCGGTGCCGGAGGCGCAGTGAGCAGCGCAGCGCTGTAAGAGGCTCAGCTCGATGGGGCGAACCTTGGCGC
>CAZCLX010000046.1:0-12785 GCA_964499615.1 uncultured Oscillospiraceae bacterium
AACCTTGGGAGTCGCTCCGGGGTTCGTTGGCAACTACGCCCCTTGTGGACTTTCACCACAGACTGACGGCATGCCCGTCATACCCAAAAATGACAGCGCCGTAAGGCGATGCCTTCTTGGTAAATGAAACCATTTTACCAAGGAACAGTATTAGCAAGAAACATTTTTCCTATGCACCGCCCTGTGGATTTCCCAAGGGCGGTGCGCTTGCTTGGTGATATTGCCACAAAACAAGACGATAAAACTGTAGGTATTGATAAAAATGCCAAAAGGGGGTTGACATTCCCATGCGTGCTATACTATAATGAAGATACTTAAGCGGTTAAGTAATTGCCGCTGACAGTAAATTCATTATCATTCAGGAGGGAATACGATGAAAAAGAAATTGACAAGGGCACTTCTGGCAGCGCTGCTGGTTCTGACCATGGTTCTGGTTTGCGGATGCAGCGGAAAGCTTGAGCCGACAGAGCCTGCCGTGTCCACCTGGAAGGTCACCTTCTACGAAAGCGACGGGGAAACCGTTCTGGCGGAAGTAGATACGGCGAGCGGCGAGAAGGTCGCCATGCCGGAGCTGACGAAGGATGGCTACATAATCGAGGGTTACTACGCTACCCCCGCGCTGAAGGTTCCCTTTGACCCCGAAGCTCCCATCACCGGGGACACCGCCGTTTTTGTGGCGTGGCAGTCCAGCGTGGTGGACGAGCGGCCCTGGATGCTTGCCGGTGCGCTGCGGGGCTATCCGGAGAACGCTTGGGGTAAGGTCTGGCCTCAGGACGACTATCTGCTGGAAAAAGTAGAAGGAGAGTTCAACACCTTTGCCATCGAAGTAAACCTGTACAAGGACGATTCCTTCAAAATCGCGGTCATTGGCGAGGGCTACGCTTGGGATACCAGCGCCAGCATCGATGCGGGTCATTTGGCAGATAAGAGCGACACCGCGCTGCTCACCGGCGGCGAGAACGCTTTTGATTCCGGCGCGAACATTCAGGTTCTGGAGGACGGCAAGTACCGCCTGATTCTGAAAACCGACGCGGAAACCTTGTCTCTCTGTTCCCTGTCCTACGAGCGGATCGGGGAGGCGGATGAATTGCAGGAAATTGTCTATGACATGAAGCTGTGGGCATCCTTCAACGACTGGGCCGGTCAGGATATGGTTCGCAACGGCGACGACCTGATCTGGTACTGCGAAGCGGACGTGCCTGAAGAAGGCGGCGAATTCGGCGTCAAGAACGCTGCCACCGGTGACTGGTACAGCGCCGAAGGAAACACTAAGAACATCACGTTGGATGCCGGTCACTATATGTTCTTCATCGAGCTGGAACTGGTGGATGGCAAGCCGGTTCTGGTGGGCGATATCGTCGCCGAAGAGCCGGGCTACTACGTGGTGGGCACCTGCGGCAGCGCCGGATGGGCAGTGGACGCCAATGCGGACAATACCGCCTACAGGATGACTGAGCAGGATGGAAAGTACGTTCTTAACGTGACCTTCACCCAGGAGGAGACTGCGGATTGGGCAGATAACAAGGTAGCTTTTAAGATCGCTTACGGCTGCGGCGGCAGAGTCGCCAACGAAAACTGGTTCGGAATGGAAGACGGCAGCAACATCACCGTTGATCCCGGCGACTATACCATCACCCTAGATCCTGCCACCGGCGAAGTTACCGTGGCATAAGCAGGAAGCGTGCCGGTGGCTGTCCACCGGCACACGGAAGCAAAGGCAAACGGTTTTATGTAGGGCAGGGGCTTGCCCCTGCCCAGTGCGCACGCTGGACGAGAGGGCATACCCGAATTTCCTTGCCCTCTCAGTCATCGCCTTAAGGCGGCAACAGCTCCCCATAGGGGGAGCCAGCGGCGGGGGCAAACCCCACCCTACGCACATGAAGGGGACGCTCCCTAGACCCGGATATGGTGGGCGGCGGGGGTTTCGTCCCGGGCAATGGCCTTGATTGCAGCCGCCACGGCGGCGCTGGCGTAGGCTTCATAGGGGAGGGGGAATTCCGGACTTTCCAAAAGGATGGATTTTCCGGCAGTCTGGCAGGGTCGGGTCAGCAGGAGGACGGTATCTTCCGCAAAGCTCCGGGTTCCCGCCTGAGAAAAGTCCATTACGCCGTCAAAGCAGCTTTCCAGGTAGCTTTGAAAGGCTTCGCAACTTGTCCGGTCACAGACCAGCACCGCCTTTTGGCACCCGCTTTGCTCCAGCGCCCGCCGGCGCAGGGACTTACCGTCAAAGGTGACGCAGAAAAACAGGTCGTTATCCGTCTGCCCATCCAGGTAGAGTAGCGGCACAAAGCTGTTGTCGCCCAGAATGGCAAAGTCCTGCTCGGAGATGTCGATGGCAAAAACCGCGTCCATATTGGTGACCTGCTGGGTCAGGCACTTTCCGGTGAGCAGAAGCAAATGGTAGCCAGCCTTTTCGGCCTCCTCCGCTAAGGCTTGGAGCAGTCGCTGCTTATGGCTGCTGTTCCCACAGTGGGGAACGAACACCCCAAAATGGTTGGTTCTGCCGGTTGCCAGCGCCCGGGCGCTGGCGCTGGATACATAGCCAACCATATTGGCGTAGTGCAGGATCCGCTTCTTTGTTTCCGCGCTTATGGACTGATTTGGCACATCGTTGAGGACATAGGAAACGGTGGCGGTGGATACGCCGCATTCCCTTGCAATGTCCTTCATGGTGTACTTTTTCTTCATACGCTTATCTTACCATACCCCCAAAAAACTGTCAACCGGGCAGGATCTGTTGATCCGATCATAATACACATTGAGCGAGACCAGGCAGAGTCTGGAGCCAATGCGTTACGGCACCGGTCTATCATCCAGATGCGCAGCTCAGTAACGAAGCTGCCAGTATATATTTTACACTATGAGCGAGGTTCCATATGCTGAATTTATCCATCAACCACATACCGGGGACTGTAGACGCCTGCCCGCTGGAGGGAAAAATGTACCTGCGCCTGCGGGCAGCCCGGGGCGTCCTTCGCGGCGTGAAGCTGCTGTACAACTGCGACAAAAACCAGTGGCACAAATTCCGGCTGGAAGCGCCTATGGAGATCCAATTTACGGATTCCGAAGTGGAATATTATGGGGTGTCGGTTCCTCTGACGGACACCCGGTTTGCCTATATCTTCCAGCTTCTGTGCGGCGATGGCAGGATCCGGTATTACAGCGAGGAAGGCTTAAGCGATACATATGACCATAGCCTGGGGTATTTCAGCTTCTTCCAGTACGTTTCCCAGTATCCCTGCGATGCCATGACGGTGCCCCAATGGACGAAAACCGCCGTGTGCTATCAGATTTTTCCGGAGCGGTTTGCCGCGGGAAAAACCTCCAAGGATACCGGCTATGTGAACGCCGCCTGGGGGGAAAAGCCCACGCCCAAAAGCTTTTTCGGGGGGGACATAAATGGCATTCGGGAAAAACTGGATTACCTGAAGGATCTGGGGGTCAACCTGATCTATATGACGCCGGTGTTCGCCTCCCCCAGCAACCACAAGTATGATGTTACGGACTATGAAACGGTGGATCCCGTCTTTGGCGGCAATCCCGCGCTGAAAGCGCTGGTCGAGGACGCCCATCGCAGGGGAATCCGGATCATGCTGGATGGGGTATTCAACCATTGCTCCTGCCGTCATCCCTTCTTTCAGGACGCGTTAAAGCGGGGGAAAAACTCCCCCTATTACAACTGGTTTCTCTGGCAGGAGGACGGATCCTATCTTACCTTTGGCAGCGTAAAAACCATGCCCAAGCTGAACACCGGAAATCCCCAGGTGATCCGGTATTTTTCCCAGACAGCGGTGTCATGGATGCGAGATTATGGCGTGGATTGCTGGCGGCTGGACGTGTCCGACGAGATTTCCCACAAATTCCTTCGGGGTTTCCGGGACGCCGTGACCGCCCAAAACCCTGATGCCATTATCATCGGCGAGGACTGGCACCGGGCGGTGCAGTATCTAAACGGCGACGAGTATGACGGCATTATGAACTATGCCCTCACCAAGGCGTGTCTGGATCTGCTGGCATTTGAAACCATTGACAGCGTGGCCTTCCGGGATCGTCTGGTACGGCTGCATAATACCTACAGTGTCGCCGCCGCTCCCAAAATGCTGAACCTGCTGGGCAGCCACGATACGGACCGGTTCTTGACCCGGGTCAAGGGGGATGCGGGCAGATTCCGCACCGCCGCAGCCATTCTGTTTTTCTATCCCGGTATTCCCTGTGTGTACTATGGAGATGAGATCGGCATGGAGGGGGGCTATGACCCGGACTGCCGCCGGACATTCTGCTGGAATGAACAGGACTGGGACAAGGAAACATGGAACCTGATCCGGCGCCTTGCGGGGCTGAAGCAGGAACCGGCACTGTCCCAGGGCAGCTTCAAAGTGGCGGAAAAGGATGGAATTGTCACATTGACCCGGCAGGCGGACCGGCAGACGGCAATCCTCCGGGTGAACTGCACCGGCACGGAAAAGGGCAGTTTACATGCATATGGATTTGATATTGATATTCAATCAAAATGTTAAATCCGAAGGATTGAAATAGAGATTGTATCATAATGTTTCACGACAAGGAGGAGATTATAATGAAACGGATAATATCGGTGCTGCTGGCGCTGGCAATGCTTTTGCTTTCCGGCTGCGGGAGTGGCAAAACGCCTGGGAATCATGTGGAAACGTCGGATTTGTACCAGCAGGTCATGTCCCGGTTTAACGGGAAGCTGGAGGAAGGGGCTGTGATCAAGGTCCTGGAAAACGACACCGCCGTGGAGCTGGGCTATGTGGATCAGCTGATCGCGGCGTTCAACGAGGAATACAAGGATAAAGGAATCTCCGCCGAGCGAATGAACATTGATCAGTACTCCGACCTGGCAACCGACGGCCCCTACGGCTACGGTCCCGACGTCTGGTATCAGGCCAACGACATTCTCATGAAGTATGCCGACAATCAGCATCTTCTGCCTTTGCCGATCTATGAAATGGAATGCTACGAGCAGATCCCCCAAAGCGCATGGGACGCCTACGCCACCGAGATGAACGGGGAAACCTTCTATTGCGGGATCCCGCTGAACGTCCAGTCCGGCATGCTCTACTATATCGAGTCCATGCTTCCGGACAACTGGCAGACCCAGTGGGATGTAAACGGCAACGGCACCCCGGATTTCTTTGAGACCTACACCGCATTGTACGCTTATTCGGAGCAGTGCAAGCAGGGCGGGGAGAAGACCCAGTACGGCTACCTGGACGAAACCGTGGATACCTATTTTATGAGCGGATATCTGATGACCTACGGCGCGTACATCTTTGGTAAGGGCGGCACCGATGCCAGCGACGTCGGCCTTGCCGCCGGGGATGCCGCCAAGGGAGCTTGGATGGTTCGCCAGTGGGCAGGGGAGATGAACAATACCGAGATCCTGGATACCACCTTCTCATCCGCCGCTTACCAGTATTTGGCAGACGGGGTGATGCTCTGCACTGTCACTACCCCGGATGTTGCCCGGATGTTTATTCGCTCCATGGTTGCTACCGGAAAATGGACGGAAGAGACGGCGGAAGCGGATCTGAAGATGATTCCTGTCCCCCGGTTGCCGGTCAGTGCCGATCTGACAGCCGATGCTTGGCAGGATACTATCACGGATATGGAGAACCTGACAGTGGACACCGTCATGATGGGCGGCATTAACGGCTATGGAATCTCCGCTTACACCAAGTATCCCAACGCTTCCTTGGCATTTATCGAGTTCGCGACTTCCTGCCAGCAGGCGGTCGCGAGAAACGCCGCCCTGGGCGTGGCACCTGCCAGAGCCGACGCGGCAGCGGAGATCTCCGAAACGGATGTGACGGCAAGCGTCCTGTATGACCGGCTGGATCGGGGACTGATCAGTATTATGCCGGCTATTACGGAGATCGGCCAGCTGTGGACCCCGGCGGAGTCCTTCCTCATTGATTTGTCCACAGATCCTTACCGGGCGGATCGGGGAGAGCAGACGCTTTATGAAACCCAGGAGAAAATCCAGGCCGGCCTGGAGCGGCTGGTGAGTCAGATCCGAGACGCCATTGACACCCTGGCGTAAGAGGTGCGATCATGAAAGAGAAGCTCCAAAGCGCGGGACGGTTCCTGCGCTGGACCCCCTGGCAGGTTCGCTTGTCCATGGTCATCATGGGTTTGGGACAGCTGTGCTACGGGCAGATCGTCAAGGGCATTTTCTATTTGACCTGCTTTGCCGGACTGCTTGCCTATTTTGTTACAAGAGGCGCTTCTGACCTGATCGGGTTCTTTACCCTGGGAACCAATGAGGAAAACCTGTGGCTGGGTATCCCTGGGGACAACTCCCTGACCATGCTGATACTGGGTCTGTTTGCCATCTTTATTTTGATCTTCACCGTGATTCTGTATGTGACCAATGTGAAGGACGCGGTTTACACCGCGAAAAGAAAGGAAGAAGGCAAGCCTGCTCCTAAGTTTCGGCAGACCCTGGAAACCGCGGCAGACAGCCGGTTTTACACCACTTCCCTGGTGCTTCCTGTGGTGGGTGTGACGATTTTTTCCATCCTGCCCATCGTATTTATGATCTGTATTGCCTTTACGGATCTTGGCGGCGATGTGGTTTATCCGAAGCTTGCCAGCTGGTCTCTTTCCCCCTGGAAAAAGATCCTCAGCCTTGGCAAGATCGGCAGCACCTTTGGAAAAATTCTGACATGGAACATCCTTTGGGCGATCCTTTCCACGGTGCTGAACTTCGTGGTGGGGCTGGGTATGGCACTGCTGCTGAATAAGCGCAACGTAAAGGGATCCAAATTCTGGCGGGCGTTTCCTATCCTGGCCTATGCGATTCCCGGTTTTATCTCCATGCTGGGGTTCAAATATATGTTCTCCCAGAGCGGGCCTATCAACTACTACTTAAGTCAGGCGGGGCAGATGCGGATCTTCTTCCTCACTAACGACGCTTCCGCCAAGTGGTGGGCAAGAGGAATTGGTCTCTTTGTAAACGCCTGGATCACCACCCCGTCCATTATGCTGATGACCACGGGAATCTTAAGCAACATCAATACCGATCTGTATGAGGCGGCATCCCTGGATGGGGCATCCCCTTTCCAGCAGTTCCGGAAAATCACGCTGCCCTTTGTGATCTTCTCCACAACGCCGGTGCTCATCGGCCAGTTCGTGGGAAATTTCAATAATTTCGGCATTTTCTTCTTCCTCCGGGACGGGGTCATTTCCAATTACGCGGACTATTTCCTTGCCAGCGACACGGATCTGCTGATCAATTGGCTGTATAAGCTGTCGGTGGACAACAATTACTATTCCATCGGCGCGGCGATCAGTTTGATTATTTTCCTGATTACGGCGGCGCTGTCTCTGAGCGTGTATGTCCGCTCCGCGGCTTATAAGCAGGAGGATACTTACCAATGAAAAAGAAATCTGTAACGCCCCGCCGGGCATTTGACCACATTTTCACCTACGGGGCGCTTCTCGTCATGTCGGCGGTGTTCCTGTTTCCCTGCCTATGGCTGATCCTGGCGTCTCTATCCAAAACCGGCAGCCTGTATGATTTCAAAGGCTTTTTCCCTAAGGAATTCAGCTTTCAGACTTTTATCGCTCTGTTTACCGACGATGTAAACGGGCTGTACCCCTATAAAACCTGGTTTTTCAATACCCTGTATGTTGCGGTATGCAGTTCGATTCTGGGCACGGTTCTGGTGCTTCTCACCGCCTACGTCATGTCCCGTTTTCGGTTTCACGGCAGGGACACCATCAAGAAAACCACTCTGGTGCTGGGGATGTTCCCTGGTTTCATGGGCATGACTGCGGTCTACATCATTATGACCCAGCTGGGTCTGATCGACAAGCTGGAATCCCTGATTTTCTTCTATGCCGCCACCACCCCGGTCAATTACATGGTGCAGAAGGGCTACTTCGACTCCATCCCGGGTACCGTTTTTGAAGCCGCCCGGCTGGACGGGGCGACCAATTTGCAGGTATTTCTGAAGGTCACCCTGCCTTTGAGTAAGCCCATGGTGGTCTACACCATGCTGACCCAGTTTGCCTGGCCCTGGAGCGATGTGCTGCTTCCAAAGCTGCTGTTAAAGGATCGGAATATGTGGACGGTGGCGGTGGGGCTGTTTAACCTTCCGGAGACCCACTTCGCCCGGTTTGCCGCCGGTTCCGTATTCATTGCCATTCCCATCGTGATCCTGTACTTCTGCCTGGTCAAGAATATCGTGAACGGTCTCACCGCCGGGGCTGTGAAGGGATAATTATTCGTTAATTATTTTATGAAAGTCGTAAAAAATATATTGACTTTTATGGAATCTCATGATATGCTATATCCATCCGATATAGAAAGGGGTAGCTGACCATGAAAGAAAACGCGATTTTGAAAATCAACAAATTGGGCAAGGTCGGGCTGATCGTCACCCGGATCGCCATGGTGATTTTGGCTGTGGCGTTTCTGGGGGTGCTGGTTGTGACCATGCTGATGTTCACGCTCCCGGAAGATATGGTGGAAGCCAAGGTGGAGGGAGTGGCCTCCGTGCGGATCCGCTTCCCGGAGAGCTACAGTGCTCCAACGGATATTGCCACCGTGGGGGAGAACATGACCCTCAAGGTTTCCGGCACGGAATTTCGGCTCACCGACGCCCAGACAGATGGGCAGGAGCTGCTTCTTTCCGGCAGCGGCAGTGCGGTGCTGTTCCAGCTGGATGCCATTCGTCCGGCGATTCTGTCTGCCTTGGTGTATGTGATCCTGACGTTGGCGCTGACGGTGTTCGTGGGGCGGCTGTTCCAGGCGTTCTACGTCTGCGCCACGCCGTTTAGTCAGGATGTGATCACCAAAATGCAGCAGCTCGCCTACGCACTGATCCCCTGGGCGGTGATTGGCATGGTGGTGGACGGGATCGTTCAGGCGGCAACCGGAGATGGCAGCTTCACCGTTTCCGTGAACCTGGGCTATGTGGCGGCAATTCTGATCCTTCTGGCGCTGGCGTATGTGTTCAAATACGGAGCAATGCTCCAGAAGGAATCCGACGATACGGTTTAACGGTATGGGAAAAATCATTCTGCGGCTGGACCGGGTAATGGCAGATCGGAAAATCAGCCTCAACGAGCTGTCCGCCCGGGTGGGGATCTCCAACGTGAACCTGTCCCGAATCAAAACCGGTAATATCAGCGCTCTGCGGCTAAGTACCCTTTGCGCCATCTGCAAGGCGCTGGACTGCCAGCCGGGAGATCTGCTGGAATACAATCCGGAGGAATAAAAAACTGCCCTGGGCTATTGTACCGGGGCGGTTTTTTATGTATAATGTAAGCATAGGGGAATCGAACCCAGTCAGGTTTTCCCGGGCGGAAGAGTGCCAATGCTGCGGAAAACGCCTTGAAAATATCAATGGATATTCTCTGCGGCGTTTTTCTTGCCTTGCCACTCTGCCGCTCCGGGAAAACTGCGAAGCACCCCTCGGCGAGGAATTTTGGCCGATTTTGGGTGCGGACGACGCAGCCTTGCTGACGCAAGGCAAGGAGGACAAGCCCAAAGGCGGTCAAAGGGCCCGCCGAGAGGTTCAATCTCCCTATGCTTAGAAAACAACAGGAGGGATCGCTATGAAACGGGCGGACTATATCAGCTGGGACGAATACTTTATGGGGATCGCCATGCTGGCGGCAAGACGCAGCAAGGATCCCAACACCCAGGTGGGGGCCTGCATCGTCTCCCAGGACAATATTATTATTTCCACCGGCTACAACGGCATGCCAAAGGGCTGCTCTGACGATGAGTACCCCTGGGAGCGGGAGGGAATGGCTACCAAGTACCCCTATGTGGTTCACGCGGAACTGAACGCCATTCTCAACGCCAACGGGCGGGATTTACGGGGCAGCCGCCTGTATGTGGCGCTGTTTCCCTGCAACGAGTGCGCCAAGGCCATCATCCAGAGCGGCGTTCGGGAGGTGCTGTACCTGTCGGATAAGTATTCCGACTCTCTCTCCACTCTTGCCTCCAAGCGGATGATGGACTCAGCCGGAGTGAAGTACACCCAGCTGCGAACCGACCTGCGCTCCATCACCCTGGACTTTGTTCCGGAGGAGGAGAAACGGGAAATCCGGTGCTGATCCTGCGCCGGGCACGGTAATTTTGGGGCTTGCAAGATTTTGCTTTCCGGTATAGAATAGAGAGGACAAAGCGGTAAAGGAAATAAATCTTCATGACGGAAAGACTACTCAATATTCTCATCGACTCCTTCGGGAAAATCCTTCTTCCGGGGCTGCTGTATACCCTGCCTCTGACGGTGATTTCCTTTGCTCTGGCGCTGGTGATCGCCGTGGTGACGGCGATGGTGCAGTTCGCGGGCATCCGGGGGTTAAAGCAACTGGCCCGGTTCTATATCTGGATCATCCGGGGTACGCCGCTGCTGGTGCAGCTGTACGTGATCTTCTTCGGCCTTGGGCAAATGGGGCTGGTGCTGCCGCCCTTCACCGCCGCCATTGCGGCGCTGTCCATCAACGAAGGGGCATACTGCGCGGAGACCGTCCGGGCGGCGCTGGAATCGGTGCCCGCCGGGCAGATGGAGGCAGGAGAGTGCGTAGGCATGAGCTATTTGCAGGTCATGCGCCGGATCGTCCTGCCCCAGGCCATGCGCACCGCTTTCCCGCCCCTGTGCAATTCGCTCATTTCCCTGCTGAAGGATACATCCTTGGTTGCCAACATCACCGTGGCAGAAATGTTTATGGCGACCCAGCGAATCGTAGCCCGGACATATGAGCCTCTGGCCCTGTATCTGGAGGTGGGCTTCATCTATCTCATGTTCTCCACGCTGCTGACTTATCTCCAGAGAATCGGGGAGAAGAGGCTGAACCACTACGGCAGGAAGGAGAATGGGTGATGCTGGAGGTTAAGAACGTAAGAAAGTCCTTTGGCACCCAGGAGGTGCTGAAGGGCGTGGATCTTTCGGTGAACCAGGGGGATGTGGTTGCCATCATCGGCCCCAGCGGCTCGGGGAAGACCACCTTCCTCCGTTGTCTGAATTTCCTAGAACGGGCGGACGGGGGTACCATGACCTTTGATGGGGAAGCCCTGGAGCTGAAGAAGGTCACCCGAAAGGACGTCCGGCGGATCCGGCAGAAAACCGCCTTTGTATTCCAGAGCTACAATCTGTTTCTCAATAAGACCGCCATGCAAAACGTCACCGAGGGGCTGACCGTCGCCCGGCGGATCCCCAGGGATCAGGCGGCGGAGATAGGAAAGGCCGCCCTTGCAAAGGTGGGACTTTCCGACCGGCAGGACTACTATCCCAGCCAGCTTTCCGGCGGGCAGCAGCAGCGGGTCGCTATTGCCAGAGCCTTGGTCACTCAGCCGGAAATTATCTATTTTGACGAACCCACCTCCGCCCTGGATCCGGAACTGACTGTGGAGGTGCTGGAAGTGATGCGGCAGCTGGCAAAGGAAGGGATGACCATGCTCATGGTAACCCACGAGCTAGCCTTTGCCCGAAGCGTGTCCACCAAGGCCCTGTTTATGGAGAACGGTGTGGTGGTGGAGCAGGCAGCGGCTCAGGAGTTTTTTGATAATCCAAAAGAGGAACGAACGAAAGCGTTTCTCAGCGGAATGTATGTAAAGGAGAATGATTTATGAAAAGAATTGTGTGTGTTTTTATGGTTGCTTTGATGCTCTGCGCTCTATTTTCCGGCTGCGGAAAGCAGAGCGGGGATCTTCTGGAGCAGATCCAGGAGAAAGGGGAAATAACCGTTGCCATGGAGGGCACCTGGGCGCCATGGACCTATCACGATGAGGACGATAATCTGGTAGGCTACGATGTGGAGGTCGCTCAGAAAATCGCCGAAAAGCTGGGAGTGAAGGTCAGCTTCATAGAAGGCGAGTGGGACGGCCTGCTGGCGGGTCTGGACGCCGGACGGTATGACATTATGGTCAACGGCGTGGACATCACCGAGGAGCGGGCGGAGAAGTACGATTTCTCCATCCCCTACGCCTTCAACCGCACCGCCGTGATCGTCAGCGGCGACAATACCGAGATCCAGTCCCTGGAGGACTTGGCTGGCAAGAGCACCGCCAACACCATTTCCAGCACCTACGCCGCCCTGGCGGAACAGTACGGAGCCAAGGTCACCGGTGTGGATGACCTGAACCAGACCTTTGAGCTGCTGCTGGCAGGCCGGATCGACGCCACCCTGAACGCCGAAGTCACCTTCTACGATTACATCGGCCAGCATCCGGATGCCAACGTCCGCATCGCCGCCCTGACGGAGGACGCTAGCCAGGTTGCCATCCCCATGCGCAAAGGGGAGGAAACCGCCACTCTCCGGGCCGCCATCGATCAGGCCCTCCAGGAGCTTCAAGATGACGGCACGCTGAAAGCCCTGTCGGAAAAATACTTCGGCACGGACATTTCCCAAAATTCCTGAGCAGTTATTTCTCAACAACAAAAAGCACGCCGTCCGGCGTGCTTTTTGTTGGAGCAGGGTACGGGAATCGAACCCGCCTTCACGGCTTGGGAAGCCGTTGTATTACCGATATACGAACCCTGCATGCTTCCGTATTATAGCAGACCTGCCGCCAAAATGCAAGCCCTATTTTTCATTGAAAACCCGCGCAAAATAAACCGTGCTTCCGTAGGGGGAAAAGCCCCCGCCGCGATTGATGATACTACCCCTCAAATGTGCGGAAAAATATATACTGTAACCACTTTCTATTTTGGGGAAAGTGGTATATAATAACTAATACTATTTTTTGATAATGTGCTTATCGGCTTAACTCAGCAAGCCGTCTTTGCGTAGGGAACGCCGAC
>CAZCLX010000047.1:0-12725 GCA_964499615.1 uncultured Oscillospiraceae bacterium
GTTGTCGATGGTGCCGGGGATTCCGATCACATTGATCCCATATTTACTAAGCGCCCTGGCACCCCGGAAGGTGCCGTCGCCGCCGATGGCAATAATGCCGTCCAAACCCAGGAATTTGCAGGTGGAAGCGGCTCGTTTTTGACCTTCCTCTGTCATAAATTCCTTGCTTCTGGCGGTGTACAGGATTGTGCCGCCACGGTTAATGGTGTGGGCAACGCTTTTTTCGTCCAGCCGGACAACGTCGCCGGTGATCAAGCCGTTCCAGCCTCGGCGGATGCCGAAGCATTCTACGCCGTGATGGATGGCGGTACGAACCACCGCACGGACACAGGGGTTCATGCCGGGGGCGTCGCCGCCGCTGGTAAGTACGCCGATTCTTTTGACACTCATGGAAATGACCTCCCGTAGTCGATTTTGGTTTCTTTTTCGTACCATTATTTTACCTATTTTTCCGCAAAAAGTAAAGCGGTTTTACAAAAAAATAGCAAGCTGCGCTTTACGATATCCGTCAATAACGAAACGCGGAGAAAACCGGAAAGAGTCTCGGAAACTTCGGCAAGAAAACAGTTGTATTTTTTTGGATTTGTGGTACAATAATCAAAAATATGTCCTGCATTACGCGGGGCTGGTATCAGGAGGTTTCCATATTATGGCAGAATATAAGCAGTACATTACCCAGAATCAGGAAAACGGCAGCGTCATGATTTCCGAGGAGGTTATTTCCGCGATCGTAGAGCATGCCGTGTCTGAGGTGGAGGGCGTTGCTGGGCTGACAGCCAAGCCCGGCGCGGATATTGCTGATCTCATTGGGAAAAAGAATTGGGGCAGAGGAATGAAGGTTCTGATTTCCGAGGACAATTCCATGACTATCGACTGCAACGTAACAGTAATCTACGGTCAGAGCGTGGTGGATGTTGCCGCCGCAGTGCAGAATGCCATCCGGAACGCGGTAGAGTCCATGACAGGAGAAACTGTCAAGGCAATCAATGTCAATGTCTGCGGGATTGTCCATCAGTAAGGAAAGAAAGTATGACAAAATCCAACGCCAGGGAACTGGCAGTACATCTGATTTACGGACAGCAGTTTACCGGGGAGGAGCCAGAGCAGGTGGTTTCCCAGCGGCTTGATAAAGATTACTACCGGGGGCTGTCTCAGGAAAGCGAAGTGTACACAGAGCGTCCCAGCCGTGCGCAGATTGCGTATTTGGATACCGTTGTGACCGGTGTAGCCAACCGGACGGAAGAATTGAGCGGGATCATTCAGGTCCACTCCATCGGCTGGGACGTGAGCCGGATCTCCCGGCTGACCCGGTGCATTTTGCAGCTTGCCATTTTTGAGATCCTATATATGGAGGAAATCCCTATCGGCGTAGCGATTTCCGAGGCGGTTCGGATGGCAAAGAAATATGACGGAGACGAAACCGGTGCGTTTGTCAACGGAATTTTGGGCACATTTGCCCGGAGTCTTCCAGTATCTGAGGGAAGCGGATGCGGACAATAGGAATCGATACCAGCAACTACACTACGTCTATTGCATGGTATGACGGGACCACTGGGGAAAACTGCTCCAAGCCTCTCCCGGTGGGGAAAGGGCAGCTGGGGCTTCGCCAGTCGGATGCTGTTTTTGCCCATATCAAGAGCCTGCCGGAGCTTTCCGGCAGGCTGTTTTCCGATTTCCACAAAGGTGAAATCGGCGCCGTTGCGGTGAGCACTCGACCCCGGGCGGTTGAGGGCAGCTATATGCCCTGCTTTCTGGTTGGCTATGCTCACGGGAAGCTTCTCGCGGATGCCCTGGAAGTACCGCTTATAGAGGTATCCCATCAACAAGGGCACATCGCCGCGGCGCTGTGGAGTGCCGGAAGGCTGGATCTGATGGATGCGCCCTATCTTGCATGGCACCTTTCCGGGGGAACCACGGAGCTTCTTCTGGTGAAGCCGGAGGGGAAAAATGTTTTCTGCGAAAAAATCGGCGGAACCACGGACATTTCCGCGGGTCAGCTGATTGACCGCACCGGACAGCTTCTTGATCTGCCGTTTCCCTCCGGAAAGCATCTGGACAAATTGTGTGCCGGGGCGTCGATGCGGGAGGTTTTCCCGGTGAAATGCCGGGATGGCAGCTTCTCATTGTCCGGTGTACAAAATAAGGTAATGGAATTTTACAGCCGGGTAGGAAGCCCGGAGGAGACGGCAGCATATGCTTTAAGATGTGTCTCCGGCGCGGTGGCAAAGGCTACTGCCCAGGCGCTGGAAAAGCATCCCGGACTTCCGATAGTGTTTTCCGGAGGGGTTGCCTGCAATTCTATGCTGCGTAGCGTGATGGCGCCTTTTAACCCGGTTTTTGCCCAGCCCCAATATTCCACGGACAACGCTATGGGCGTCGCGGTGCTGGCATACCGCAGTGAGGTACAATGAATGCAGATCCTATCAATCACCCAGATTAACGAATATATTCGAACCCGGATGGATGCGGATCCGAATCTTGCCCAGCTGGCAGTCCGGGGTGAAATCAGTAATTACAAAATGTATCCTTCCGGACATCATTATTTTACCTTGAAGGATGAGGGTGCAGCGCTGAAATGCGTCATGTTCAAAGGAAACGCCCTGCGCCTTCGGTTCCGCCTGGAAAACGGGATGCAGGTGATCGCCCTTGGCAAAATTTCCGTTTACCCCAGAGACGGTGCCTATCAGCTCTACTGCACCAATCTGACGGTGGATGGGGTAGGGGATTTGTATGCTGCTTTTGAGCAGCTGAAAAAGAAGCTGACAGCCAAGGGCCTGTTTGATCCGGCTCATAAAAAGCCCCTGCCGAAATATCCCGGCACCATCGGTATCGTCACCAGTTCCGCGGGAGCGGCAGTTCATGATATGCTGAGAATCCTGCAAAAACGGTTCCCGCTGTCTAACGTGAGGCTGCTGCCCGTCCGTGTCCAGGGAGCGGAAGCTCCTGGAGAGATTGCCGCGGCAATCCGCTATGCCAACCGGTACTGGCTTGCGGATCTGCTGATCGTTGGCAGAGGCGGCGGTTCCATTGAGGACCTGTGGGCATTCAACGATGAACTGGTTGCCCAGGCAATTTATGATTCCGAAATTCCTGTAATTTCCGCTGTGGGGCACGAGCCGGACGTGACGATTTCCGACTATGTGGCTGATCTTCGGGCAGCGACGCCGTCCAACGCGGCGGAGCTTGCGGTTCCAGACCGGGAGGCACTTCTCCAAAATCTGGACGCAATGTCCGCTTCCATGGCGGCATCCTTAAGCCGTCAGCTGAAGGTTTCCCGGCAGCAGCTTGGGCGTTATGCTTCATCTCCTGTGCTGAAAAGCCCCACCGGCTACTTGGAGCAGAAGGGAAATACACTAAAATTGCTGAAAAACCGTCTGATTTCCGCAGAAAATCAGACGATTGGTGAAAAAAAACGCCGTTTTGTTGCCAGCGTTTCCAAGCTGGACGCAATGAGCCCATTGAAGGTTCTTGCCCGGGGCTACGCCGTGGCAAAGGACGGGGACGGATGTATTCTGCGCTCTGCGACACAGACAGAGATTGGAGATAAGATCGCCGTCACATTATCGGACGGAACCCTCCTTGCGGAGGTGACCGGTAAGGAGATTTCATTATGAGCGGTAAAGCAAAGACGTTTGAGCAGTCCATGGAGCGCCTGGAACAAATCGTTCGGGCAATGGAGAAGGGAGATGTTCCCCTGGAGGAATCCATGAAACTGTTTCAGGAGGGCACCGAGCTTGTCCGCAGCTGTGAAAAGCTGCTGGATGAGGCACAGATCCAGGTCAAAAAGATTATGGCGTCTTCTGACGGATCCCCAGTGGAGGAGGACTTCCAGGATGGGGTGTGATGACCGGTTTCGCCAGTACAGGGAATATATTGAAGCTTATTTGGAAGAATTTTACCGTCCGCTTCACAGCGAACCCCAATCGCCTCTGTTCGATGCTATGGAATACAGCCTTTTTGCTGGAGGCAAGCGGCTTAGACCGGGACTGACATTTGAATTCTGTCGGATGTGCAGCGGCAGTTGGGAGCAGGCGGTACCGTTTGCCGCTGCTGTGGAAATGATTCATACATACAGCCTGATCCACGACGACCTACCGTGTATGGATAATGACGATTACCGCCGGGGGAAGCTGACAAATCACAAGGTATACGGGGAAGCTATGGCGGTTTTGGCCGGGGATGCCCTGCTTACCGACGCTTTCGCTATGGCGGCCACCGCCAGACTGAGTAACCCCACCGATTTGGCAACGGCGATTGGCGTTCTCAGCGAGTGTGCTGGATCCCTGGGAATGGTAGGCGGTCAGGTGCTGGACATGATGAGCGAGGAGCGGGTATGCTCCGAGCAGGAGGTTCTAGATATTCAGAGCCGCAAAACCGGACGCCTGATCAATGCCGCCTGTGTCCTTGGCGCAATTGCCGGAGGCGGCAGTCAGGAGCAGATCCAGGCGGCGGCAGGCTTTGCCGGACTGCTGGGACTGGCGTTTCAGATCCGGGACGATATGCTGGATGTGATCGGATCCCAGAAGACTTTGGGAAAGGCCGTAGGCGTGGATGAAGGAAAAAACACCTTTGTCCGGCTATATGGTGTGGAAAAGTGTGGATCTCTTGTGGAAAAATATACGGATCTTGCCATTGCCCAGCTGGATGCCTTTCCGGATCATGAGGCTCTTGCGGCGCTGGCCCGGAAGCTCACCGGGAGGATGAATTAAAGATGCATGATCTTTTAGATGAGCTTTTCTCCGCCCAGGACCCGCATTATCGGGATTTTCTGGCAAGGCTGATCCCCAATATTCCCAAAGAAACCATTATCGGTGTCCGAACCCCGGAGCTTCGCCGGATTGCGAAAGAAATACCGGAGCCGGAAGCATTTCTTCACAGCCTCCCGCACCGGTACTTTGAAGAAAACCAGGTTCACGCTTTTTGCCTGGAGCGGTGCCGGGATTTCGGAAAGACCATAGCTCTGGTGGAGGAGTTCCTGCCATATGTGGATAACTGGGCGACCTGCGATCAGCTCAGCCCCAAGGTGTTTCGGAAACATAGAGAGGAGCTTTTGAACCATATTCCCAATTGGCTCCGTTCGGAGCACCCCTGTACGGTGCGCTTTGGGATCGGAATGCTGATGGCCCATTATTTGGATGAGGATTTTTCACCGGAATATCTATCCTGGGTTGCTGCTGTCCAACGGGAGGAATATTATATTCGGATGATGGCTGCCTGGTACTTCGCGACGGCCCTGGCAAAGCAGTATGATGATGCAATCCCATATTTGACCCAGCACCGCCTGGATCCATGGGTGCACAACAAAACCATACAAAAAGCAATAGAAAGCTACCGCATTTCATGCGATCAAAAAACCTTTCTAAAAACATTAAAGTCACCAATGAAAAAAGAGGAAGTAATATGAATAAGAAACTGTACCGATCCGGGGAAGGAAAAATGATTGCCGGTGTCTGCGCTGGGATAGGGGAGTATTTTAACATCGATCCCACGGTGGTTCGCCTGGGATTTGTCATCTTTGCCTGCATGGGCGGCAGCGGAATCCTTGCTTACATTCTGGCGTCCGGGATTATTCCGGTAAAGCCATACTGATTTGGGCCGTTTATCGCTCGGAGGTGTAGTGCCCCCGGGCGATACATCTTAGGTACCATGCTTGCGGAATCCTGCCAGCATCGAGATACAATTGGTTGCATTTTCAACAGGATCGTGGTATGATTTACCGAAACGCAGAAACATAGGGAAGGGAAGCAATTATGCAGTCAACAAATTGGAAGAAATGGGGAATCGGCGTATATTGGCTTTTTGCCATGGTCTATTGGGAAATATTGACCCACGCGGGTATGTACGGTCAGTTTAAAGGGGCGTTTCGGTTTGCTTTGGGCTTTTGCACTGCCATCGGATTGGTGCTTGCCTTTGTGATATACCTGCTTCCGCGGCGAGCTGCCTTTCCGGTGAGTATGCTTCTTTCCGCTGTCCTGACCATTGTGTACGGCAGTCAGCTGGTATACTGTTTTATCTTCGGCACACCATACTCCGTGTCTCAGATGGGAATGGGTGGCGATGCGTTGAGCCAGTTCTGGCGGGAGACTCTTACCACCATGAAGGATCACATCGTATGGATCCTGGCACTGCTGGTGCCCATTGCTGTTCTTATACTGATTCGTAAGCTGAATGCCATGGCGAGGCCAGGCTGGATTTTCCGGGCCATTCCGGCATTGCTGGCGGCGGGTCTTCTTGCGCTGACCTGCTGGGATATCTGCCGGGGCAGCAGAGAAATGTACTCCAATTATTATTTCTTTACCAGCACAAAATGCACTACCGCTCAGACAATGGAGCGGTTTGGTGTTCCCATGACGTTTTATCTTGAGCTGACCCATACGAAGGATCCCCAGAGTGAGAATGTGCTTCTGGTAATTCCGGAGCAAACTGTTCCCGCGCTTGAAAAAGGAGAACCGGGAAATATTACGGAAGAAGAAACCGTTCCGGCGCCTACGGTCTGCAATGCGTTGGACATTGATTTTGACACACTGAGCGCTTCCACGACGGATGAACGATTGATCGCGCTCAATGAATATTGTTCCCAAATGCCCGCGACAAATCAGAATGAGTATACCGGTATGCTTCGGGATTACAATCTGATACTCATCTGCGCGGAAAGCTTCTCACCCGCCGCAGTGGATGAAACCATTACGCCTACGCTGTATAAGCTGACTCACGAGGGATTTTTGTTCCGAAACTTTTACAATTCCTTTCCCAATACCACCATTGACGGCGAATACGCTTTGCTTCAGGGGCTTTATCCTGACAGCTCCCGTGACAAGGAAAATTCCAGTATGCTTTTGTCCGCGACCCATTATCTGCCCTTTACTGTGGGAAACGCTTTCGCGGAGCAGCTTGGGATCTCCGGCTGGGGATACCATAATAACTGGGCTACTTACTATGGCCGGGATCAGTCCCACCCGAATCTTGGCTACCAGATGAAGTTTACCGGAAGGGGCATGAACTTCACGAATTATTGGCCTTCCTCGGATCTGGAAATGATGGAACAATCCGTGGATGATTATCTGCATGAACCTCAATTCAACGCCTATTACATGACATTCTCCGGTCACTATGTGTATGATCCGTCCGTTAATGGCATTGCGAACAAGAATTTTGATCTTGTAAAAGATATCCCTGACTACGACATGAACCAGAAAGCATATCTGGCATGCAACATTGAGCTGGATCTGGCAATGGAGTATCTTTTGCAGAGGCTGGAGGAGGAGGGAGTTGCTGATAAGACTGCCATCGTTCTTGCAGGCGACCATTTTCCCTACGGTTTGATGAAAAAGCAGTATTTTGGAATGATCGATCAGCCTGAGGATTTCTTTGGAGCATACAAGTCGGATCTGATTTTCTGGGTCGGCGGTTTGGACGAGCCTATTGAGGTGAATGAATACTGCTGCAATGTGGATGTGCTGCCCACGATTCTGAACCTGTGGGGAATCGAGTACGATTCCCGGCTTCTTGCCGGCACGGATGTGTTTTCCGACGGCCCCCATATTGCGGTGCTGATTGACCACAGCTTCCTGACGGATCAGGTCTGGTTCAATTCCAACACCCAGGAAATCCGTTACCAGGCGCCGGAGGAGCAGGTTTCCGAGGACTATGTGGAGAACATGAACCGCTTCGTTGCTTCCAGGTTCGACTTCTCCGCCCAGGTCCTTCGTAATGACTATTACCGATTCGTATTTAGTAAGTAATACTTATTCAATCTAAATATTTAATCCGAAGGATTGAACATTTTGATATGAAGATCAATGCGATGAATTTTTGGTATTTTCTATTTCGAAAATACCAAAAATGACACCATTTTATCAAAAAATAGTATAAAAATGAATCCCCTGGGTTTTCATGATCCAGGGGGAATTTTAATTTTGGCTTGATTTCAGCGCCTTTTTCCAAAGGAGGAGTGTAATAGCAACAATTCCAACAAGACAATGTTCCATGATGCCGTAGGCAAAGAAGGCAAGATTTCCGTGCCGCTGAACAAAATACTCCATGTAGCCCGCACCGCCGAAAAGAGCCGCGATGGCGATCCATGCGGCAACCATCCCTTTGGTAATTCCACGGGCTTTCGCGGCCTTCCATGCAAACAGGATAATGGAGGCAGCCAGTCCCACCGCTGCCAGGATCTGAACCATGCTGACAAATCCGTTGATTCGCAGATACAGTGAATCGTAGCGGGTGCTGTCCAGAATGATCTGAGAAGCGCAGTACACCATCAGAAAAAGGAGGGTGATGTCACCGTCTGCCATGACGCGTCT
Source organism: uncultured Oscillospiraceae bacterium (assembly GCA_964499615.1). Taxonomy (GTDB): domain Bacteria; phylum Bacillota; class Clostridia; order Oscillospirales; family Oscillospiraceae; genus Faecousia. The sequence continues at coordinate 8,307 of CAZCLX010000047.1, forward strand.
GGTACGGCGGGAGAAGAAAAGGACACTGAGCACTAGGAACAGCGCTCCGGCAAGAACTGCCTGGAAAAGAAATGTGGCAAATCGGTACTCCGGGAAACCGGAGGTGCTGTTTAGTACCGGGTATGCCCAGGGGAGACTTGTTAGCTCCGTAACAATTGGGCCGCGGTCAAAGGATGTAAAAAAATTTCCTAGCCGGCCAAGGGCAATAGCACCGCATCCTGCCACGCTGAAGCAATCCATCAGCTTGAACAGCCCCCCGGAACGCTTCTTCATAATCAGTGCCGTAGTGCCGCAGCCAAGAAATGCGCCTGCAAGCGCAAAGCTTGTGGAAGAAGGAGTCGTCAGCGCCTGGAAAAGGGTTTTGAAGCTGTCTGCCCGGCAATTCCAATACAGCAGTCTGGAAAACAGTAGCCCCAGACCCAGGGACAGCAGTACCGTCCCAGCGCCGTACAGGGCAGAGATCCCACGATTGGCGCAGCAAGCCATAAAAAAGCAAATACCCGCAGCCACTGACAAGGCAAGGATCAAAGAGTACCAGTAAAGCGTGAAATCTTCCAAAACAAAAGCAACTTGATTCATTCTTGCTTCTCCTCCGCCGGTTTTGCTGTCGCAAAGTAAATGATATCACTGATGTAGCGCTGACTTCCATAATTCACATTGTTGATCACTTCATTATTCATGACAATCGTAGCGGTTTGGCCGCCGTCCAGCGCGTATGCGTGGATGCAGCCGGTTTGCATCAGGCATTCGGCAAATTCAGCCATGCTTAGATTCCCATAATAATGAAGTTCCATGTTGGATGTGACGAACAGGTAATGCAGTTTGCCCATTTGGCAAAGTGCCGCCCTGGGGTAGCCTATTAGCACTTCTCCAAGGGAGTAATTCTTGGGGCAGCAATTTACGCCATCCTTGATGAGGATTGGGCCAAAAGACAGGCTGAAATTGATATCATGCTTGTCAACGTACGCCTGTACCTCCTCTGGGGTATCGAAAGCCAAACCCCGCTCCAAAATTAAGTCACCGTTGCGGTCAATAAAGCAGATGTCCGCGACACCGGAGATGGCTTTCTGTACAATACCGCCTATGACAGTGATCCCCTTTCGCCGGTAGGAATAGTAATCTCCGCTGCACGCAACCACCGCGTTAACATCCTTTGCCATTTCTGAAGTCCGGGACAGGGTACCGGACGCAAACTCGCCGCCGGACAGGTAGCGCCGGAACTGAGAGGGGTGAAGCAACTTGATTTCAGAAAATGTAAAAATGGATCGCTGTATCTCTTCTTTCCATGTGATCGCAAAGATGGTATCATCCAAATAATAATGAACGGTACTGCCGGGGGCGAGTTTCTTATCCAAGGAGAAGTACAGTGTTTGCCCTTCCAGAAGCGGCTCTGCTTTCTCAAGAAGCCACTGAAGTTCGGAAGCTGTCTCAGCTTCGCCGTAGCAGGTCTGATCAGGCGCTGGAGCGGCAATAGCACTGTCACTGATGGTATAGACTTTTTTCTTGATGGCGACCTCGCCGAAAACGATCTCATTCAGACGATTTTCCATTTCCGTACTGAATTGCTCAGAGACGGGGAGGGGAGAGGCACTTCGCGCCTTTGTCTGCCCGACTGGCTGTATCCCCAGTAGCGCTACCAGAATCACAGAAATCAGCAGCACACCCGCCAGTATTCCAGTACTGTAATTTTTTAAAGTCATCCAGGTCACCTCTTACTCTGAAACAAATCCTGTCAGCAGCTGAAGCAGCTCGTCGGTGGGAACGACCTGCCAATCTTCATCTGACCGAACAAGCTGGAGCGTGACTTCGTGCTCTGCAGTTTGAGGTTGCTTCTGAAGGATTTGTTCCGTCGCGTCCTGGAGAACCTCAGCTACAAATGCTTCCCGGTAATTGTGGGACTCGTCATAGATTATGGATTCATCGTCTATTTGACTGGCTTTATGCGCCATCAAAGCCGGCGCGGCGTCTTTCAGAGATTCAATCACCGTGGAAATATCCAGGCAGGTGACGGTGACGCTCAGAGAAACTCCGGTATCTGTGGCATCAATCGTTTCGGAGACCGAATATTGAATGCTTTCCAGATAAGCGTACCAGATCATGCTCTGGGCACTGCTATCCCTGCTTTGGACATTACCCAAGCTTGGTTCACCATAGAGCAGCTTGCTCAGAGACCCCAAATCTCCGGCGCGTGCGCAATTCAAAACTTCCTCGGCGGCATTCATTACTTTAGAGGGGCTTGCAAGAAACCGGGGGTGGCTCTTGAGACCGCAGAAAACGGTGATCAGCACACACAGACTGAGCACTGCACCGGCGGAAGCCCAACAAAGGACCGTTCTTTTTCCTCTTTCCATTTCCATACTCCCAATCGTGAATCAGGGCTGGGAATTACACAGCGACTGATACAGGATCTCAGCTTTTTCACTTCCTATATTTTTAACACCGGGGATAGGAAGCCCTTTATCGATGCGTTTACGAACGATCTCCGCCAAAACGTCACCTGCGAAACGGTTGTCATTATGGGCACAGGAAAGAATCCAGTAGGTATCACCGTTGCCCCAATAATCGCTAGTCGAGAGCTGATTAAAAAAACTTCCGCCAATGATATCCCGAAAAACATAATAGTTAGGCAAATACCGCCAGGCTTGACCGATATTTAATCCGTCGTTAATGATCCATACATTCGTATCAGGCAGCTGCTCCGGAAGCATCAGCACCCGCTCCCGTGTTTCGGGAATATCGGCACCCCGATTCCATTTCAGATTGTGCAGCCATGTCATATGGCTGAGGGGCTCGGGATCTCCGTAGGTGGTACCGATGTTAAGATCCTGAAGCGCGGTGCAGCCCAGCAAGGGTGTGTAGTCCGTAACTTTCGTGCGGAAGATTTCCAGATAGATCAATTCCTTCAGCTCAGACAGCGGACTCAGATCGGAGATTTCCGTATCCGCAAGTATCAGGTATTTCAGGTGGGTTAAGTATTTTGCCCATTCGCAGTTTGTGGCATGGGAATGACCGAGATCCACAGCAACCATTTCGGTACAGTATCGAAGGTTTACCAGGTGCTCGTCCCATGGCATCTCCGTTTCCTTGACTCCGGCAGGGAAGAAAAATTTTGCGTCAGTGCGGACGGCATCTCGTCCAATCTGTACAGTCCAAACGATGGAAACCTCTGGGTGACGTTTATTCAGCGCATCCATTGTCTCGTTGTCAATGCCGCAGTATGACATGATCAGCTTCTTAAGCTTAGGAAAGAAGGCAAGTGTGGATTCCGCATCCTTTGCCGTGATAAGACAACCAGAAATATCAATTTCTTCCTCGTCTGTGGAAAAAGATTGCCCGGCAAAATCCATAGTGCATAGAAAAAAGGTGTCAGGAAACTGGGCGGCAAGTGTCTTTAATTCTTTATCCGTCAAAGGAGTACCGTTTAAATTGATTTCTTTTAGCTGAGGCAGCAGCGGAAGAATTTGATCCAGTTCCTCTTTGGTTACCGGAGCAGCGGAAAGATCAATGCTTTGAACGTCCTGAGAAAACCGCTGCCCCCATTTTTCCAGCGTAAAACAAAAATCGACATTGGGGAAAGTTGACATAAGATAGGCAATGGCATCCGGTTCCGGCAAGGAGCCTTCCAAAGAAACTGAATGAAGCTTGGAGAGGAACGGAATCATTTGCTCCAGTTCTGCCGCGTCGGCATTCGGTACCGTGATCGTCTGGACGTCCTTATCAAATTTTTGCTCCCCAATACTGACGCGGTAGAGGACTTCTATACTTGGTCTGCGGTGCTGTAGATAGAGCAGTGCGGACAGATCCTCGCAGGAGGTACCGTCTACAAGCTGCAAATCCGGAAGAAGATCCAGGCTTTCTGCCTCAGCTTCTGTAAGGGTTTGGACGGTGATGGATTTTGTATCCAAGGGATACCGTTGACCCTGAAATGGAACCGTCCATAGGATCTGGGATTCTGGGAAACGGTCACAGATTTCGTAGTATTCTTCTTGGGTCAGCAAATGGGTCGTAAGGTCGTATTGCTCCGCGTTTTTGGGATAAAACTGCCCATCAATAGAAACATGGGTCAAGAAAAAAGTCCCGGTTCCCAAAATGACCGCACCGCCGATTCCCGCAGCACCCACGCGAATCAACTGCTTTTTTTTCATAAAAAATGCCCCCAGGCTTGTAAATACGTTTATCCGTCAGTCATGTTTGCCTGAGTAAGGATTCCTGACGAATACCTGTTTATGGTAGCACAATTGGAATCATTATGCAAGTTTTTTTGCTGGCAATCATTAGGCTGCGTTGAAAAAACATGGGTCAATCACTTTTTTATGTGGCAGATAAAGAAGCCCGGTAGTTTTCAAATTGAAAAAAGAAGAGCTATCCTGTATGATTGGATTGCATCCTGCCAGAGATGTAATAACCCAATCAAAAGGA
>CAZCLX010000048.1:0-12713 GCA_964499615.1 uncultured Oscillospiraceae bacterium
GGATGGGACAAAAGATCCGCCATCCAGCCGCAGACGATTTGTTCAGAGTTTCCCTTACTGTGAAAGTCAGGAAAAGTTTGATATTTTGCATCTTTTCAGAGACTTTCACAGTAAACGCATCAGCGAACCTCCTTCGGGAAGTTCGCTGATGTGTTTATCCTTCCGCCGGTGTTGTTTCCGGCTCGTTTGCCGCAGTATCCGATTTCTGGGATTCTACCACTTCCGCCAATTCAATGGGCCGGAGAACGCTGTACTCGTCGTACCGGGTATCGTTGGTGGAGCCGATGAACACCAGCTGGGCTTGGGGATCCGCAACGACCGCCTGCGCTGCCTGGGTCTGGATATCCTTTGCTTCCACATTTTCCAGGTACAGCCTGCATCTGCCCTCCGGCAGGGGGAAGCTGGCGGTGGCAACGCCAAAGGAAAGGGTAAAGTTATCAGAGGAACAGCTGGTCAAAAGGGTCTGGGCGGCGGTTTGCAGAGCCGCCTCCTTGTCATCGCTGTAGGAATACTTCTCCGAATTGGGGAACCGGAAGTTGGCCAGCACCACCTCATGGAAGCCCAGATCCTTCAGCTCATTCACAATAGATGTGACCCAGTTCAAGGTGATCTGATCCGAGGGCTTAAGCCAGTAGCAGCCTTCATCGTCCATCCACAGATATGGCAGCCCCACCAGCGGAAGGCCGCTGGAAACATGGTTCAGACCAAAGTTATAGTCCTGGAACGCGGAGACCTTGGCAATCAGATAGTAGCCCTTGGTTTTCATGGTGGCGATCAGCTCGTCCACCGCCGCAATGTCTACGCTGGCAGAACTAATGGAGTCCGGAAGGCTGGAGCTATAATAGAAGGAACCATAGCCGCCTTTCAGCTCGATCATCACCGCCGTCCCGGACGGAACCAAATTCAGATTTTCCCGAACACCGGCAATATTTGTGCTCAGATCATTATAGCTGATGTAATACCCGCTGAACTGGGTGAGGGCGTTGCTCAACTCCACCGCGTCGGCGCCTTCGTTAAAGAAGATGGGCACCTCGCCCTGAGCCGCAGGCGGCACGGCAACCACCCCGGGGATATCCTCCGAAGCCTCGAAATCCAGCGTAACCTTGCCATCCCTGCCATAGACCACGAATCGGTTCAGCCAGGTGACCCAGCAGATCCAGCACAGGATCGCCAGAACCAGGAGGATCAGCAAAATGACTCCCAAACGATGCAGCATTCGCTTGGTACGATAGGGAATTCTCATAGTATGCTCCTTAAGTTTCTTTCCAGCCGGCGGTGACGCAGCGCCAGTCTTCCTTCGCCCGAACCGTCAAAACCCTCAGCCCCCCGCGTTCCAGCGCGGCGGTCACCTCCGGCAGACGGATATCCAGAATTCCGGAAAGGATCAGGGTGCTCTCCGCGTTCAAAAGCCCGGGCAGCGCAGGCGCCAGGGCGATGATCACATCCGCCACAATATTCACCAGCACCACATCCGCCTGAATGGCTTCCAGGCGCTCCATTAGGGTACAGTCTTCCAGCACGTTGCCGGTCAGCGCGGTAAATTCCGGACTGCTGTAGCCGTTATATCCGGCGTTTTCCCGGGCGGCGTCCTCCGCCTTCGGGTCAATGTCCACACCCACAGCCCGTCTGGCTCCCAGCCGCAGCGCGGCAATGGACAGGATCCCGCTGCCGCTGCCAAGATCCAGGCAGGTCATCCCCGGTTTTACAGCGGTTTCCATAGCCTCCATCACCATCTGGGTGGAGGGATGGGCTCCGGTGCCGAAGGTCAGCCCTGGATCCAGAATGACCGGGAGTCTGCCCTGGGTGGGCGTATCCGAAAGCCAGTAGGGCAGCACCAGGAAACGGCTGCCCACGGTCTGGGGAGGATAATTCCTCTTCCAGTCCTCCTCCCAGTCGGTATCCGGCAGGGGATTTTTGGTAAGGGTCAGCCCCCGCTCTTCGGCAAACCGCTCCAACGCGGCAAGGGACGGGCCGTCGTCGCCGGGAAGATACAGCCGGATCTGGGACAGCCCCTGAAGCTTCTTTTGCAGTGCTTCGTCAATATAATCCCAGTATGCCCGGTTGTCTTCTAAAAAGCGCTCAATCTCCGCCTGATCCTCGATCACCAGATCGTCAAAGCCCTGGGCGGTCAGCGCGGCGGCAACGGATTCCACATCCTTTCCCGCTGTCAAAAGGGTGATTTCCAGCCAAGCCATGGGATTTTCTCCTTCCAATCACAGTTCTTTTACTATACCGCATTTTTCTCAAAAAGACAACCTTTTTTTCAAAGCGACGCCACATAGCAAAAAACGGCCTCCCTGGCATTACGGGAAGCCGTTTCGCGATCACTTTTCCAAAAGGATGGTCTGAATTTCGTATGGCTTGATGGAGAAGGTCACCTTGCCGTTTTCCAGGGGAAGCGGCGCTTCCTTTTCCTCCATCAGGTTGGCGCTGTAAGCGGCGCGGTAGGCCGCAGGTACGGTCAGCGTAGCCTTTGTCCGGCAGTTCTGGCTTTCGTACATCCGCAGCACGGTGCCGCAGCCGTTTTCCGCCTGCTTTACCGTCTCCAATACCACGTTGGGCGCATCCACGGAAGCAAAGCTGTATTCCTTCCCGGCTTCTCCGGAGGTGACAGCGTAGGCGGGCTGGTTAAGCTGGTAGGCTTCCTGAACCGTTCCGGCCTGCTTCCAGGTACCGCTGTGGGGATACAGAGCGTAAGTGAAGCGGTGCTCTTCCACGTCGGCATTGGGGTTGGGATCCACGCCGCACTTAATGAGGGTCAGGCCGATGACGCCCTCCCGGACGGAGTGGCCGTACTTGCAGTCGTTGAGAAGGCTCACGCCGTAGCCGCCCTCGGAGAAATCCATCCACTTCTGGCCGCAGCTTTCAAACCGGGCCTTATCCCAGCTGGTGTTGGTGTGAACCTTCCGGGTCAGGTTGCCGAACTGAATGTCGAAGGTGGCTTCGTCGCTGTGAATGTCCACCGGGAATTCCGCTTTCAGCAGATGCTGGTGCTCCTTCCAGTCCGCCACGGTTTCAAAGTCGATCCGGCGGGTGTCGGCATAGAAATGGATCCTCTGACAGACGGTGCTGCGGCTGCACTTCCAGGTCAGCTCCAGGGTGGTACGGACGGGACCGTCCTCTGTCCAGCGGAAGCTTTCCAGGTCGTTTACCTCCCAGGATTTCTCCGTATAGAACATGTCCACATCCCAGTTATCGTAGTACATGGGCTTGTCCTCATACAGCCGGAGCATGTTGCCTACGCTGCCGGGTTTCAGAACCTCCCGGTCACTTTCCCTGTCAAAAATAGAGGTGAAGTGGCCGTTACCGTCCAGAGCGATCGAATAGAACGGGGTCTCCAAATGGTGGTCGTCAATGCGGCGGAAGGGGGATACCGCTTCCATCTCGCTGACGCCGTAGGTTCGCCAGCCCTTGGAGGGCAGATCCCGCAGGTAGGCCACCGCGCCGTCTGCCGTCTGCTGGACGGGGTAGACCTTCGTACCGTCCGTCAGGGCGGAAGCTTTCAAGGATCCCACGTTTACGACATCGCTTCTGTCAAAGCCCAGAGTGTTGAACACGGTGACGCCGCTGCCGGCTCCCGCAAGGCGATCCAGCCGCTGGTCGATCAGTCCCTGGACTTCCTCCGTAAGCGCTTCATATTCCTTTTTGGTGACCTCGTATACCTCGGCAATGGAGCTGCCGGGTAGAATGTCGTGGAACTGGTTTAAGAGGATAATATCCCGCCACAGCCGGGTGTCCGCCTCGGCGGGGTAGTCATCGGCCAGGACGCCCAGGGTCTCCAGATCCATCATCATCAGCTCGCTCTTCCGGTTGCTCCGCTTATTCCGAGCCATGGAGGTGTAGGTGCCCCGGTGGTATTCGAAGTACAGTTCCCCTTCCCAGGTTTCCAGACGGCGGTTATCCTTCACCCGCTCTTCCAGCTCCCGGAAGTAGGTCAGTGGGCTTTCCTGGCGAACCATGGGCACGCCCTTGATGCCCTTCTCCATCCGCTGGGAGATCTCCAGCATTTTCCGGGTGGGGCCGCCGCCGCCGTCACCGTAGCCGTAGGAGATCAGAATATCATTGTTGATCTCCTTATTCTGGTAACGCTCCCAGCCGCCCATAATGGATCGGGGATCCAGAGCGCCGTTGTAGGTGGTGAAAAAGCTCTTCTTCACGTCCTGATCCTCGCCCACGGTGGTGATCAGGTGGGTCAGCACCTCGCTGCCGTCAATTCCTCGCCAAATAAAGGTGTCGTTGGGGATTTTATTGATCTGGTTCCAGGCAAGCTTTGTGGTCATGAAGTAGTCGATGCCGGACTTTTTCATGATCTGAGGCAGGGCGCCGGAGTAGCCAAACACGTCCGGCAGCCACAGGATCCGGTTGTCAACGCCGAACTCCTCCCGGAAGAACCGCTTGCCGTGAAGGAACTGCCGAACCAGGCTTTCACCGGAGGTGAGATTGCAGTCGGCTTCCAGCCACATGCCACCCTCGGGAATCCAGCGGCCCTCCTTGACCCGGTCTTTGATTTTCGCCATCAGCTCGGGATAGCGCTGCATCAGGAAATAGTACAGCACCGGCTGGCTGGACATAAACTTGTAGCTGGGATACTCCTCCATCAGCTTGAGAACGGTGGCAAAGGAGCGAACCACCTTTTCCTTGGTCTGGGCAACGGTCCACCACCAGGCCACGTCAATATGGGTGTGGCCGATGCAGGTGGCGATCACCTCATTCCATCCGCCCATCTTCCCATACAGGTTCTCCTGCTCGTAGGCAATGGCCTCCCGCAGGGAAGCATAGAAATCCTCAGAGTAGGGGACGCGCATATCCAGGAGGTCAACGGTATCGTTGAGGACGGTTCGGATATCCATCCGGTTCTTGCTGTCCGGATCCATCCGGGCCAGTGCCCACAGAGGAACCTGGACGTCATAATAAAACCGCTGGATCTCCTCATCCAGATGAAACAGCTCCGTCCGGAAGCAGAATTCCCGATGGAGGGTACCGGTGTAGGCCTGAACATCGAGCCGCAGGGTTTCGCCGCCCTGTGCCTCCTTCACCAGCAGAAGCTCCCGGTGGTTCATATCCGCGCCCTGCACCGGCTCGCCGTTCAAAAAAATCAGGAACTGGGGGTTTTTGCCGTCATCCCACTCTTCGATCTGGGTATGAATTTTCATCCAGACAGACTTTCCGGCATACTTTTCCGGAATCGTGACATTGGCGCGGAACCAGTAGTGACCGCCCTGGATACCGTGAAAATCGCCTTTGTGCCCCAGAAATTTGCCCTCGAACTGGTCGCTGCCGTCATATTCGGAATAAAACCGCATGGTTTCGCAGTCAAAGTCCTGCCACGGGGCGCCGCCCTCCGCCTCCTCCGGATGGAAAAAGAGTCCTGGCTTATACGTCCACCTGGTCAGAGGGGTGGGATCCCGGAACCGGAGCAGCTTCATCTGGTTGCAGATAACCTGAATTCGTTCCTCGATAAAGTACATTTGCGATTACCTCACAGACTGTTCTCTTTGATATCGTTGATCAGCGTATCCACAGTGGTAAACGCCAATCCGGTGACGGTGTCGGCGCAGCCGTAGTAAATAGCGATCCGTCCGGTAGCAGCGTCGCACAAGGTGGCGCAGGGGAAGATAACGTTGGGGACATCCCCCATCAGCTCATACGGCTCACAAGGAGCAAGAATATAATCCTTGGAGCGATAAAGCACCTTCCATGGCTCGTCAATATCCAAAAGCGCCGCACCCATCCGGTACACATAGCCCTGGCAGGTGGTGATTACGCCGTGGTAAATCAGCAGCCACCCCTCATCGGTCTCGATCGGAACGGGACCCGCGCCAATTTTGGTGGACTGCCAGGCGGATTCGTCCCCCTTGACCGTGCTCATCACATGGCGGTGCATTCCCCAGAAGGTCAGATCCGGGCTTTGGCTGATGAAAATATCACCAAAGGGCGTGTGACCGGTATCGGAGGGGCGGGAGAGCATCATGTAGCGTCCGTTTATCTTCCTGGGGAATAGAACGCCGTTGCGGTTATAGGGCAGGAACGCGTTTTCCAGCTGATGGAAAGTCTGAAAATCCTCCGTCCAGCCCACCCCGATGGTGGGGCCATGGTAGCCGTTGCACCAGGTAATATAGTATTTCCCGTCCAGACGGCACACCCGGGGATCATACCGGTACTCCCGGACGGTGACCAGAGGATCTCCCTCAAATTTTATCGGCTCATCGGCAATGCGCCAGTGAATGCCATCGTCGCTGAACCCGGGGAAAATGTCCATGCTGATGGAGCGGCTGTCGCAGCGAAACACGCCGGCAAACCCATCTCCAAAGGGCACCACCGCGCTGTTAAATACGCTGTTGGATCGGGCATTCGCGTGACGCCCGATAATGGGATTGCCGGTATACCGCCATACCGGCATTGGATCGTTCTGGGGACGATTCTGCCAGGGAATATTGTTCATTTTCGGGCCAATGATTTTGCTCATTAGAAACTCTCCTTTTGAACATAAAAAATGTTTTTCTGTTTCCAAGACACATTTTCCGAAGGTCCCTTCGGAAAATCTGGCATAAAAGCAGGTAACTACGGCGAATTCTACCACAGAATTTCATAATGTCAATAGGTCTTTTATATCTTTTTCCTTTGAATTTTTACCAGAAAACCAGTCAAAAGCCTCGCAGAGCTCGCCGCCGCGGCGGCGAATAGAATTCAAATCATTTTTCGCCGGGGCGCGGTCTCTTTGTCAAAAAGCCCCAAAGGGGATTTTTGACAGCATAACGGGGCGATTGCGGATGCAATCGCCCCGCCGCATTATGCGTCAGGAATTTTCGGGAGAACGGTGCGGATGCTTACTTGTTTTCAGCCAGCCAGGCGTCAAACTGAGCCTGAACTTCAGTCTGAATATCATCGAAGCCGGCAGCGCGCATCTTTGCCATCATCTCAGGGCAAACCTCATCGGGGTCGCCGGTGCCGGTCAGGATCAGGGACTTGTACTCTTCAAACACGGCCTGGCAGGCAGCGATCTGATCTGCAATGCTGGTGGTGTCGCATACAAAGCCCATTGCGGGAGAAGCGATCGCGTTCTCATTCTGAACCTTCACTTCGTCGATATAGGGGTTGCCTACAGAACCGGCCTCCAGGCTCATGTCGAAGAAGGTGCCCTGGGTATAAGCGGCCAGCGTCCAGTCGCTGTTCAGCTTGTTGACCCGCTGATAACCGTCTTCCTCAACATACTCGAAGTTCACACCCTCTTCGCCGTAGGCGAGCATATCACGCAGGGTGGTATCGGTGTTGACCAGTTCCAGAAGCTTCAGAGCCTCCAGCTGGTGAGAGGAGGAAGCGGAGATACAGGTCATGGAGCCCTGTACAGTGTCATTGGACACAACGGTGTCCTCATACTGGGAAACTACGACATCCGCGCCGCGGCCTTCTCCCCAGCCTTTAGCAGCGCTGGGCCAGCCCTGCGCGATGCCAAGACCGCACATGCCGCTGGCTTCTGCCCGGTAAGCAGCGTCGGAGTTGATGTAGCCGGCCTCCATCCACTCGTGGACGACACGCAGATCGGCCAGCACGTCTTCCTGCTCGTAGACGGCAACAACCTCGGTGGAGCCGGAATGGTAGGAGACGCCCAGACCAATGGAGCCAAGGCCCATAGCGTCATACTTATTGCCGGTGATGCAGGAGATACCGTCCTGGTTCAGGAGGACAGGCGCCTCGCCGGTGCCTTCCTTCATGGCCTTCAGGCCTTCGGTGATATCAGCCAGAGTGTGGGCGTCGGCATAATCGGGGAAGTACTCGTCTACATAGCTCTTCGTCCAGACAAAATAGTTGGTCATGGAGGAGTCCTTGTACGCGGGAATGGCGTACAGACGGCCGTTGATCTTGCAGGCGTTCAGGTAATCCTCGGGGATCAGATCCGTCAGGCCGGGGACTTCGCTCATCAGATCGGTAATGTCAGCGAATGCGCCCATCTGCACATCGTTGACATAGGAGCCCATGTCGGTGAACATCAGATCATAGGGTTCGTTGGTGGAAACGACGTTGGTGCGGCGGTTACCCCAGTCGCCCCAGGAGACACACTGGATGTCCAGATGCACGCCGATCTTATCTTCCAGATAGGCGTTGACTTTCTCGGTCCAGGAGTCAATGTTGGACGGCATACCGCTGCCAACCATGTACCAGGTCAGCGTGGGGATCTCACCTGTGCTGGTCTGGTTGGACGTATCTGCCTCAGTGGAAGCAGCGGCGTTCGCGCTGGTGGTGCTGGTGGTGCTGCTGGTGCTGCTGGAGCAGCCGGCGAATACGCCAAGAACCATGACAGCCGCCAGAAGCAGAGCTAGAAACTTCTTCATTTGTTTTCCTCCTAAATTTTTATTTATTGCAGCGGATGATCCGCTTCAATACGGTCATGTTCCCGCAGCGGGGATCGCGATCAGCCCTTTACCGCGCCCACGGTCAGGCCGGAAATAAAATACTTCTGGAAGAACGGGTAAATGCAGGCGATGGGCACAGCCACCACGAAGGCAATGGCCATACGGACACTTTCCTGTGGCATATTCTTCTTCAGATCCGAAGAAGACGTCAGCATTGCGGTGGGATTTTTGGTCAGATACTCGATATTGTTCTGGATAGAGTTCAGCATGGACTGGAGGGAGCGCAGATTGTCGTTGCTGATGTACAGCTGAGCCTGGAACCAGTCGTTCCAGTAGCCGAAGGCAAGGAACAGACCGATCGTTGCCAGAACGGGTTTGGAAATGGGCACCACGATTTTCGCGAAAATGGTCGCCTGGGTGGCGCCGTCCATCTTGGCGGACTCGATGATGGAGTCGGGAATGGTGGATCTGAAGAAGGTGCGGGAGATGGTAACATTCCAGCTGGAGACCATCAGCGGCAGGATCAGCACCCAAATGGTGTCACGCAGGTGGAGGATCTGGGTATTGACCACATAGCTGGCAGCCATGCCGCCGCCGAAAACCATGGGGATGAAAATCAGGATGGTCAGGAAGTTATTGAGCTTGTGCTCCTTCCGGGACAGAACATAGCCCATCAGGCAGGTAAGGATTACGCCCAAAACGGTGCCGATGGCTGTCACCTCAACCGAGATCCACAGCGCGTGGAGAATGGTCGCCCGCTGACCCCAGAGGTAAACATACGCGTCGGCGGAAATGGTCTCCGCAGTGACCCACAGCTGGTAACCCTGCGTGCGGATGACCTCATTGGATGTCAGGGAAATGATGAAAATGAAAATGATCGGCAGGAAGCATGCCAGCGCCAGGATCAGGAACAGCAGGTTGAACAGAAAGTTGGTAACGGGATGGATCCGGTTCAGCCGGCTCATGTTGTCATTGGTAATTGCTTTTTTCTTGCTCATAATTCAGCCGCCTCCTTCTTTAAATCAGCGCGCTGTTGCTGTCCACCTTGCGGACAATCGCGTTGGCGGTGAGGATCATAACGCATCCGACAACAGACTGGAACAGGGACGCCGCCGCGGTTTTGCCCAGACTGACCGCCTGGGAATTCAGCATCAGGTAGGTTTTCACATCAAAGGTGGAAACAACGGATGTCAGGGGCTGCTTGGCGCCTTGGGTGACCTGATAGAACAGGCCGAAATCGGAAGAGAAGATCCGGCCTACTGCCAGAATGAACATCATGATGATAATTGACTGCAGGGATGGCAGGGTGATGTAGCGCGCCTGCTGAGCCTTGGAAGCGCCGTCCAGCACCGCCGCCTCATACAGGCTGGTATCGATGCCGGTGATGGAGGCCAGGTAGACCACCATGCTGTAGCCGATGCCTTTCCAGATGTGCATGAATACCAGGATAAACGGCCAGTATTTTGGCTCAAAGTACCAGTTGACGGGATCTCCGCCCAGGAGCTTGATAAGACCGTTGGCCAGGCCCTTGTCGGTGACCAGGAAAGCATACACGAAGTAGCTGACCACGACCCAGGACATGAAGTGGGGCATGAACATCAGGGTCTGATAGACCTTTGATTTCCGCTTGGAGTAGATGTTGCTGATCATAATGGCCAGCGTGACAGGGAGCACGATGTCCAGCACAATGAACACCAGGTTATAAAGGATGGTGTTCCGGAGGATATTCGGGAAATCCGGAAGGGTAAAGAAATACTTGAAGTTGTCAAACCCCACCCAATCACTGTTGAGAAGGCTAGTGAGGAAGCTGGCATTCGCTGTGATCTTGTAGTCCTTAAACGCAAGAATGACACCGAACATAGGAAGATAGCAGAACAGAACATACCAGACAGTGGTCGGCAGAGCCAGAATTGTCAGCTCTGTATCGTCCCGTGTCCAGCGGTTGCGCCGTTCTATCTTCGCCGGCTTCGTTTTGGTTTTTACGTCAGCCATAGACTTTTGCTCATTCCTTTCCTCTTTAATCCCCGCGGTTTTTTCCGCAGGTATTTATTTATATTTTAATTACTTTCTTTCAGACACGAAAGTCCTAAAAGGATACTTTATAGTGCACAAAGGAAACATTTAAAAAAACATTTTTTTTGCCATTTTTTTGAAGAAACCGGTTTTTTGTGCATGGCACACAAAATATTTGTTCATAAAATGTAGAAAATGACGAATTTCATTTTTTTGGTTTTTGGGGTATTCCTTTTCACCGGTTTTTGGCGCATAATTCACTTGTACGGATGTCGATAAAAACGTCGGTTCCAAAGGATCGAACACTTTTACAGGAAGCTCCTACAAGACGATTTTCCGGTAATTTCGAAAAAGACATCGCCGCCAGGCGATGTCTTCCGGACAAAATGAAACTATTTTATATTAAATGCCTGCCGGGATCCGCAGGCGAAAGGAGATCATCTATGAGTATAATCACGGTATCCGGGCAGCCCCCTGAACATTGGGAAGCGGCGCTGGACGCGCTCTCTTCCGACCTGAACTATCGGGAAGCGTTTTCCGTAATCGCCGTGCGAGGCGACTTCCTTGGGGTGGACTGCGACGGGGAACACGTCACCGTCACCTGGGAAACGCCGGTGCAGTTTTACCGGGCGCTGAGCCTGATCCCTCAGCCCCTGGCTCCCTGCCATATCCGCCAGAGGGCAGCCTTCCGCAGCTCCGGCGTAATGCTGGACTGCTCCCGCAACGCTGTTCTAACCCCCGAGACTGTGCGGCTCCTCCTGCGGAAAATGGCTCTCATGGGTCTGAACCTGGGAATGATGTACACCGAGGACACCTATGAAGTACCGGAGCAGCCATACTTCGGCTACAAGCGCGGGAAATATACTTATGATGAATTAAAATCCCTGGACGACTACGCGTACCAGTTCGGCATTGAGCTTGTCCCCTGCATTCAAACGCTTGGGCACCTGGATCGGGTCGTGCGCTGGCCAGCCTACCATCATGTCCGGGAAAATGAAGGGGTTCTGGAGCCGGATCGGGAGGAAACCTACGAGATCATCGAGCAGTTCCTTAAGGCTGCTTCCGCGCCCTACCGCTCCCGCCGGATCCACCTGGGCATGGACGAAGCGTACGGCGTGGGGCTGGGCGCCCATCTGCACCGCCACGGCTACGAAAATCCGCAGAATATCATGGGCCGCCATCTCCGCCGGGTGCTGGACATTGCGGAAAAGCTGGGCCTGGAGGGGATGATGTGGAGCGACATGTACTTTGCCATCGATGGAAGAGACTACCACAGTGAAGGTGATCCAAGCCCCGCCGCCATTGCCGCAGTGGATCCCCGGGTGACCCTGGTATACTGGGACTACTACCAGTCCCGGGAGGAAATGTACCGATTCGCAATCGAGAAACACCGCCGTTTCCCGGCAAAAACTGTGTTTGCCGGCGGGCTGTGGACCTGGGTCGGCCCCGCGCCCGCCTATCCCAATGCCATCCGGAACACCGTTGCCGCCCTCTCCGCCTGCCGGAAAGAGGGCATGGATACCGTGGTTGCCACCTGCTGGGGCGACGATGGGCAGGAATGCAATCTTCTGACCGCCCTGCCGGGAATGCAGCTGTACGGTGAGCTGACCTACACGGATGGTTTCGACGAAGAAGCCGTTGCCGCCCGTTTCCGCCGGTGCTGCGACGGCAACTGGAACGCCTTCATGTCCCTGTCGGAGCTGAATGTCCTGCCCGGGATGGAAGAGCACAGCAACGACCCCGCCAACGCCTGCAAGATTCTTCTATATCAGGATCCCCTGGTGCAGCTGTTTGAGAAGGATATGGCAGGCTTCCCGGCGGAAAGCCACTTTGCGTCCCTGGTGGGAAAATATGCCCGATATGCCCTGGAAAACCCGGCGTATGCCCCCCTGTTTGACTTCTACACCGCCCTGGCGCACACCCTGGCGCTGAAATGCCGCTGGCATGCCTCCGCCGCCAGCGCCATCCGGGAGGGTGACCGGCAAACCGCTGCCGCTCTGGCGGAAGACATTCCGGCTGTCATGGACGCAGTGGAGACCCTTCGCCAGGTCTGGCGGACTCTGTGGGAAACCACCAACAAGCCCTACGGCTTTGAAGTCATCGACTTCCGGCTGGGAGGTGTTCGGGCCCGGCTTTCCACCGCCGGGGAGCGAATGGCATCCTTTGCCCGTGGTGAAATTGACGATATTCCGGAGCTGAGGGAAGAACCCCTCCCCTACCGCCGCAGCGGCAATTCCGTGGGCTGTACCAACACCATGCGGGAAATTCTCACCGCCGCCCGGCTGGATCATCCGTACTAAGGAAACTCTGAACAAATCGTCTGCGGCTGGATGGCGGATCTTTTGTCCC
>CAZCLX010000049.1:0-12589 GCA_964499615.1 uncultured Oscillospiraceae bacterium
GCCGCCAGGCGATGTCTTCTGGATAAAATGAAACCATTTTATCCAGAAATAGTATTATGTGGAAAAAATCGCAAAACCGCTGCCAATGAAGCTTCCCTCCCGGACACCCTCCTGCCAGTAGAGTTTTCCGGCCATGGGAGGAACCAAGGCAGGCGTCTGCCCCCGGTGGATGCAGACCGTCACTGTCTGTCCAGAGAAATGTCTCGCGTACATCAGCGTGCCGCTTCCCTCCTCCGCCTGGAGCATCCGGAAATCTCCCCGGCGCAGTGCCGCCAGTTCCCGGCGCATGGATATAGCCTTCCGGACAAAATCTTTCAGCGCAGCATTCCCGCCCTGCCAGAGCATGGGCTGCCGGTATTCCTCCTCTATGGTGCCCTGGATGCCCAGCTCGTCCCCGTAAAACAGGGTGGGCATTCCCACAAAGGTCATCATAAAAAGCAGCGCTAACCGGTACCGAGCCGTATCTCCGCCGCACAGGGACAGAAACCGGCTGACATCGTGGCTGTCCAGAAGGTTAAGCTGGGCGGGGGTGATTTGCTTTTTGTAGCGGCAAAGCATGTCGGTAACCCGCCCGGCGAAATCCGACGCGTCGATGGACTGTTCACCAAAGAACAGGGCGCAGTGTTTTCGGAAATCATAATTCATGGAGGAATCAAACATATCCCCCTGGAGCCAGTGGTTTGCGCTTTCCCAGACCTCGCCGATGAGCAGCGCCTCCGGGTTGACTTCCTTGACCTGCTTTCGAAATTCCCGCCAGAAGCTGTCATCCACCTCCGACGCAACATCCAGCCGCCAGCCGTCGATGCCGAATTCCTTCACCCAGTAGGCCCCCACATTGCACAGGTAGTCCCGAACCTGGGGGTTTGCGGTATTCAGCTTTGGCATCATCCGCTCGTAGGCAAAGCAATCATAGGTGGGATAGCTTTCTGGAGCCGCTGGCCGCTCTACCGGGAAATTCAGGCGGTAGAACCAGTCCCGATATTTGGAACGCTCCTGATTTTTCACCACATCGTCAAAGGCAAAGAAGAGCCAACCGCAGTGGTTGAACACCCCGTCAATGATTACCCGGATGCCGCTTTCATGGAGGGTATTCACCAACTCCCGGAAGGCTTCATCCCCGCCCAGACAGGGGTCTACATGGTAGTAGTCCAGAAGGTCATATTTGTGGTATTCGCCTGCCGCGAAAATGGGGTTTAAGTACACGCAGTTGATCCCCAGATCCTTCAGATAGTCCGCATTCTCCGTTACGCCCCGGAGGGTGCCCCCCAGCCTGCTCCGCACCGTCTGACCATGATAGTTCGCCTCTCCGGGTTTCTGAGAGATGAACCGGTGGGAAGTAGCGAAGCTGTCCGGAAAAATGTTGTAGACCACCGCATCACAGGCCCAGTTCGGTACCCGGGCAATGTCTGCCCGGTGATTAAAGGGGAGCTTAAAGTACTGGGAACGGTCATCCACCAGCCGATCCGTAAACACGCCGCCGTAATAGAGCACCTTTTCCCGCCCGTCGTCCATCTCAAAGTAGTAATAGACCCGGTTATAGGGGCTGTCCACAACCGCTTCCCAGTAGTCGTGATACAGGTCGCTTGCCACCTTTGCCATGGTCACGGGGGTAAAAAGGATGGGCGTTACCCGGCAGGCGGTATCGCCGTAGTATAGGGTCACCTGTTTTAAGTCCCCCCGGGCGGCGCGCAGACGGTAGACAATGTGGGATTCGTCCAGCCCGTGGCAGTATTCCGACATAGGAATGTGCGTTACCGCATCCAGCTTCATCCCTTCACACCTCCTGCTGTCAGACCGGAGGTCATATACTTCTGGCACAGGAAGAAGATCACCAGTACCGGAAGGGAAACCGTAATGGACGCTGCCGCGAACACCGGCCAGGAGCCGGTCATTTCCGTTGCCTGAAGGGCATTCAGCCCTGCCGCCAGAGTGTACTTTTCCTCCCCGGTGAGAAAGGTGGTGGCGTAAATGTACTCGTTCCACACATAGATCAGCACCTGCAGGGCGGTGGTGATGATGCTGGGTTTCGCCAGGGGCATGACAATTTTCACCACCACCTGCAAATCGCTGGCCCCATCCATTTTTGCCGCCTCCTCGATTTCTGTGGGAATGGTGTCAAAATACCCCTTGGTGTTCCACAGGCTGAACACCGCCATGGTTCCGGTATACACCAAAATCAGCCCCAGCCGGTGGTTTACAAGGCCCATAGGCCGCAGCAGCCGGTAGATGGCAAACATGGAAAGGATCGCTGGGAAGGAATTGAGGAGCACCAGGCACTTTAATATGGTTTTCCGCCCGGGAAACCGCCGCCGGGAAAAGCAGTAGGCGGCTGGCACGGCAAACAGCAGCGACAAAAAAACCGTCACCGCCGCGAGGAAAACAGTATTCCGAAACCACAGGGCGATGTTCTCCCCAAAAAGAACCTCCCGGTAGTTTTTCAGGGTGAAGCTTTTGGGGATAAAGGAAAAATCGGAGCTTAGGAGACTGTTCTGCCCGCTGAGGGACACGCTTAGGGCGTATAAAATTGGAATCAGCGTGATGAAGCAGAGGGCGATGAAAAACAGATTCAGGGCGGTCAGTCCGACGCCCTCTTTGATTTTCTTCATCGATCCCCCTCCTCCCGCATCTGATACCGGGCGGAAAACGCCAACAGCAGAACAAAAATAATCATGGATATGGCGGAGCTGTAGCCATAGTTATTGGTGATGAAGGCGTTTTCATAGGCATAGGTCAGGATGGTGTGGAAGCCGGAACCGGTCTTCGCTCCCGCCTGCTGGGTCAAAAGATACACCACGTCAAATTGCTTGAAGGTGGTAAACACGGTGATGATCACCGCCGGTGCAATAATGGGGGTGATGGCAGGGAGGGTAATGGATCGGGTGCGCTGGAACCAGGACGCGCCGTCCAGGATGGCGCTTTCAAAATAGCTCTTGTCAATGCTCTGCATAGCCCCGTCCATGATCATAATCATAAAAGGTAGCGCCAGCCAGAGATTTACCACCGTGCAGCACAGGAAGGCGGACAGGTCGCTGCTGAGCCACCGCACGGCGGCAAATCCCAGCTTCTCCATCCACTGATTTAAAAGGCCGAACTGGGTGTTGAACATGCCGGTTTTCCACAGGAGGATCCCCACATAGCCGGGCATGGCCCAGGGGAACATCAGCAGAGTCTTGTAAAGCCTCCGCATTTTCAGCTTCTGAATATTCAGCAGGCTTACCAAGGTAAAGGCAATCACCAGCTGGAAAATCATATTGACAACCGTCCAAACGACCGTGGCAATCAACGCCGACAAGAAGCCGGAATCGAACACAAATAAGGCTCGAAAATAATTCTGAAGGCCCACCAAGGTGAAATCAAACCAGTGGTACACATTCATGTTGGTCAAGCTGATATACGCCGTATAGAGGATGGGGAATACCACCATCAGGGCAATGAGGATCAGGGAAGGCGCCGACCAGGCGTAGGAAATCAAAGTGTCTCTTCTTCGATTTTTCATAGGCAATTACCGCATGGCTTCGATCAGCTGATTTGCCTGGGCAAGGGCGGCGTCGAAGCTTTCGTCAATGTCCTTTCCGGACAGGTTTACATCTGTGAGAAGATTGCTTACCACCGTCCACATCACATCCATCTCCGGAATATTGGGCATAGGCACGGCAATCTGCGCGGTTTCCCGCATGGACTGGACTAAGGTGTCCTCCGCCACCCGGGCATCGTCATAGCACAGGGCGTTTGCCGGAGCACAGCCGCTTGCCAGAGCCAGGTCGGTGCCAACGGAAGGATCCGTCAAGGCCGCCAGAAGTTTTTTCACCGCCTCCGTTTTCTTTTCGGCGGCATATTTCAGCACGTGAATTCCCTGCACACCGGAATAGGGAGCCAGTGGGCTTCCGGTAGCGTCCACCACAGGCATAGGGGCGATCCCCAGATCAATTTCCGCCGCTCTGGCAGAGGGCACCATCCAGGGACCGCCAATGGTGGCATCCGCCTTCCCTTCCTGGAACAGGGTGTTGACGGTATTGTATTCCGTCTCCCCGGGCATCAGCGCCACAAACTGGGAGTGATATTTAAGGGCATCTTTGACCGCCTGAGCGTCCGGGAAGGGCACGCCGGCTTCGTCAATGATGCTTCCTCCAAAACCGTGGATCCAGGCGGCGGAATAGTAGGCGGTGCTGTGCTGCTCCACAAATCCGTACCGGCCCCGTCCAGTGTTGTTTTCCATGTAGCTTAAAAGCTCCCCGGTGGTGGCGGGAACCTCTTCGTCCTGCATATAGCGCCGGTTATACATGAACAGCAGCGTCTCAAAGTACAGAGGAAGCTGGTACAGGGTATCCTTGTAGGTGGCAGCTTCCAGGGTCATAGGGAGGTAATTCTCCAGCGCCCCATCCGCCAATAGAGGCTGAATGGGGGCCAGAATGCCCATTTCCGCGAAAACGCCGATTTTATCGTGGGCAAACAGGAACAGATCCGGTGCGGCGCTGGGGTCGTTGCCCACCAGCTTCAAAGAATCGGTGAGACTGGTTTTCTTCTCAAAGACAATGTCCAGCTCCGGGACAGAGTTCGCCAGATCCTTTTTCAGCGCCTCAATCACCGCGTCTTCCTTATCGTGCCAGACTACCAGCTTTCCGCTTTCCGCAGGATCGGAACTCTGCCCGCCGCAGGCCGCAAAGCTCAGTAGCAAACAGCATGCCAGCATCAAGGTGAAAATCCGTTTCATGTGTTCCTCCTTTGGATGATACCCAGGCAGCGGGTACACAGTTGCCGCGTACCCGCTGCTTTTTCCCTTGGATGACTACTTCTTCTTTTTCTTTCCCACGATCATGGCCGCTCCGCCGCCCAAAACCGCCACTGCGGCAACGGCTCCAACGATGGTGCCGGTATTGCTTTTCTGCTCTGCAGACGCGGCAGGGGCTTCCGTGTCGGGCGCTTCCGTGGCCTCCGGGGCTTCTGTAGTCTCCGGGGCTTCCGCCACAGGCTCCTCGTAGGAAACGGTGGCGCTGTCCGGGCCAGTCACCACGACCCAAAGATCCTTGCCAGACTCAACGGAAAGATCGGCGGTCTGAACGGTGCCATCATTGGCGTTAATGATCACGGAGTTGATCCAGCCGGGAACCGGAATGGTGTACCAGTCGCCTTCCTGGGTCAGGGCCTCTCCGGGCCAGGCGGCAAAGGCATTGGTGCCGTCAGGGGCAGACCATGCCCAGCAGCAGGGATTTCCCCAGTCCTCCGGAACCTGGGCATGGACAGTGATGTCCTCTACCGCCTTTTCAGGGTCCTCATAACTCAGGTCGTAGGTCAGGTCCTCATAGACCGTCAGCCAAAGTTCCTTACCCTCAATGGTGATGTCCTCGGTCTGAACGGTGCCTTCGTTGCCGTTCACGATCAGGGAATTGACCCACACCGGGGCTTTGCCAGTAAACCAGCCGTTTTCTCCCTCTTTCATAGCGCTGCCGGGCCAAGCTTCAAAAGCGTTGGTACCGTCGGGGGCGGACCATGCCCATAGGTTCACGGTCTTCCAGGACAGGGGGACATAGGCATGGACCGTAAAGGTTTCCACGTAGGCGGGAATCTCTCCCCGAAGCTGCGCGTCATAGGAAATCTCGGCGGAAGCGTCTTTCGCTACCGTGATCCAAACCGGCTTCCCTGCTTCCACAACAATCCCTTCGGTCTGAACGGCTTCATCGGTATCCTGGTTGGCATTCACGATGACATTCTGAACAAAGCCGGGGACGTAAGTATAGTACCAGCCTTCCGTCCACTGTGTCAGTTCTTCTCCCGGCCAAGCGGCAAAGGCGTTGGTACCGTCGTCCGCCCACGCCCAGCAGCAGGGAGCGTCCCAGCATTCCGGAACCTTCACCAGCACCGGAATCATTTCCTCACCCTCCTGGGCAAAAGCCGTCAGGCACAGGCAGGATAGGCAAAGCACAGCGGCAATGAGCAAAGCGATGATCTTTTTCATGATTTTTCCCTCCTGTTTCTTTTTTTCGCTAAGCCCAATATAACATGCTCAGAAAATGCCGTCAATGGGAGATTGCGAAAATAATTTCCTTTTCCTTTTTGGTAAAAGTAACAAGCATTTGTTTTGGTTTTTGTGAATTTTAACGTCAATTTCCTTTTAAAATTCGCAAATCAGAGTTGACTTGTTTCTCCCGCATTCCGCGTCCTAGGAAACTAATTTCGTAAGTTTTTCAAAAAGATCATACGGATATTTCCTAAGGAAACTCTGAACAATTCGGCCTGCGGCTGGACAGCGGATCTTTTGCCCCACCGGTACAGTATGAAAAACGTGAAATACATCCAGTATTCCCACGTTTTCCATACTTTCCGGTGAGTCAAAATCTCTCGCTGCTTTTTTCTCGCCTCATTATTCAGAGCTTCCCTAAATATATTTCATGCTTACGATCGTCAGGCTACAGCGACACAAATACAGACTGAACAATATTTATAAAATCCTTAAAATATTGGGGCATGTAGATCCCTTTTTGATAAAAAAGATATGTATCAATCGTCGGACTTTTATTTTGGATTTGAAAGGCATAAAGAGAGGAATTGTTTAATCCTTTCAGATATAGTTCAGCCAAAAAGGAAATACCGCATCCTTTTTCAGTAAGCGCAATAGCCGTTGGAATATTGCGAATATCAAGCGTGCGGCGAGGCCAAAAATTGGCGTCAGAAAATATTTTTTCAGCGATTTCTCTGGTCTGCTGCCCTGGATTTTGCAAAATGAATAACTCATCTTGAAACTCGGAAATATCAACAGTGGGAGTCTGCCCAGGCGCTCCGAATTTTGCCACGCTCCAATGACCGTGCGGGACGACCAGATAAACCTTATCCTTACGAATGAGCTGGCGATATAAATTTGGATGTTGAATGTCGCGGTTGATCAATGCAAAATCCAGTTTATTATCCGTAATCAGCTTTACAAGATCCGCCGCATGTTCCTCGCGGATCTGAAGTTGAACATCAGGGTGAAGCTGCATAAATGCGGGGACTAAATCGGAAAGGATATTCGCGCTTCTCATAATGGGAACAGCGAAACGAAGACGGCCGCCGCGCCCTTGAGATAGATCCAATAATTCATTGCGAAGCTGTTGCTCCAATTTGCAGCTTTCAGCCGCATAATAAAGGAACCGTTCACCCTGGAAGGTTGGGGTCAGCGTATGCCCGAATCTGTTAAACAGCGGAAAGCCAAGATTTTCTTCAAGGTTTTTCAGAAACTTGCTCAGCGCCGGTTGGGAGATATAGAGGGATTCTGCGGCTTTGGTAATGCTCCGATAAGTGCCTAGCGCAAGGACATACTGCATAGTTCGATTTTCGATACTTCCGAATTCCATATTCTCACCATAACTTCTGGTTATAAAAAACATAAATTTTACTAGCTTGACTTTATTATACAACAGTAATATCATAATTTCAACAAGAAAATCAGGCAGATAAGTGAGAATCTTTGGCAGAAAAACGAATGAAAAGAGGATCAACATGAAATTTCAAGGAAAAATCGGGTTTTGCATTGGCGAGGATTTTGTACGGAATAAAGATAAAGGTCTTTATGAACGGATGCGAACGATCGGTTCTCCGGCAATGAGCGATGGTATGAACAAGTTTAATACAATGGATCCGGAAATAAAACCCATTGTTACAGACTGCTGTATTGCAGGTCAGGCCGTAACTCTGCGTCTGCGCGGAGCGGATAATCTGATGCTCCACAAATGCATCGGATTGCTTCAGGAAGGCGATGTCTTGGTGATCGATACCTGCGGTAACCGGAACTATTGCGTCCTGGGCGACTTAATTGCAACCGCAGCGTTCCGGCAAAAAATTGCGGGTATTATTGTAGACGGGGGAATTCGGGATATCTGTGAGCTTCGAGCAGCGCGGCTCCCGATTTTCACACGCACAATCACCCCGGCTGTTGGGGACAAGGATGGACCAGGGGAAATTAATCGGCCCATTTGCTGCGGTGGGATTCCCGTGTTGCCCGGAGACTATGTGGTGGCTGATGATAATGGCATTGTTGTCATCCCAGCAGACCTTGTGGATCTGGCAATAGCGAATGCAGAGAAAAAGCTGGAAAGTGATGAAAAGCGGCGGAAGCAAATTGAGGCGGGTGTGCTGGTGAAGCCGGAGATTGACGAAATGTTAAGAAAGAAAGGCGTTTTGTCCGCGGAAACGGAAACAACCTGAAACAGGAGGACATAGAGCATGATTAAGGGAAAAAAGCTGCTGGTCGTCAGTGCGCACGCCGCAGATTATGTATGGAGAAGTGGCGGAACAATTGCGAAATACATTGATAACGGTGCTGAAGTGCATGTGGTAGTTCTGAGTTACGGCGTTCGCGGTGAATCCAACGATCTTTGGAAAATGGATAATCAGACTCCCGATGGCGTCAAGGCAATTCGAAAGGATGAAACCGAAAAGGCTGCAAGGATTTTGGGCATCAAGAATATTGATTTTTGGGATTATGAGGACTATCCGATCGTCTTTGATGAGGCCGCTGAGGAACGGATGATCCAAAAGATCCGGGAATTTCGTCCTGACATCATCCTGACCCATGATAAATTCGATGTGCTAAACTTTGACCACAATCATACCAGCGATTTTGTGTGGCGATGCAGCATAATGTCCAACTCCTGTGGCGTACTGCTGAAGAATACCAAGCCAACAAAGCAAATGCGCCTGTTTGGATTTGAACCCCATCAGACTGAATTATCTCACTATGTACCGGGCAGCTTCGTGGACATCACAGATCAATACGAAAAGAAGGTTGCGGCTATGAAATGCTTCCAGGCTCAAAAACATTTAATTCAGTACTACATGGATCGAGCCGCTATGCGAGGTAATCACGCCCGCCGTCTTTCCGGTAACCCAGCCTGCCAATACGCAGAGAGTTTTAGCAATTTTGCACCTGTTGTTGGAGAAGAACTGTACTGAGCAGCGTTAAAACAAACGCAAGATTTTAGAGGCAACCAAAAGTAAAATTAGGAGGATGATCATCATATGAAAAAGGAACGTATAATGGTTGTGAGCTCCCATGCGCTGGATTTTCTATGGCGGTGCAGCGGTACGATGGCGCAGTATGCAAAGAATGGCTCCCCTGTTAAGGTAGTTTGTCTGTCCTATGGTGAGCGGGGGGAGTCTAACCCGGTCTGGAAAGCAAATCCAAAGGGCACAGAGGAAGAGGTCAAGCAGATTAAACGGCAGGAAGCTGAAAAAGCTGCCGCTATCTTGGGTTCGGAAATTAGCTTTCTGGATTTTGGCGACCATCCAATGGAAAACAGCCGAGAACATATCCTGAGACTTGCGAAGGAGATGATGGACTTCAAGCCGACTATCTTAATGACGCATATGAACACAGATATTCTGAATCCGGATCATGCCATTGCAAGTCAGATGGCGCTCTCCGCTGCTCGTTGTGCGCATGGCTATGGTGTGTTTCCCGGTGAGGAACCCTGTAAGCAGATCAAGGTATTTCAATTTGAACCTGCTCAACCGGACATTCAGGGATTTCGCCCCAATACTTATATTGATATTACCGCCGTCATGGACATCCGAAACGAAGCCATGGGGTGCGTAGCATCACAATCTTACCTGCCCGCCTTTTACCGGGAGAGAGCCTCTTATCGGGGAGGACTGGCACGTCGGCACGCTGAAAATGATGCAATCCAGTATGCGGAAGCTTTTATCCGGAAGAACCCGTATATTGGAAAGGAGTTTTGCTGATATTAGGCGCCGAGGGGAGGAGCGTATACAATGTCGAAAGAACGAGTTTTAGTTGTCAGTTGTCATGCCCTGGACTTCGTTTCCAAGTGTGGTGGCACAATTGCCAACTACACCCAAAAAGGAGACCAAGTCAGAGTTATTTGCCTAACCTGCGGGGAGCGGGGAGAAGCGAATTCCGTGTGGAAGACACAGCCAGACGCATCAGAAGAAGTCATTGCGGAAGTGAAACGAGCAGAAAGCCGGGCAGCAGCAGCCATTCTGGGCGCGGAGGTGATATTTCTCAATTTTAAAGATCACCCACTGACCCTGACGCGAGATAAGATCCTGACCTTGGCATCTGAGATTATGGATTTTCAGCCGACCATTCTTGTAACACACCCCGGTGCAGATACAGCAAATCCGGATCATATGACCGCCAATGCCATCGCTCTAGCAGCTCTTAGATGCGCTCATGGAAAAGGGGTTTTCCCGGATAAGCATTCCTGCGGTCACGTCAACGTATTTGTCTTTGAACCTGCCAAACCGGATATGGAGCATTTTAACGTAGACACATACATTGACATTACAGATGTGATGGATATCAAGCGCAGAGCAATGGACTGTATGGAAACACAACGTTACCTGCTGGAGATCTGCGAATCCAGAGATTCTTACCGGGGTGGATTAGCCAGACGTCATTCTGAGCATCCGTCCATTCAATATGCAGAAGGTTTTCTGCGGATGAACCCTTATATTGGGGCGAATTTTGACTGACCACGAAAGGGGGAGACAAGTATGGATCAGGAACAAAGGCAGAAAAGGCTTTTTAAAATCACCAATATGATAATCGCGTGTCTGTTTGTTATGACTGGACTGATAGTCATTGCCACAACCTTTGCAGAGGGGTATGGTTTTTATGGCGAGTTTGGCCCGGAGAGCGGATTCTTTCCTCTGTGCACAGCGGCTATCATGGTTCTGTTTGGCATTGTCATGATCGTCCAGACAATGCGCGGAAAATATTTTGTAACCGGAAGCAAATTCCCGGATCGAGATCGCGCAATTTCCATGGCGTTGGTGATCACGGTCTGTGTGGTCGCACTGCTTCTTGTAGACATCTTGGGCCTGACCATTTCCCTGTTTCTGATTTCCTTTGGCATCTTGATGATCGTTTACCGCTATAAAGTGTGGTATAGCTTACTTGTATCCGCAATATTTATTGCGGTGATCTATCTGGTTTTCCATGTTGCATTTTCCATTCGTTTTGTGACCGGTATTTTCGGATTTTAAGAGAGGAGGCACATAGACTTGGCAGAACTGTTATTGAACCAGCTTGACGGCTTTCTGACGATTTTGAATCCATCCACTATTCTGTTTCTGATTGCGGGTGTGTGTCTGGGATCGATTGTCGGCGCGCTGCCTGGTATGGGTGCGGCAGCCGGAACCTCAATTCTTCTTCCCTTGACACTGGTACTCACACCAATCAACGGTCTTGTCATGCTGGCGGGTATTTACTATGGCTCCCAGTTTGGCGGCGGTATTACTTCCATCATGCTCAATGTCCCCGGAACAGCCGGCGCAGCCCTTACCGCAATGGACGGCTACTCCATGATGAAGAAGGGGCGCGGCGGCGCGGCATTGGGTATGTCGCAGCTTGCGTCTTTTAGCGGCGGTATGCTCTCCACGCTGGTTCTGACCTTTTCCGGCGTGGCGCTGGCTACTGTGGCGCTTAAGTTTGGACAGGCGGAATACTTTATGCTTACTCTGATGGGACTATTGCTTGTGACGTCCATGACCGGCGATTTCCCAATAAAAGGCTACGCCATGCTGGTGCTGGGCTTGGCGCTGGGTTATGTAGGCTTGGATACGATTTCCACTGTAAGAAGATTTACATTTGGAAGCATGTATCTGACTGACGGCCTGAGCAATGTTCCCGTACTGATCGGTATGTTTGGATTCAGCGAGATCCTCTTTACCATGGAAAAAGATATGGACATAGCATATGAATCTCTGAAGACATCAAAGATCCGTCCAAAGGATCTGTTGCCTACCAAAAAGGATATGAAGGACTCGTGGCCGGCTATTCTCCGCGGCACAGTGTTTGGTTTTGTTGTTGGTGCCTTGCCTGGCGCCGGCGCGACAATTGCTGCCCTCATGGGTTATTCCTATCAAAAGAACCGCAGCCCCAACAAGGAAATGTTTGGCAAAGGCGCGATCGATGGCATCGCGGTTTCTGAGGCTGCAAATAATGCATCCACCAGCGGTGCAATGGTGCCGATGCTTGCCTTGGGCATCGCTGGCTCCCCTACCACCGCGATCCTCCTGACTGCGCTTTCTATGTATGGCATTCAGAGCGGTCCGCAACTGTACACCACCAGCGGCTCATTGGTCTGGGCATTGATTGCCAGCGTGTACATTGGCAACATTTTGGTAGTTCTATTTAATATCGGGTTTATTCCCTGCTTTTCAAAATTCCTGGCGGCGGCAGAGAAATTCCTGGTGCCGATCATTGCCGTTGTTTGCATCGTGGGTGTTTACTCTCTGAAATCCAGAATGTTTGAAGTATGGATCATGCTGATTTTTGCTGTAGTTGGCTACTTCCTGCGTAAGGCCAATTTCCCGGTGCTGCCTTTAATCCTGGGTCTGATCCTGGGGCCTACAGCCGAAGCGTCGTTCCGCAAAGCCTTGATTCAGTCCGGCGGCACGCTTGTAACTTTTGTTACACGCCCTTTGAGCTTGGTCATGTTGCTGATCTGTGTGGGATGCATTGTTCTGCAGATCAGAAAAGCAATGATCCAGAAGGAAAAGAAAGTGGCAAATTAGGCCTTGTTTGAAAATTGTCAACACGCCCAAATGGCGGCTCTTTTTCCGCCATACCGCGTTGATTTTCCTTGAAATA
>CAZCLX010000050.1:0-12587 GCA_964499615.1 uncultured Oscillospiraceae bacterium
CCGGTGGGCAGCTTGGGGTTCTTGCTCTCCCGCTCCCGGACGGTGCCGGTGACGGAGATAGTGGATTCCTTGTTGATCTCCTTGACGACAGCCATCATCTCCGGGGTCTGAACCACCACTTGGGTGGTGCCGTAGTAGTCCCGGAGGACCAGGAAGGCGAAGTTCGCTCCCACCTCCCGGACGTTTTCCAGCCAGCCGACAATGGTTACATGCGTTCCCGCGTCGCTGAGTCGCAGCTCGCCGCAGGTATGGGTTCTGGATTGCTTCATTTTCAAAAGCCTCTCTTATATTATAATTTATCTCGGCATATTTTCTCACAGGATAGACAAAAAGTCAATCCTTGCCTGGTAAATGTTTCCCGTACCTGCGTAGGGCGTGACGATCCCGGTGCGCCCTACACATTCTTCCGTTTGTGCCCCGTAAACAGCGGCGGAGGCTTTTCCCCCGCCCTAAGCACCGCTGACCGCTGACTGCTAATCGCTAACTTCTACCCGCTTATTCAGCTTATCCGCCTGGCAGAACAGGACAAAGCCAATGGCGAACAGGATCACTAAGGCTCCTACGGCGATACTCTCGTTTTCCAGATCCACCCCAAGAAAATTCACTGTGGTTCCGGCGGTGACCTGACTGATCACTGCCACCAGGGTGGTGCCCAGGAAGGAGGCACCCTTGCCGCAAATGTCCATCAGGCCGTAGTATTCTCCGCTCCGCTGGGGAGGAATGATCTTCCCCAGGTAGGACCGGCTGAGGGCTTGGATGCCGCCTTGGAACATGCCCACCAGCACCGCCAGAACCCAGAACTGCCATTGCGTCTTCAGAAACACCGCAAAAAGGGTGATCCCGGTGTAGCAGATGATGCAGACCTTGATCAGCAGCCCGGTGTCGTATTTTCCGGACAGCCTTCCGAAGAGAATCGAGCAGGGAAACGCCACGATCTGGGTCAGCAGCAGGGCAAGAAGCAGCCCGGTGGTGTCCAGGCCCAATGCGGTGCCGTAGGCGGTAGCCATATCGATGATGGTGTACACCCCGTCAATAAAGAAGAAGAACGCCAGCAGGTACAGGAAAATATGCTTGTGCTGCTTGGCCTCCCGGAAGGTTCTGCCCAGCTGGCGGAAGGTATCCAGGAAGGGATGCTTCCCCAGCTCCACATAGGCGCTCTGCCGGTAGGAGCGCAGCAGGGGCAGGGTGCAGAAAAGCCACCAAATGGCGGTGATCAGAAAGGCGATGACCATGGCGGTTCCCTGAGGAATGCCGATCGTGTCGGAAAATAGCACCAGGGCAAGGCACAGAAGGAAGGGAATCACCGAGCCTATGTAGCCGTAGGCGTAGCCCATGGAGGAGACGTTGTCCATCCGCTCCTCGGTGGTGACTTCCGGCAGCATGGCGTCGTAAAATACCAGGCTGGAGGAATAGCCAACCTTGGCGATAACAAACAGCACCAAAAAGGAGAGCCATGACCAGGCGGCTCCCAGAGCGGCGCAGCCCACTGCCCCCAGCAGCATGCACAGCAGAAAAATGGGCTTTTTGTAGCCCTTGTGATCCGCCAGGGTGCCGCAGATGGGGCCAATGATGGCAACAAGCAATGTGGAGATGCTGCCGGCATAACCCCAATAGGCCAGGTACTCCGATTCATCCAGTCCCCCCGACCCGGCAAGGGAATTGAAGAAAATCGGGATCAGTGTGGATGCCAGAAGAATAAACGCGGAATTGCCAATGTCGTAGAGCACCCAGTTTCGCTCCAAGGGGGTGAGCCGGAGTTTTTTTGTCATGTTTTTTCTCTCCTCGTCTTTTTGTTATCCGAAGGTCAGGGAGAATTCCTCTCCCAGAGGAGTACCGGAGGACACAAGGGCGGTGAGCTGGGCCTCCATAGCGGGGTAACGCTCCAGCGCCTGATCGTACAGCGCCAGCAATGGTTCGTCAAGAAACTCGCAGTTGGGGTTGGGATTGCGGGGCATCAGCATCTGCTTTGCGTCCTTTCCGGCGATGCCTACCAGTGTCTCTGTGGCTTTCCGCTTCCGGGAGGCAAGGAGCCGTGTGATCCATGCCATATTTTTCACAGACCGGGAAATATCGGAGGGGGTGGAGCCGGGATAAAACCCCGACACCGTGACGCACTCCCCCCGGGATAGGCGCATGTGTCCGCTGAAATCCTGAACGTGGGGCGGAAGCTTCTTATCTATTGTGAGAAGGAAGCGGTCAAACTCGGTTTCCAGCTCCACGTGGCCAATTTTTCCATCCTGGACGGTAGCCTCCACCAGAGGATGAAGGGCGGAATCCAGGCAGTAGTGGCCCAGCACCCCGTAAAGATAGACAGTCCCTACCTCCGACGGACTGAGCCGAAGACGCCTGGCGGAAGCGGTGAAAAAGCTTTCCCCGGTCTGATCGTGAAATTTTGCTCCCAACGCGCCGGTGGAGGTGTGAATCAGGGGGTTGTAGTAAAAGAAAATGTCCGGCCCGTGAAGCCCGGTGTCGTAGACGTTTCGGAACTGCTGGACCTTCCGGCGAACCGCCGGATCCATTTTTTCCAGCATCTTGACGCCAAACCGGTAATGGGCGTAGCTTGACGGCATAACGCGTCACCTCTTTATTATGGATATCAGGGCTATTTTACAACATATTTTCCCGTATGGCTAGTGGATGGGGAAAAGTTTTTGTAAAAACCAGGAAAAACCGGCAGCTGTGACACCCACAGGATGAATTCCTCCGGCGTTGGTTCCGCACCGGCGTAATGAAAAGCTGCCTACCGTGCCTGAACCGCCGGATCCGGGCTGCTTCTTGCGGTGTTCATAGCCTCTTCCATATCCCTGCGTACCTGCGCCTCCGGCAAGTGATGATTGCGGGCAACCTGCCTGATGATATCCGCCGCGGCTTTCAGTTCCTTCTTTGTGTACATGATTTTTCCTCATTCGGGAAAAACATAAAAATTTCCCTGGTTTGCGCATAATATGCCAAAATGGGATAAAATAGTATATGCATATCGGCTTTCGTCGCAAACCAGTGGAGTTTTGCGTAGGGCGCGGCGACCTCGACGCGCCGCGGAATGCGGCTGACATTTGGATGCAACCCCGGAGAATAGGGGTGCGTTACGAATTCGCCAGAAAAAGCCTAAATTTTCAGCTTGGTACTGCCGGAACGCCGGGGTCGGCGTTCCCTACGCAAAGACGGCTTGCTGAGTTAAGCCGATAAGCACAAAAGTAAAAAATATCCCTACGCGCAACAATCGTGGCGTAGGGATATTTCCTGCTGGCCTCGTCGATCATAACCTCCAATACCCGGAGGATCCGGTGCCGCGCTTCTGCCTGATGGCGGTCACAAGGTCAAAGCAAGCCGCTACCGTTCCGCATTCAGGGGATCAATCCGAATGTCGGGATAGGGATTCACGATCACCCGGCGGTAGGTGTGGTAGATTACCATACCGGGCTTGCCGCTGGGAATTTTCTTCACCTGCTTCACCGCCGTAACGTCCACAGGGATATTCTGCCCGTCGGAGGACTCCGCGTAGTACGCCGCCAACTGGGCGGCCTGGGTCACGGTGTTGTCGGGAGGGGTCTTCCCGCCGCAGGAGATCACCACATGGCTGCCGTGAATTTGGGAGGCGTGGCACCACAGGTCATCCTTCCGGGCAAGCCGGAAGGTCATCTCGTCGTTCTGCCGGTTGTTTCGGCCCACATAGATGGGGAAGCCGTCGGTGCTTTCAAACCGCATGGGAGGGAGCTTCCCGGCTTTTATCCGCTTTTTCCCGGTGTCCTGGCGGAGATAGCCCCCGGCGGCAAGCTCCTGGCGAATTTCCTCCAGCTCCGCTTCCGTGTCCGCCCGGTTCAGCTCCTCCAGCACGCTCTCTAGGTAGCTCAGTTCCTCTGCTCCCAGAGCCAGCTGACGGGTCAGCTCCTTTTCCCCGTTTTTCATCCGGGCGTAATCTTTATAGTATTTCGCCGCGTTCTGCTGGGGGGACAGGCTGGGGGACAGGGGGATCCGGACGGTTTTCATCTCTTCGTCGTAAAAGTCCTGGCAGTCCGCCCAGGGTGCGCCTTTGGGAATGCGGCCCAAATTCGCGGTGAGGATGTCCCCAAACTGCCGCAGCCGCTCCCGATCCTTTGTTTTTTCCAGTTCCTTTTCCTGAATCGCCAGCTTCCGGCGCAGCCGCTGACAGTGGTTGGAGACGGTTTTCCGTACCGCCTGGCCTTTTTGCCGCATGGCATCCCGCCGGTCCCGGAGAACATAGAAGCTGTCCAGCAGCGCTCCAAAGCTTTCCGCTTCCATTACTTCCCCGTACTGCCTGGGCGGGCAGAAAGCGTACTGCCCGGGGGTGCCGTCCTTTTTTAGGGTGTAGTAGGGTCGGGGGTGCCCTAAGTGCTCCCGGAAAAACAGGTACAGATTTTCGGTCACGTCCTCCGGGAGGCTTCCCAGCCGGGCGTCCCCGTCTCCCCCGGCAAACGCCGCCGCTTCCCGGCATACCAGGGGAGAAAGCCCGCCCAAATTGTCCATCAGCCGTTGGGAAAGCAAGTCCGCCCCGGGGGACAGCAGCAGCGCGGCGAAGTCGCCTTCCGTCATCTTGGCGGGATTTTGCTTCGCCATTGGCTCCGGCGGACGATAGCTCAGTCCCGGCAGCGCTGCCCGGGCGCTTTCGTCCAGTCCCACCCGCCGCAGGCAATCCAATATCCGTCCCTCCTGGCTCAGCAGGTACAGGTTGCAGGTTCGCCCCATCAGCTCCGCTACCAGCTTTTTCTGAGTGGGGAAGCCCATTTCATCAGTGGCGTCAAAGGTGAATTCCGCCGCCCGCTCCATAGGAGGCTGAGTCACGCCCATCAGCCTAGCGCCTACAAGATGCTTGCGCAGGAGCATGCAGAACATGGGCGGCTCCGCCGGGTTTTCCGGAGAGGTTTTGGTTAAGTGAAGCCGGGGCGCGGCAGGGTTTGCCGCGAATAGCAGCTTTTCCCGTCCCTCCCGGCACCGCAGAAGCAAAATCACCGTGTCCCGGCTGGGTTCAAAGATTTTTTCTACCTTCGCCCCCAAACATTTTTCCCGGACTTCCTCCAAAACAGCGGTGAGAAAAAAGGCGTCAAAAGCCATTAGGTTTCCTCCTCCATCATAATGTGAAACAGCTCATTGAGCCGCTCTGTCTTTCCCGCCAGGTACAGCGCTCCAAACAGCGCTTCCAGACCGGTGGCCTTGGCATATTCTGCCGGGGTGGCGGACTTGGGCACCGCGTGGACGTGGGCGTTTTTCCCCCGGCGATAGAGGGTTTTTTCCTCCTCTGTCAGAAGCGGAAGGAGTTTTTCCACCAGCTCCGCCTGACGGGAGGCGTTCACAAGGGCAATGGTGTCCCGGTGGAGATGCTCCACTGTCTTCTCCCCCTTGACGCATAGATAGCTTCGGCACATCAGCTCATACACCCCGTCGCCGATATGGGCAAGCCCCAGGTTGGAAATGGCGTGGATCTCCGACCAGGGCATATTCATTTGAAAATAGTTTTCCATATTTTTTCTCCCCGATTTCGCAATAACTGGGCGCACAGCCCGGTAAACAGCCCTGTAAAAATGCTGACGGCGATCATCACCGGCAGGTATGCCGCCACCATGGGGGTGCCCATCACCGCCATGGCCATGAGGATCTGCCCCACCGAGTGGGCCACCGCCCCCAGGCAGCCCGCTACCCAGATTTGCTTTTCCGTCAGCACCCGGCGCAAAGCCACGGTGGTGAGGATGGCGAGGCCGCCTCCGGCAGCGGAATAAAGGATGCTGGAGAAATTCCCGGAGAAAATGGCCCCAAGGAAGATCCGGCAGAAAAGCACCGCCGCTCCTTCTTTCGGCCCCATGGTGAACACGGTGAACACCGTCACAATGTTGCTCAGCCCCAGCTTGATCCCCGGGATAGGAGCCAGGGATGGCAGCCGCGCCTCCACCAGAAAAATGGTCAGCGCCACCGCCGTAAGCAGCCCCAGCCGCGCCGTCTTTCGCATATCCGCCGCCTCCTTCTCTTTTCTTATAGAATAGCAGATTTTTCCGGGAAAGTAAAGCTGTTAGGCAGCGACTAGCAGATAGCAGTTAGTAGTTAGTAGTTAGTAGTTAGTAGTTAGTATTAACCGCTGTTTACCGTATCCGTGCTGCAACCCGCTCCATTAAATTTTTATGAAATCTTCTTGAAAGGGTGGAACTTTTCCGGATGCTGTGGTATAATGCCTTTAAGTATACCATAATGGAGAGAAATATTATGCTGGAATTGTTGGCGCCGGCAGGGTCTATGGAGGCCCTGCGTGCCGCGGTGCAGAATGGGGCGGATGCCGTGTATCTTGGCTGCGGCGACTTTAACGCCCGTCAGAGCGCGAAGAACTTCACCCCCCAGACCCTTGGGGAGGCTCTGAAATACTGTCATGTCCGGGGCGTCGCGGTTCATCTGACCTTGAATACGCTGGTATCTGACCGGGAGATTCCCCAGGTGACGGAGCTGATCCGCTTTGCTGCCAGGGCGGGGGTGGACGCCTTTATTGTCCAGGATCTGGGTGTTAGTCAGCTGTGCCGTCAGATCGCTCCCCAGGTGAGCATCCACGGCTCCACCCAGATGACCGTCCATTCTCTGTCCGGGGTGGAGCTGTGCGCCGCCATGGGTATGAATCGGGTGGTTCTCAGCCGGGAGCTGAGCCGGGAAGAGATCGCCTATATCTGCGGCAAAAGCCCCATTGAAATTGAGGTGTTCGGCCACGGGGCACTGTGCATGTGCTATTCCGGCCAGTGCTATCTGTCTGCCGCCATCGGCGGCCGATCCGGAAACCGGGGCCGCTGTGCCCAGCCCTGCCGCCAGAGCTACGGCTATGGACGGTGGGAAGAGCATTACCCCCTGAGCCTGAAGGATAACTGCCTGATTATGTATCTGAAGGAACTTCAGGCCATGGGTGTTGCCTCTCTGAAGCTGGAGGGGCGGATGAAACGCCCGGAGTACGTGGCGGCGGTCACTGCCGTATACCGTCAGGCGCTGGATACCGGGGAAGTGACCCAGGACATGAAGGATACCCTCCTTGCGGCTTTCAACCGCCAAGGCTTTACCGACGGCTACTATACCGGCAGGGTCAACCGGAGAATGTTCGGCATCCGTGGGGAGGAGCCTGCGGACAACCGCTGGATGGCGGACGCCCGCCAGTCCTACGAAGCCGGAGAGCGGCCCCTGGTGGACGTAAAGTTCCGGGCGGCGGTGACAGTGGATGGCAGTAGCGTGGCGGTGTGCGACCCGGAGGGCCGTGCCTGCCAGGCAGTGGGGCCAAAGCCGGAGCTTGCCAGAAGCTTCCCCCTTACCGGGGAAGCCCTTGCCCAGCGGGTAGCAAAGACCGGCGGCACCCCCTACCGGTGTATTGACGTGCAGACTCGGGTGGATCCCGGCCTGGTGCTCTCCGCCGCCGCCATCAATGCCATGCGCCGGGAGGCACTGAACCAACTGACCGCCCTCCGAGCCAGGCAGAGGGAGGAGCGGACGGTGAAAAAACCCAAGCCCATTCCCCAGTACAAGGGCAGCACCGGGCTTCCCGGACTGACCGTCCAGGTCACCAGCCAGGAGCAGCTGACCTCCCGCCTTCTAAAGACGGAGACGGCAATGCTGTATGTGCCGGTTCACATTCTTCGGGAGGATCCCACCCTCTGCCAGAGGCTGGTTCGCCGGGGCGGTCTTGCCGCGGTGCTGCCGAGGATCGCCCACGATGGGGAGATGCCGAAGCTATTATCCACCCTGTCGGATCTTCGCGCCCTGGGTGTGCGGGAGGTTCTGGTGGGAAATCTGGGACTGATCAGTCCCGCCCGGGGACTGGGATTCAAGCTTCGGGGAGATTTCGGGCTGAATATATATAATTCCGCATCCATGAACGTGCTGCGGAGTATGGAGTTCGCTTCCGCCACCGTCAGCTACGAAATGACCCTTCCCCAGATCCGGGACCTGAGCAAGGCGGTGGACACGGAGCTGATCGCCTATGGGCGGATGAGCCTGATGCTGACAGAGCACTGCCTTATCAAAAACCGCACCGGAGAATGCACCTGCCACTTGGGCACCGCCAAGCTGACGGACAAGACGGGAGCCGAGTTCCCCATCCTCCGGGACGGGGATACCTGCCGCAGCGTCCTGCTAAACGGGCAGAAGCTGAACTGGCTGGACCGGCAGAACGACCTGATAAAGCTTGGCCTGTGGGCAACCCGGCTGGTGTTTACCACGGAGAAAAGCCGGGAGGTGGATCGGATTTTGGAGGAATACCTCAATCCCGTTCCCTTCGATCCCGGCTCCTGCACCCGGGGGCTGTATCTGCGGGGCGTGGAGTAAAGGAGCATAGCGCATGACGGTTATTTTGGCATCCGGATCCCCCAGAAGGCGGGAGCTGATGAAGCTGTTCGGGGTGGAATTTTCAGTACGCCCGGCAGATATTGACGAAACCATGGATCCGGAGAAGGATCCGGAAATAGAGGTGAAGCGGGTCAGCCGGTGCAAGGCACTGGCGGTTCCCCGTCAGCCGGAGGACATTGTCATTGCGGCGGATACCATCGTGGTTCGGGGCGGAATTGTTCTGGGAAAGCCCTACAATCCCCAGGATGCCGCCCGGATGCTCCGGTTTCTCTCCGGCAGCACCCATCAGGTAATGACTGGCTGCACGGTTCTTCGGGGAGATCAGGCGGAAAGCTTCACGGAGGTCACCCAGCTCCACTTCCGGGAGCTCGGTGACCGAGAGATCGAACGCTACGTCGCCACCGGCGAGCCAATGGATAAAGCAGGAGCCTACGGCATTCAGGGCGGCGCGGCACTGTTCTGTACCGGGATCACCGGCGACTATTATAATGTGACGGGCCTGCCGGTGTGCCGCCTCCAAGAGGCACTGAAACGCCTTGCCCCGGACACTTTTATGTAAGGAGATTCCTATGAGACATTTGTTCAGCACACGGCTAAAGGTGCTTCTGGTGATTGCAGCCATTTTGACGGCAGGCTTGGCCATCGTCTCCAGCCTGACCAGCCGAACCATCCCGGATCTGGTGATTCAGGGCATTCTGACGCCCTTCCGGGCGGCAGGCACAGCTCTTACGGATACCGCCCAGCGCTACTATAGCTATACCTTCCGCTACGAGGAACTGGAGGCGGAAAACGAGATTCTGCGTGCCCAGATCGCCGAAATGGAGGATACAGCCCGTCAGGCAGAGGTTGTGAACCGGGAAAACGAACGCCTGCGCAACATTCTGAATTTCAATTCTACCCATGAAGACTATCAGGAAGTGGACGCCTATATCATCAGCTGGGACTCCACCGACTGGTCCAGTACCCTGACCGTTAACCGGGGATCCAGAGCGGGAATCGAGGAAAACATGTGCGCCATCACCGATAACGGTGAAGTGGTTGGGCTTGTCACCGAGGTGGGAGAAAATTATTCGGTCATCAAGACGGTGCTGGACTCTACTTTGGAAATCAGTACCAACATCGCTACTTCCGGTTATAACGGCATGGTCAAGGGCGGCTATATTTCCGGCAGCGAAACGCTGCTTCGGATGGATTACCTGCCATCCTCATCTATCATCCGAAATAACGATCAGGTGGTGACCTCCGGCTCTACCGTGTACCCCCGGGGGCTGATCGTGGGCTACGTGGTGGACGCGGGTTTTGAGGATACCGGCGTGGCGAAATTTGCTTTGCTGGATCCTGCTGCCGACATCCAGGCACTGGAACAGATCTTCATAATTACGGAATACACCACGGAGTGAGGCGCTCTATGGCACAAAGAAAACGAAAGCAAAAGAAGTCCCTGCTTGCGCTGTTCCGGCGCAAACCGGTGGAATTTCGCCCGGACGCCCAGGGCAGCAGTTTCAAAAAGCTTCTCCACTTTACCCGCCAGCAGCGGACGGAATTTTTCCGGTGGGTTCTGTACGGCGGAATGTGCGTGCTGATGCTGCTCCTTCAGGATGTGCTGATGAGCCGCCTTGCCGTCATGGGCGCGACTACCGACCTTGCCCCCGCCGTGATTCTGCTGATCGCGGTGATGGAAAACGGAGAGGTGGGAAGCCTCTTTGCCTTGATTGCCGGGATCCTCTACTTTTTCTCCGGATCCGCGCCACTGGCATACTGCGTCTTTTTCCTCACTGCGTTTGGGATGTTTTTCTCTCTGCTCCGCCAGCAGTACCTTCACCGAAGCATCGGCTCGGTGGTGGTATGCGCCGGGGCGGCGGTGACGGCTTATGAGCTGGCGCTGTGGGCCATTGGACTGTTTCTGGGATTGACACGCTTTGACCGCATGGGGAGATTTTTCCTCACAGGGCTGTACAGCACCGCCTTTATGGTGCCGTTGTACTGGATCTTAAATAAAATCGGAACAATGGGAGGACGACAATGGAAAGAGTAAGCCGATTTCGATCTGTGATCTTACTGGCGCTGTTTGCAGTGGTTCTGATGCTGTACGCGGGACGGCTGTTCAAGCTGCAAATCATCGATACAAAAGGTAATACCGACAACACCACTACCTATGGCACCATCACAACCGTCCGGGCCTCCCGGGGCGACATCGTGGATCGGAACGGCAAGGTGCTGGTGGGCAACCGTGCCACCTATGACCTGGTTTTCAACCACTATGTCATTAAGTCCGCCGACAACCGGAACGAATACCTTCATAATCTGCTGGTTAAGTGCGATGAGCTAGGGGTGGAGCACACAGATCACCTGCCGGTGACTATGGAACGTCCCTTTGTCTACACCTTGGACGAGTATACCTCCTCCTGGCAGAGTTACTTCCGAGCCTACATGGCGGACTGGAACGTAGATTCGGATATCACCGCGCCCTTGCTGATCGAAAAGCTCCGGCTCCGGTACGAGATCCCCGATGCCTGGAGCGATGAAGAAGCCCGGGCGGTTATCGGTCTGCGGTATGAATTTGACCTCCGGGGTATTTCCAATTTGCCAAACTATCTGTTTATCGAGGACGTGTCCAGTGATGATCTGTCCGCTATCCTGGAGCTGAACACTCCGGGTCTGATGGTAGAATCCTCCACTGTCCGGGAGTACCACACGGAGTATGCCGCCCATCTGCTGGGATACATGGGGCAGATGGATTCAGACGACTGGGAATACTATAAAGATCTTGGCTATTCCATGGACGCTAACATCGGCCAGGCGGGCATTGAAGAAGCCTTTGAAGATTACCTCCACGGCATTGACGGCCAGCGTTATGACGCGGTTTCCAAGGACGGAACCATCATGGAGCAGTACTACGTGGAGGGCAAGGAGCCAATTGCCGGCAACAACGTGGAAATTACCATCGATATCGATCTGCAAAAAGTGGCGGAGGACGCTCTTGCGGAAGTAATGAATTACTACACCGATCCGGAGCAGAACACCTCCACCACCGGCGACGGTCTGGATGCCGAGGGCGCGGCGGTGGTGATGATGGAGGTAAAGACGGGAGAGATTCTGGTCTGCGCCAGCTACCCGACCTATAATCTGGCAACCATGAGCGAGGACTGGGACGCGCTGCTGGCAAATGACCTGCATCCTTTCTTCAACCGTGCTTTCGGCGCGGCGTATGCTCCCGGGTCAACCTTTAAACCCTGTGTTCTCACAGCAGCTATGAAAAATGGACTGTATACGCGAGGCGAAATAATTACCGACGAGGGCGCCTTCACAAAGTACGAAGGATTCTCGCCCAAGTGTCTGCTTTACAGCAACACCGGCGGTGGCAGCACCCATGGCGATATTGCTGCTCAGTACGCGCTGGAGGTTTCCTGCAACTACTTCTTCTATGAGCTTGCCGACCGAATGACCATTGAAATGATCGACGAAACAGCCAAAGGCTTCGGCTTTGGGGAGCATACCGGCATCGAGCTGACGGAAGAGATCGGCGCCCGATCCAACAAAGAGACAAAAGCGGCGAACTACGATGGCGTTGACGCCAGCTTTACCGCCGGTGATCGTGTTCTGACCGGCATCGGCCAGTCGGAAACCCGGGCCACGCCGCTGCAACTGTGCGTGTATGCCTGCACCCTGGCGAACCAGGGTATCCGGTACAAGGCCACATTCCTCAGCCGGGTTGCCTCCGCCGATTACCGCACGCTGATCATGGATAACCAGCCGGAGATTGCCAGTACCATGGAGATCTCCAACGAGACATACCAGACCTATGTGGAAGGCATGCAACAGGTCGTGTATGGCGGTGACGGAACCGCAAGAAAGTATTTCGGCGGACATGATGACGCCAGTACGGATTTCCCGGTGACTGTGTGCGCCAAAACCGGTACCGCGGAGCACGCTTCCGGCGGCTCTGACCACGGGGCATTCATCTGCTTCGCTCCTGCGGAGAATCCAGAGGTGGCCATTGCTGTGTTCGGTGAAAAAATCGGTCACGGATCTTCCCTGTGCGGCGTTGCCGATACGCTTCTGCGCTCCTACTTTGAAAAGGAAGCAGCCAGCGAAACCTTCACCTACGAAAACCAGCTGGGTTAATAAAATGTGCTTATCGGCTTAACTCAGCAAGCCGTCTTTGCGTAGGGAACGCCGACCCCGGCGTTCCGGCAGTACCAAGCTGAAAATTTAGGGAAGCTCTGAATCAATCGGCAAGAGCTGGTGGCGAAAGATTTTGTCCCAGACAA
>CAZCLX010000051.1:0-11991 GCA_964499615.1 uncultured Oscillospiraceae bacterium
CTCCCTCATCATCGGCTACGCCCCCTGCGAGATGCACTCCATCAAGGGCGGCATGACCAACTGCCAGGCTGAGATGAAGAAGGCCGTTGAGTGCGGCTACTGGAACCTGTTCCGATTCGATCCCTCCAAGGAGACCGGTAAGTTCACTCTGGACTCCAAGGCTCCCAAGGACGGCTACCAGGAGTTCC
Organism: uncultured Oscillospiraceae bacterium; assembly: GCA_964499615.1. Lineage (GTDB taxonomy): Bacteria > Bacillota > Clostridia > Oscillospirales > Oscillospiraceae > Faecousia. The sequence goes on from CAZCLX010000051.1 coordinate 189, forward strand.
TGATGAACGAGGCCCGGTACAGCCGACTGACCCGGGAGTTCCCGGAGCGGGCCACCGACCTGTTCACCAAGAACGAGGCCGCTGCCAAGGAGCGCTACCAGCACCTGCTCAAGCTGGTGGAGATGTACAAGGACTGATTCCTGATACAATACAAGCGGTGGATTCCTTCGGGGATCCACCGCTTTCGCTTCCTGTAAATGGAAAACCGGGCAAAGAATCAAGAAAACCCTTGATTTTGATACCCGGCTGTGCTAATATAATAACAGGAGGAACACCGACGAACGGTTGCCTCCCTGCGCTCAGGAAATTACTCCGTCACGACTTGGTAGGCAGTGGGACGGGGTAATTTCCTTTTTCTGTCATACTCGCGTATGACAGCGAAATTACCATTCACTTGTTCCGACCGGAATGGTCGGAAACAATGGCGATGATTGCTACAATAAGTATGCCGAAGGCAAACATTGCGCTCAGCGCTTCGTATGTAACCATCACACCATCCCCTTTGCTTTTTCTCTTTAGGGGAAAAAGCAGGGAGAAATCCGTCTGCCGCTGTGGTGTCCCTTCCGGGCCACTGAGCCAAAAAAATCATAGCATTTCTTGGCAGAAATTGCAAGATCATTTGCATGTACATTCCCCGGCCTCTTTTGACGGAGACCGGGGATATTTTTATAGCCGTTCCTCTTCCAGCCGGTGGAGCTTGCCCCAGAGTAAAACTCCCTGGGCGATCAGGGCAGCAAGAAAGAGGAAGGCTATGACGGATAAAGTGGGGATCGCCCAGGCGGGGCGGCTTCCTTCTCGGTCAGAAGGTTCGTTTCCATCTTCGGCTCCACGGTGGGGGTCAAGGATTCCTGGTTTGACTGCCCGTCCCGGATCCGAAGGACAATGGGGAGAGATGCCTCACGGTCTTGCCCTGGGCGTCCTGGCAGGTGATTCGAACCGTGCGGGGTACTCCCCCTTCACCCGGGCACTTTGCAAACTCAGGGTCAGCTTTACCGGATAAATTCCGTCAGACTGGGACACAGTGACATCCCTGGGAGTGTCCCGGAGAAGGTATAGTCCGGATCGTCCAGGGTAAGGGAAGCGGTCAGGTTCCCGGTAAGCTCCTCCCCCGGGATGGGAAGTTAAACCGTCATAGCGTTTCCGTTTGTTCTCGGGGCGTAGCCCTGATACCAGGACCTGCCGTCCATGGTATAATCCCTGTCAAATGCATCCATAACCATGCCTGTGGGGGTGATATACATTGCGTGGGCAAGGAACCAGTTTTTTTGGTAGGTACTTTATTTTCCCAATGGATTTCACCTTTTTATGTGGTATGCTGCTGGCGGGATTCAGCACTGTGCGCTCCAGGAAACTGGAAATAGTCGGGCGCCAATGATCATCGTGCTGATCAGTATGATCCTATTCTGCCAGATATATTTATTTGTTGTGGCAGGCTCTGCAACGAAATAATCCCCATTGTCATGTCCTATCCCTTTGGGTGGATTGCAAGCACCGTCATGACCGTATTTTACTATCATCGGGTACAACTCGGAAAAAAACGCATGGTTGAGGACTATGAAACGGGATCAGAATCAGGATGAAAGAACTCTGCCATGGGAAAGCCCCGCTATGCTTTTTTACATAACGGGGCTTCTTGAATAAAGGAGACAAAACCGGGGATATATCCGTCATGGTGGGTTCAGCGTGGCGATGTGCCGGTATTTGGAGGGCGAAATCCCTTCCAGACGGGTGAATACAGCATGAAATGCATGGCCATCCTCAAAGCCCATATGTGTTGCAATTTCCGAAATGTTCATAGTGGTAAATTTCAGCAAATATTTCGCTTCATTGATGCGCAGCTTAGTATGGTACTGGTAAGGTGTGACACCATACACTTTTCTGAAAGAAGTAACGAGATAGCATTTGCTGATGTAGCAATGCCTAGCCACATCTTCCAAAACAATGGATTGATGCGAATGCTGATCCAGATAGTCCTTAACCCGCCGCGCGGTGGCAATAACACTCGCAGTTTGCGGATTGGTCTGGTATTTCATTTCACTCAGCAAATAATACAGAAGCTCCGAAAACAGATGCTGCGTCCGGATGGCACTGAGAATGGAAGTTTTGTTGGAGTGAAGGAAAATGATTTCCGAAAGCAGCCGCTCGGCATATTTCCTGTCGCTGACCCGAATGAAATTCGCCATGGGGGTAATGAAATCCGCTAAGGAATCCTCCCGGAAAAGGTGCATGGAGGATTCCGGGATCTCAGAAAGGGGAGTGAAATTGATGGGAACTGAAGGGGAATCTGACAGATTGACCATGTCGAAATGGATATGGGGCTGGATCAGCGGATTTATGGCGTCCACTCGAATGGAATGCGGTATTCTGGGGCGAAACAGGAAGAAATCGCCGGGCATCGGGCGATAGATCTGATCCTCCACCTGAATGGTGCAAAGCCCGTCTTTGATATACAGAAGTTCGTAGTCAAAAATTACCCGCTCATTGATAATGCTGTTGGGTGATAAAGTGTCGTACCAGGCACGACGGATATAAGGAGAAAAAACAGATGGTTCGCTCAATCTTTTCATTCCCTTCTGAATGTTCTGTGGTTAACCCATAATATAGCATATCCCATACGGGTTATTTTTTCAATAATCCGACAGATCCAACCCCCATATTAATAAATAATTGTCAATACAAGGAAAATAATCCGGGAATACAAACGTAAGCATCAATGCTATACTTAATGTATGAAGAACAATCAATGGGGTGACAAGATGCAGACATCATTGCGCAGACACAACTCTGCGAAACGCAAACAGACGCTTTTGCAGCGCATATGGAAAGCCCGGTATATTTATCTCTTTTTGATGCCAGGACTCATCGTACTGATTGTTTTCCGATATGGATCCATGTATGGGGTGATTCTCGCCTTTAAAGATTTTAAGGCATCAAAGGGAATTTTAGGGAGCGATTGGGTGGGTCTGTATCACTTCCGACGGCTGTTCAGGACGCCAGAGGCGGTGAAAGCCATTTGGACGACACTGCGAATCAGTTTACTCAGATTGTTGATTTGCTTCCCGGTTCCAATTGTGCTGGCGCTGCTGATCAACGAAATGCCGTTCAAACGTTTGGGCCGGATTTATCAGACGATCTATACATTCCCCCATTTTCTGTCCTGGGTCATCGCGGCGGGCATGTTGAGAACACTGCTGAAGGATAGCGGCGCCATCAATGCCATATTGACATCTCTGGGCTTTGAAAAAGTGAATTTTCTGGGATCTCCGAGCATCTTTGAGGGGCTACTTTACGGTTCATCTATTTGGAAAGAGGCGGGATACTCCTGTATCCTCTACTTAGCCGCTATTTCTGCCATAGACCCAGGACTGTACGAGTCAGCGGAGCTTGACGGTGCCAGCCGACTTCAGCGGATGCGGTACATTACATTGCCTTCGATGCGTGGGATTATTACGATTTCTTTGATCATGACGATCAGCGGTATGATGAACGCGGGTTTTGACCAGATTTTCAATATGCGCAATGCAGTGGTGTCGAATTCCGTTCAGATCATAGATACCTATGTCTATGACATTACCTTCGGCGCAACGCCTAATTACGGCTTCTCTACGGCTGTGGGCTTATTTAAGGGCGTTATCAACTGCATTATGCTTTTGATCGCCAATTCAACCATTAAGAAAATTTCCGGGCAATCTATTTATGGGAGTGAATGACCATGAAAAGAATCTTAGAGGGAAAAACTGGTCGCAAAAGAAAGCACCTGGATCCCTTTGATTGGTTTGTCGTGATTGCAATGACGATTCTGGCTCTTATTATCGTGATCCCTGTGTACCTTTGCCTGGTGACGGCCTTTGTTACAGAGGGCTCCTACATCAACAACCCGGTACAGTTTTTTCCCAAGGAGTTAACACTGGCAAATTTTCAGTATATCATTGAAAAATATGACCTTTGGACATGCTACAAAAACTCCATTATCAACACTGCACTAAGTGTAGCTTACGGAATGATCTGCACTGTTTCCATGGGTTATGCATTTTCTTTTCGGAATTGGCCGGGGCGGAAACTGGCGTTTTGCATGCTGGTGTTTACCATGTTCTTCGGCGGTGGTCTATTGCCGGATTACATGTTAGCGAAAAATCTGCATTTGATTAATACCCGATGGGGTGCTATTTTGTGGGGTGGCGTCGGCGTTACCAATGTTATCATCACCAGAAATAATATTGAAAACCTTCCCTGTGAACTGAAGGATGCCGCCTATATTGACGGCGCGGGAGAAGTGACTGTTTTTTTCAAAATTATTCTGCCGCTGTTAAAGCCTACCCTTGCCACTTTTGCCCTGTTCTTTGCGGTGGCGGCCTGGAACGATTATTTCTGGCCTATGCTGATGCTGCAAAGCAATGACCTTCGAACCCTGCCGCTGATGCTGCGAACCCTCGTCATATCGGACACTTTCGATACCAGCGCCTTCAATGCTTCTATTGCCGATGAACTGGGTGCGTTCACCGAAGGCATCAAAATGGCGGGCGTTCTGTTGACAATGTTGCCAGTCATGTGTATCTATCCCTTCCTGCAAAAGCATTTTGCCAAGGGAATGCTGCTTGGCTCCATCAAGGATTAACGCGGATTCAACATGTAGCAATACATTTCGTTGAATAAAAAAAGAAAGGAGAAATTTCAATGAAAGAGAAGAAAAAATGGGTGGCATTGTTACTGACGCTGGCAGTAGTCCTCGCCGCACTGGTTGGCTGCAGCCACAATTCTGGCAACAGCCAGCAAAGCGATCCCAGTAACGATCAGCAGCAAGAAGAGAACGAACTTAACGTCACTGATACGACAGAAAACAACTACTCGGAGCATTATGACTACACTGCATCCTACATCGGCGCCAGCGGCGCAGAAGTAGACGAAATGTACTCCTACATCTGTGAAAAGTTCAACGTGGACTTTGAGATGATCAGCTACGGCTGGAGCGACTATGCCAGCAATGCGTCCTTGATGATCAATGGCGGCACCATGCTGGACATGTTGACTGTAGACACCGGCTTTGACGCGATCTCGAGCTACGCTGAGCAGGGCCTAATTCGTGCACTTCCCAACAACTGGCAGGAAACCTACCCCAACATCTACACCTACATCAAAAATTCTGATCTGGAAGATGTCATTACTGAAGAGGATGGCAAAGTATACTGCATTCCCAAGGCTATCTATGCTCATTTCACCGAGGGCGATACCTACCTGCAACACCGCACTCTGTACTACCGTGCCGACTGGGCAGAGGAATTGGGCTTTGAGTTTGGCGATACTGTCACAATTTCTGAGGTGGCGGAGTTTGCGAAAGCGTGCATTGAGAATAATATGGGAGGCAATGGTCGCACTGTCGGCCTGACGCTGCGTTCCGGGCTGCTCAACGAACTGATGAACCTTTATCAGCCCAGCTACAACGCCTTTGTCAAGATAGACGGAAAGTATGTGTGGGGTCCGACTCAGGATAACGTCGTACCCGGCATCCAGAGCCTGAAAACTTTGTATAACGACGGAATCCTGGATCCGGATTTCTATATCAATGAAAACGGCGCCGAAATGACTCAATTTGTCAGTGGTCGGGCGGCCTGCATGATTTATGACGGCCTGGTTGGCTCTTACAGCGGTCTGATCACGGATATGATCTCAGCCGGTGTCGCTGCCGATAAAGATGACGCCCTGGCCAAGACCAATGTTACTGTATTGGTGAACGACGATGGCGCCTGGAACGGCAATCAGGTCAGCAACTATTGCTGGGCGACCGTGTTCTCCAACGACATGACAGAGGAAGAATTCCTGCGTCTGCTGGATCTTCTGGATTGGATGTATTCCCGGGAGGGGGAACTGGTCTATAATCTGGGCATCGAGAATGAAGCCTGGTTTGAACAAGAAGAAAACGTCTTCAAGATCATTTACTATGATAAGGACGGCAACATGGCTACCGCTGACAGCGACAACAACCTATACGCACTGACCCGCAATGCGGATGACACCTTCACAGTGGGCGAGCAGATAGGCTCCTTGTCGGATGAAAATAATACCTATGAGGCCATTAGTTATCCATCCAAAGCATTCTGGTTCCGTCAGGCCATTCTGGGCGATGACTTTATGCTGGCAGACCCCGCGGCCGATCCCACCATCGTGGAACGAATCACCAGATGCTATGCCACCCGTTATGAAAACGCCATGGAGTACGGCTATACGCCCATAGACAATGACTATACCTTCTATACCAGTACTGCCAAGGATGAATATTCTGTTGGCATCGGTACGGAGATTCTGCGTATCATTGCGGATACCAAAATCCCCGTTGAGGATGTCCAGACTGAGTGGAACACATTCATTGAGAATAACCGTGTCATGTGGGAGCCGCTGCTGACGGAATTGAACGAGACATTTGCTGATTGATGCTTTTTGGCGAGGCAGCGAACACGCCGCCTCGCCTTTTCAAGTAACGTTACATCGGGAGGCAGAGCAAATGATGAAAAGACCATCTCAGAAGTTTAAGAAGTTGCTGTTGCCTATCTGTATCATCTGCGGCATATGCTTGATTACAGTACTTATGCAAGCAGCCTATCAAACGGCACAAGAGGATGAGAACATGATGCGAAACAAAAGAATCATGCTGCTCTTCGATGAGCACGGTTGTTTGACGCAGCTGACCAACCTGCAAACAGGGCATACTTGGCTTACTGATTCGGATTGTGGATATGAGATTACAGTCAATCTGGCCTCGGGAGACATCTGGGAGATGGCGCGGATGGAGGAATTGGTTCTGCGCCAACAGGATGTGGAACAGTCCATTTCCATAGAGGATACTGCAGATGGGCAGACAATGCACATCCACGGAGAGCATGCTGTCAATGACGGACTGGTTCTTGTGGATCAATATATCACAATGAAAAATGACGACTCCATGATCACCTGGACCATGGAGATCGATAACCGGACAACTGATGCGGCAGTCATTACGGCCAGTACCGTTCAGCTCGCGGGACTTCAGGACAGCCAGCAGCCATTGAACCTGTTGTGGCCTGATAAGGAGGGAAAGATTTATACCGCCGTCCTGACGGACGAAAGCAATGCGGCATCCTCCCTAACCGCCTCTTATCCGTCACCCATGTCCATGCAATATTTGATGCTGTACAATGACACCGAAAGCCTGTATTATGGCGTTCATGACGTCACTCGGGAATATAAGGATTTCTCTTTTGAAGCACAGGACAGCGTTGGTACCATCCGGTGTCTTCAGTGGCCCTTTGTGGGGGCAGAGTCAAAAAAGCAGCTGGCGACGGTGCATATCGGGCTCCTGGGCGGCGGCTGGTATGAAGGCGCCGACTATTACCGGGAATATCTGATAAAAAACGGCTTTGCCAAGAAGAACGCGGAAATTGCCCGCACCTTCACAGGAATTGCCTCCTGCAATCTAGCGCGGTACAGCAATAACTACCTGGTTTCCTACATTAGTAATTCCGTGGCACAGCAGGATATAGCAGATGTATCCGCTACCAATCAAGCGACATATGGCACACCATTAACCATTTTTATGGGCTGGCATGAAGAGGGCTTTGACTCCCGTTATCCAGACTATGCATTTTTGGAGGAATACGGTGGGGAGAAGGCGTTTTGCCAGGGCATTGAGAAGGTTCACGCTTCAGGAGGAAAGGTAATCCCTTATCTGAACCTGCACATCGCGGACACCATGAGCGACTGGTATAACACCGTCAATGATCAGGGAAACTCCAACGGTCTTTCCTGTGCCATTCAAACCCGAGTTGGCTCTGTGCTCCATGAGACCTATGGCACTGGGCTGGACTACGTGGCGATGTGCCCAATGGCTGAAGAATGGCAGCAGGCCATTGTGGCAGCGGTAGAGCGGCTTCGCAGAAACGGAGCGGACGGATTGTGGCTGGATCAGATGATGGAAATGCCGGGCAATCTCTGCTATAACAAGTTGCATGGCCACACGACCCCTGCGACTGCCTACGCTGAAGGCTATGATAGTCTGATGTCCAAAGTGGATACGGTAATGTGCGCATATGGTGAGGATTACTTCTATTGCTGCGAGGGAACCTGTGACGCATATATCAACTACATCGACCTCTGCGGTCTGATGTGGTCTCGCCTCCCCGGGGCAGATGACACCACGGCTCAGCAGATCACCCGTTACAGTATGCCGGCAAAGTTCTTCGGTCTTCCCACTGCGGGAACCAGCCCCGGCACGCAGGCCGAGTACTCGGATGCCTGGCTTCAGGCGGATGGGATGCTGTGTCGGAACGAAAATGCTCTGATCAATCGTTTTTCCAAACTGGCAAACAAGTATCCGGATATTTATTTTGACGGGCGGTATCTGGATCAAAAGGGCCTGGGCGATCTGCCAGACGGCGTTTCCGGTGCAGTGTGCGCCGATGAAGAGAACGGCCAGGCAGCCATCCAACTGTTCAACGATAACAATAGTAGCGTCAGTTTTTCTCTTACCTTGAATGGAGAAATACTGGGCTTTGGAGAATGCGTAAATATGATGGACGCAGAGAGTGGCGAAATGCTGGAAAAAACCGAGGATGGATGGCTTGTCTCCGTAAGACCGGGAAGTGCGGCTGCGGTTATCGCGGAATTTACGCGTCCATAAAATCATAAAAGGAGAAGATACAACTATGTTGAGCAATCTATGTCACCTGAATCAATCCCCCTTAATTTCCCTTTCACCTGAAAACCTGACCGGAGAGAAAGGCAGAGGCGGCTCTATACCGGTAGAACAGGGAACCTCCGGGTTTTGTGCGCGGGATCTGGGCATTGGCTGGAAAACGAATCCACGGATGTTTATTCAAGCCGGTCAGACCCTGACTCTAGCGGATGTGCAGGATCAGGGTGAGATCCGACAGATTTGGTTGACCTCCACCGGCTGTTGGCGGGGACAGGTTCTCCGGATTTACTGGGACGGGGAAGAGACTCCCGCCGTGGAGTGCCCGCTGGGTGATTTCTTTGCCGCCGGCTTGGAGACTTTTTCCCCTGTCAATTCTATTCCGGTCTGCGTCAATCCAGGCAGTGCCTTTAACTGCTATTGGACGATGCCGTTCCGCAAAGGTTTTAAAATCACAGTAGAAAACCGAAATGACGTACAGGTGGTCATTTACTATCAGATCAATTATGTCCGCAAGTCTGTTACGGAGGACGCCGCCTATTTTCATGCCCAGTTCCGTCGGGAAAATCCCACCCAGTATCAGAAGCCTTTTACCATGCTGGATAACATCAAGGGGCGGGGACATTATATGGGCACATACATGACCTGGGGTGTACACAACAACAACTGGTGGGGCGAGGGAGAAATGAAGATATACCTGGACGGAGATGACGAATTTCCCTCTATCTGCTACACCGGTACAGAGGATTACTTCTGCGGTTCTTATGATTTTATGAATAAATCCACCAAGCAATATCAGGAATATTCTACTCCCTATGCCGGCCTTTGTCAGGTGGTGCGGCCCAATGGCGCCTATCTCAGTCAAATGCGCTTCGGCATGTACCGCTGGCATCTGACCGATCCGGTCTCGTTTGAAAAGGACATCCACATCACCATTCAGGCGCTGGGATGGCGCAGTAATGAGCGGTATCTGCCACTACAGGATGATTTGAGCTGTGTGGTCTACTTCTATTTGGATAAGCCATCTTGTACGCTGCCTCCGCTGGGAACCAACGATGATTGGGAATTAATTTAATACAGACAATTTTGGCACAGCGGAGGAGAAATAAGATTATGAAAAAGACGAAAATTCTGGTTGTAGGTAGTTTTGTGATGGATCTGATCGTGTCTGCCGGACGGTTCCCGGGTAGCGGGGAAACTGTTCTCGGAACGGGGTTCCAAACCGCTCCCGGCGGAAAGGGAGCCAATCAGGCAGTGCAGGCCGCGCGTCTCGGCGCGGATGTTACCATGGTGGGAAAGGTGGGAAGGGACGCCTTCGGACAGGAATTGATCGACAGCGCAAAAACCGCAGGAGTAAATGTAGAGCATGTTGTCATAGCTCAAGATACTTTTTCAGCCATAGGAAACGTACAGCTTGAGAAAAGAGCCAACGGCAGTACAGCAAACAGGATCATTGTGGTTCCGGGAGCCAATATGGCTATTTCTCCAGAAGATGTCTCTTTTTTGGAAAAGGAGATCCGTGCCTTTGACATGGTCATTCTGCAACTGGAGATCCCTATGGAGATCAATCTGCTGGTTGCCCGCTATGCGAAGGCAAACGGTGTGCCGGTGATGCTGAACAGCGCCCCGTATGCGCCGCTGCCGCCGGAGATGCTCTCCCTCATAACTTACATTTCTCCAAATGAGCATGAAGCGTCGCTTCTGACCGGACTGCCTGTAGAGAACGACCAACAGGTGGGGGCCGCTCTGAATGCGATCCGCACTATGGGAGTGGAAAATGCGTTGATCACGCTGGGGAGCCGGGGGGCAGCCTATTTGGATAAGGCTGGGCAACTGACAGTGTGCCCTGCCCTGTCTGGATTGGATGCAAGGGATCCTACTGCTGCCGGAGACAGCTTTGTAGGTGCCTTCTGCACTGCGGTAAGCATAGGAGTGCCAATTGCAAGAGCGTTATGCTTTGCCAACCACGCGGCGGCTCTGACGGTATGCCGCATGGGCGCACAGCCCAGCCTTCCCACCATTCATGAGGTTCTGGCACTGATGCGCAGTTACGGAGAAGATACAGCTGATTTGGAGATACTGGCATGCTAAAATGTACAAAAAGGAGAAATCATTTATGAATGCCTATCAAACTTTCCTTGCCAGTGCGCGACAGGAATTTGACGCTTTGGCCGTCAATATGCGGGAAGAGGACATTCTCCCGGCGGCCAAACTGATTTGGGAAGCGCAGGAAAAAGGAAACCGTGTGCATATTACAGGAATCGGAAAACCTGGTCATGTGGCAAACTATATGGCATCGCTACTGTCCTCAACCGGAACACCCACTTATTTCCTCCATGGTACCGAGGCGGTGCATGGCTCCTGCGGGCAGCTTGTAGAGGGCGATGTAGTGATCTGTATTTCCAACAGCGGGGAAACTGCGGAATTGAAGGCAACAGCGCAGGCTATTCGCAATTACGGCTGTAAGATCATTGCGGTAACCGGAAATCCGGAATCCTGGATGGCCCGTTTTGCGGATGTACATTTATTTGCCGGTGTCGCCGAGGAGGGTGGACCGCTCAATCGCGCCCCACGCAACAGCATTAATGCGGAAATCCTTGTATTGCAGGCGCTGTCTGTAATCTTGCAGGATCACCGTGGACTGACCCCTGCGGAATATGTGCGGCGCCATCCTGGTGGAAGACTTGGTCAATTGTAGCTATAACGTTCTTTTGCTCCGTTATTTTCACTCACGACCAGCTTTCTGCCAGTTCATTTTATTCGTGACAGTATGAAGATACCGCCAGGCGGGAACCACACTCACCGCCTGGCGGTATCAAGGAAACTCTGAATCATTTGGATGCGGCTTTCGCAGCGGATCTTTTGTCCCATCCGTGCAGGGTTAAAAGCGGGTAATACATCCAGTATTCCGTCACTTTTAACCCTTTCGACTGTGGCCAAATCTCTCGCCATCGACTCTTGTCGATTTAATCAGAGGTTCCCTAAGTCTGCGCAGTACCTGCTCAAATACGCTTCGCCCTTCCTGCTGTCGGGTATTCCATGCGGCATACATTTGATTACACGGTTACATTGTTCGGCCCTTCGGTATTCCTACCTACTATGGCTTCTGCTGACTTCTCACAATTCGTTGTTACTACGGCTAAT
>CAZCLX010000052.1:0-11802 GCA_964499615.1 uncultured Oscillospiraceae bacterium
GGGACAAAATCTTTCGCCACCAGCTCTTGCCGATTTATTCAGAGCTTCCCTATAAATCCGTCTTATATGATCTTCATATAAAAATGTTCAATCCTTTGGATTTCACATTATTATTATCAGTATCACAGCTAGCCGCTAGCCGCTTAATTATCCATCAGCACATACTGCATGGAGATCCAGCCCAGGCTGGTGCGCCCCCACTGCTCGCCGCTGTAAATCTTGGTCTCCAGGATCTCCACCCGGGAGTTCACCAGGAGCTTGGCGACCAGGGCATTTCCAACTCCGGCATCGCTGCGAACATTTACCGTATAGGCACACCGGGCGATGGTGCCGGTGGAACCGGAACCGGTAATGCTGGCACCGGTCATTGTTACATAACTTGTGCAGATCCAACCTTTGTCGATCTTGCCCCAGATCATTCCGCCGGTCAGCTTTTGCTCCGTAATCACCACGTTGGTTCCCTTGCTCAGCGTACCTACCTTATCATATCCCAGCCCCGCGCCGGAACGGATGGTCAGGCCGTCATAATTCACAAAGCCCACGGCAATCGCGCCAGAGGGAACAGTTGTCATAATTGTGGAATTGCTTACGGTCGTGCCTGTGGAGGAAGCGGTACTGCTGAGATTGATGTACTGCATGGCAACCCAACCCTGATCGATCCTGCCCCAAACAGCGCCGTTTGAGGTGGTCTGTTCGTACACAGTCACCTTATCTCCCAGCTTCAGCTGGGTGATCAATTCGCTGGTCGCGCTTGGCTGGCTGCGTACATTCAGATATGTATAGTTCACCACACCTGTGACACTGCTACTGCTCGAAGAATCTGTGGTGCTGCTGTCACTGGTTCCGGTACTGCCGGTGCTGTTCAAGGTAACCTGGCTCATTTTGATCCAGTAGTAAGCACTGCTGATCTTCACCTTGCCCCAGATCGTACCACCCGCATCCTTTGTTCTCTCCAGAATCGTGACAGAATTGTTTTTCTCCAGTTCCAGAGAGGACACGCTACCGCCGACCTTCAGGTACAGAGGCGCGGTATCCGCGGAAATCGTTCCGGATACGGAAGTCTGTGTAATATCATCCATTTCTACCCAGCCAGTTATGGTACTTGTGGTAATGTTCTCCAGGGTAATTTTGCCCCAGACGGTGCCGTCATCGGAAACCTGCAGATCCACGATGGTAATTTTGGTGTTCTTCACCAAAGCAAGGATCTTTTCGTCGCTGCCCGCATCCTCATAAACCACAGTCTCATCCACGTTAACGGTACCGGCAATGCTAATGGTCGCGCTGGAGGAATCGGACGTTTCGCTACTGTCGCTGTCGCTTATAATGCTCAGGCTTGCCATATTGACCCATTCCTCATTGCTTTCGGACACTTTCCCCCAGAGATAGGTTCCATCGGTATATTGGTACGTGATGGTAGCCGCCTGACCTTTGCCCCAGATGACGACCTGATTACCGTCGGTGCTGGGTTCGTCGTAAACGGTCAGTTGGGCGGTGGAAACGGTAGCGGAAATCACGTCCAGGGTGATATTTTCCATATTCACCCATCCGGTGTAGCCGCTGACGCTGACCTTACCCCACTGTTTTCCATCCACCAGCGCCCGACCGGTGATGCTGATCTTGGCGCCGCCATACAGGACGACCAACCTCTCACTGGATGTGTCGGCGTTCACGTACACGATAGCTTCCTCGCCCGCCGTCACTGCCGCGGGTACGGTGATGTTTGCATAGGAAGCGCCAGTGGTGGTGGAAACGGTACTGCTGCTGTCACCTGTGTCTGTTTCGCTATCCATCTGCACGTAGTCCATGCAAACCCAGCCATTGTCCACTTTGCCCCAGAGAACGCCGTTGGAGGCCTTCTGCGTATCGGAAATATACACCCGGGTATTCAGACTGATCTGAGAAACCAATGCGCCGGAGACGCTGGGGGTGGCCCGAACATTCACAGCCTTGGAGCAGTTGACGATGGTGGCATTGGCGGCGCTGCCACTATCAATGCTGCCGGAATCAATATTCACGTAGCTCAGGCAGACCCACTGATCGTCAGACGCGATCCGCCCCCACTCCACGCCGTTGACGGTTTTTGTGGCGTAAATATTGATTGTGGTGCCCTTTACCAGACTGGTCTTAATGGGGAAGTTGGTACCCGCACCGGTACGAACATTCAGGTTCACGTTGCTGGTGACGGTACCGGTGGCAATAATGGACTCCGTGGTGGTGCTGTCGTCGCTGGTATCATCGGAATTTGTCTCCGTGATCTGTACATACTGGAGGCTGACCCACTGATCCGTGCCAATTCTTCCCCACTCCACACCGTTCTTAGTCACGATTTCATAAATGCTGACTTCCGTGCCGACGGCAAGCGTCCCCTTCAGATCGGCGGAGATGCTGGCGCTCGCACGAACATTCAATTTGGTGCAGTTCACGACCACGCCGGTGCACTTTGGCGTCCCGGTCGTTCCAGTCCCGCTTTCCGAATCGGTGTCGGTGGAGGCGGAAGTCTCCTTTACATAGTCCATACACACCCATTCGTCTACGCCGATCCGCGCCCACCACTTTTTTGTTGTTGCATTCTGCACTTTTTCATAAATGGTGACTTCGGTGCCGGGCTTGATCGTACCAACAATGTTATAGCCATTAAATGTCGTTGGCTCGCTGCGGACATTCACACTGGAAGTATGAGAAATGACGCCACTGGACAGGCCGGAATCGACCGTATCGGCTGTGGAACCTGTCGGAATGTCAGGATCCTCGTAATCGTCAGCGGTTTCCGCATACTCGTTTACACTGCATTGTTTCACATAGTATACAGAATCGGAATCAAGCGCTACTTCCCACCATGTATTTCCATCAATGTCTGCGGTTCTTTTGATCGTGAAAACTGTTCCCACAGGCCAGACGCCAGTCTCCTCCTCATCCAAATAGCTCGTATAATAGTTCACAGCTTCCAACGTCTTAACATACGTGTCGGCATCGCTCCACGAAACACTCGGGCTTTCTTCCTCATTATCGTCCGCGGCAAAGGCGCATACCGGCAGAGAAACCAGCATTGCAACCGCCAGCAGCCAGGAGATGACGCTTACGATTCTTTTTTTCATGACCTATTTCCTCCTTGCAATACGTTTTTCCTGTTTCGGTTTGCAATTATTCCCAGAGGCCGCTGTCGCTGCCGTCTACCTTTACGTAGTCCATGCTGACCCAGCCCTGATCCGTGCGTCCCCACTTGGTGCTGCCCACGGTTTTTTCTTCATAAATGTTGATCTTCGTGCCCGAGGCCAGGGATCCGACCCGGGTATAGCCGGTACCGGCGCCGCTGCGGACGTTCAGCGCCCCGGAAGTGGTATTTACAACGCCGGTAGCGATTATCTCATCGGTGGACTCACTGTCCTTGCTGACATAGGTCAGGCTGACCCAGCGATTGGTTCCGATTCTGCCCCACTTTGTGCCGTTTACAGTCTTCGTCTCATAAACGGTGACCTTGGTGCCTTTCGTAAGGATGTCTACTCTGGTGTAGCCGGTACCTGCGCCGCTGCGAACGTTCAAGCTGGTGGCGGTAACTGTGCCGGCAACGCCCTCGGTCTCCGTGCTGCCGGAGGAACTGGAGCTGCTGTCATCATCACCTTCCCACAGGGAAGAGCCGCTGCCGGAGGTGCTGCCGAAATCCACATAGCTCAAACAGATCCAGCGGTTCGTGCCGATTCGACCCCATTTCACGGTTCCAACGGTTTTGGTCTCCAGGATCGTCACCTTGGCGCCCTGGGAAAGTGTCCCTATCTTGGCGTATCCGGTGCCGGGAGCGGTACGAACATTCAGCGTAGCGGCGGTGACTGTGCCGGTCGTGCTGTTATCGGTCGAGGCGTCGCCGGAAGAATCGGTGCTGCTATCCTGACTCACATAACTTAGACAGATCCAGCGGTTCGTGCCGATCCGGCCCCACTTCACACCGCTGACGGATTTCGTCTCGTAGACGGTCACCTTTGTCCCCTTGGAAAGGGTATCTACGCGGGCATAGCCCGTGCCGGCTCCGCTGCGGACATTCAGCGTAGAAGCGGTGACCGTTCCAACCGTACCGCTCTCGGAGGAACTGTCGGTCTCGTCGGAATCCAGCTTCACATAATTCATGCAGATCCATTGATTTGTGCCGATCCTGCCCCAGGGAGTGTTGCCCACGGTAGTCTGCTCGTAAACAGTAACTTTGTCACCCTTCTTGGCAGAGCCAACGACTGTGTTGCCGGTACCTGCCGCGTTGCGGATGTTCACAACGCTGCCGGTGACTGTGCCGGTTTTTCCGGTGGTTCCTTCGGTGGTATCTGTCTCCCCTTCCCACAAGCCGGAACTGCTGTCAGAGGACGAGGCGCTGCTGTCCAGAGTAACATAATCCATGCGGATCCAGCCGCCATCGACCCTTCCCCATTTATAGCCGCTGACGGTCTTTTCTTCATAAATATTCACCTTGGTTCCGTTGGTGACGTAGCCGCAGACGGTATAGCTTGTGCCAGCGCCGCTGCGGAGGTTTACAGAGGTGTTGCATTTGACGGTACCGGTGGCAATGACCTCATCATTCTTGATTTCGGTTCCGTTGTAGTCAGTGTACTCCAGAGCTACCCAGCCATCGCTGAATCTGCCCCAGAGAGCCCCGTCCGCCGTTGCGGTTTCCACAATGACCAGAGTATCGCCCCTGTTCACTGTGCCCACCTGGGGATTGGAAACGCCGGCGTCACTTCGGACATTGGCGTAGCTGCCGGTGACTGTCACCTTCACGCCCCACTGGGCATACAGCGTCTTTCCTGCTGTGGCGGAGGTAAGCCCGGTCACGCATTCACCACCGGAGGTGGAAGTAAACCAGCCGCCGAAGCTATAACCGGATCTTGTGGGATCCTCCGCAAGAATGGTAACGTTGCCGCCGGAAATGTAGCCCTGCATCTTGTCCTCGCCGCTGTTGCCCGCCGTGCCGCCGTTGGGATTCAGAATAACATATGTATAACCGGATGGAGGCGTCTTACTGTAGACACCATTCAGGTACAGATTCGCTTCACTCAGCCGCCGGTTCAGGAGGCCGGTGTTTGGCACGCTGTTGATGTTTGCCCACAGGCTGATGGCAAAGAGAAAATCGTTCCCGGTTTTGCCGCTGACCACCGCCTCCCGCAGGCGGCCACTGGAACTCATCCATTTAATGCCGCAGTTAAAGGACAGGGAAACCAGAGCGTCATGCTGGTACTGATTCAGGGTAACGCCGTTCTGTACGGTGAAGGCGTTCAGAGCCTCATCGATCTCCGCCACCTCCTGGCGCAGAGCCGCGTCCGCGTCCTCCTGGGAGATGGTGGCGCCCTGACTGCTGACTGTACCATAGCCGATGCTCCACTGGCTGTTATCCCAATAAGCGGTACTGCTGAAGCCCTCGAAAGACTTGATCAGCGCAATCACATCCTCGCTGGCCGTCAGATTGGATGCGGCAAACGCCGTCATGCTCATCCCGGATAGAAGCGCCGCCAGAAGAGCTATAATCAAAAAGCTGCTTATGATCTTTTTCATGCGCCTTATGCTCCTTTTCTGCTTTTACTCTGTAACGGTATCATAACACAGCCGGTGACAAATTGCAACCCCAAATTTAAAATAAATTACATTTTTGTTACGATTTGTTTCTTAATAATTTCTTACGGTGACAGTCTCACCGCAAAAAGGAACTTACGAGGGTGCGACATCCCTGACGTGTTCTACGAAAAAGCCCTCTCAGTCTCGGCTTTTGGCCGAGCCAGCTCTCCCAGAGGGAGAGCCTTTGCCTCCGCCGCGCCCTGCGCGTCACTACCCGCTAACCGCTTGACTTTCCCAATTCTTGTGGTATACTGCAAGAAAAGAGGGGGGATTGGATATGGAGAAAGCGTTGATCGGCATGAGCGGCGGGGTCGACAGTTCCGTGGCGGCTTTCCTGATGAAGCAAGAGGGCTTCCAATGCATCGGAGCCACCATGCGGCTTTATCATAATGAGGATGCTGGACTATCCATGGAAAGCAGCTGCTGTTCTCTGGACGACGTGGAGGATGCCAGAAGCGTTGCCCGCCGCATTGGCATCCCCCACTATACCTTTAATTTCAGTGACGCCTTCCGGGAATTTGTCATGGAGCCTTTCGTGCGTGTCTATGAGGCGGGGGGCACACCAAATCCCTGCATTGCCTGCAACCAATATCTGAAGTTTGGCGCGCTGCTCCAGCGAGCCAGAGAACTGGGATGCAAATATGTGGCATCCGGTCACTACGCCAGGATCCGTCAGGATCCGGACACCGGACGTTACCTCCTCCTCCGGGGTCTGGACAAGGCCAAGGATCAGTCCTATTTCCTCTATCCCCTGACCCAGAATCAGCTTGGCGCCATCCGCTTTCCCCTGGGGGAGCTGAACAAAAAGCAGGTTCGTGCCATTGCCCAGGAGCAGGGTTTTGTCAATGCCAGGAAGCACGACAGCCAGGATATCTGCTTCGTTCCCGACGGGGACTACCGGGCATTTTTGGAGCGTTTTACCGGAAAAACCTACCCTTGCGGCAATTATCTGGATCGGGAAGGCCACGTTCTGGGCACTCACCGGGGTGCGGTAAGCTATACCCTGGGACAGAGGAAGAGGCTGGGAATTGCATTGGGGCAGCCCGCTTACGTTTGCGGCAAGGACATGGCAGCGAACACTGTCACGCTGGGGAAGGAGCAGGATCTCTACAGCGCTGCTCTCCGGGCAAGGGACTGGTTCTGGTTTCCCTTCCCAACCCTCACGGAGCCAATGGAAGTCACCGCCAAAACACGCCACAGCCAGCGGGAAAGCCCTGCCACAGTCTACCCGGAAACCGGCGGGTTTGCCCGGGTGGAATTCTACACACCCCAGCGGGCCATTACCCCCGGTCAGGCGGTGGTGCTCTACCAGGGCGATATCGTTATCGGCGGCGGCACCATCACGGAAGCGATCGCGTAAAAATTTACCGCCCTCCAACAGGAGGGCGGTAATGCTATTTTTTCTGGAATTTTCCCCTGGATGGGATTTGTGGGAGGATCTTTTTCCAGTCGGGCTTGTACACAAGCTGCACCAGCAGCAGAAATACACAGGCGCAGATCAGAGTGATCTTCCAACCCAGAGAAAATGCCTCATTCCGATAGGTGAAGGTGATCTCATGGGATCCGGCGCTTAAGGGCAGCGCGATCATGCAGTCCCCAACCAGGGTGATCTCAGCCTCTTCCCCATCCACTGTCGCGTGCCAGTTTCCGTCCTGGGGAATGGAGGTATACATCAAGCCGTTCCGGTCACAGTCAATGTAGCCCTCCACCCGGGTGGTAGAAAAGGCTGTAAGCTCCAGGGTGGACGATGCCAAGCGGTCATAGCCCTCCAAAAACCGATCCCTGTCCAGTATAGCGGCGGTGACCGTCATGGTACTCTTCTCTCCCGCATCGCACAGGATCCGGATCTCCAATACGTCCCCGGCAGTCACATCTCCCACCGCCAGCATCTGAGGCAGACTGATGGTCTCCCGGTAGAGCTGCTCCCCGTTGAGCCAGACCTCGAAATCATTCCGCTTAGGCAGATTCAGGTGGATACACAGGAAGCCGTCCCGATCCGCAATATAGCTGTAGGTCACGTCGGAGCCGCTTTCGCAGTCCGAATAGGCACAGTAACCGCTGGAATTCTGCTCCGTGACCGTGGCGCCGTTGCCGGTTATGGTCAGATTACTCCCGTTGATCCGGCTCCACACCTCCTCCGCGATACCTGTGGCATCGGAAAACAGGTTGTTCTGGAACTGGAAAGCATTCCCTTCCTGGGAGAAATCCGTTTCCGCCAGGGTATTCTCCGCCAGAAATCCCAACGGGAGGTAACTGGTGTTTTCCAGCAGGGACACGTCCCCATAGTGGTGCACCTCCCGGAAATAGGAACTGGATCTGTCCCGTCCGTCCCGCTCGATCATATATTTCAGGTTCAGGAACAGATTCGCCACCGGCGAGCTTTCCTCAAAGCAGTAACGGTTGTAGGTATTCTTTGCCCCGTAGCCCAGAGCCTCCATAAACTCGGTGACACGGACGTTCGCGGAGCTGGTAAAGGCGGACACGCCGTTGTAGTTGTTCAGTGCCCCATCGTTGAGGGTCTGAGAATGCGTGGTCTCCGCCCGGTAAAAGAGACTTTGTTCTCGCTCGTGCATATACCGGATCATGGAGGCGGTCTCCTCTTTGCCCTTGGGGTAGTTGGATACCCCGGTGCCGGGAAACCACACGGCAAAGGAAGTCAGCGTCGCTATCAACTCCACCCCCAGCACTGCCAGCACCCACACCCGGGAAGTTCGCCGGGCACGCACGGAAACCTGCCGGGCCTGACGCCTCTGCTCCTCATCCGCATCCTCACTCAGGCGAATCCGTCGCCGCTGCCAAAGCAGCGCCCCGGTATAGAGCAAAAGGAAGGACACATTATAAATAAGGTATACCGGTAAGTCCAGGGAGATGCCCAGGACCTCCACCGCATGGGTCTCAGTGAGATCTGCCGAGCAGCACAGCACCGCCGCCGTCAGGCAGGTCGCGGTGAGGATCTTCAGGCTGTCAAATTCCTTCCGCAGGAGCCACGCCCGGTAGGCCATGTAGAGCAAAACAAAGCTGTGCAGGAAGCTGAACCGGTAAGGGATCATATTGGTAAAGTGGAAGCCATGCCAGATATAGTCCAACTGCCGGATAATAAAGCTGATGTTGAAAAACAGCAGAAGAAACACGGCGCACAGCTTGTCCCGAAGTTTTACCTTCCCGGACATAAGATACAGGAAGCCAAGTAAAATGCTCCCTACCCCGCAGTACAGATTGGGCAATCCCTCCTTGAAGGTTGGCTCCAGGCTGCCGCCCATGTTTCCCGCCACCTGACGCATGGCGTCCAGCAGCCCCAAGAAGGTATTTTTCGATGCAATATTCAGCCGGAAGCCCTCTGGGAAGTTGTTGACACTGGACTGGGTGGTCTGAAGCGCCGCGTAGGCAGGCATTTCCAAAATCGCGGTCATGCCCAACGCCAGCAGGGAGAATACCGCCATCAGAGCCAGGTCGGTAAAGAACCGTTTCCACCCGGGAAAGCGGCATATTTCGTAGCAGAAAAACACCAATGCCACAAAAATGCAGGTAAACAGTCCGATATAGTAGTTGGAAAATACCGACAGGAACAGCGTCAGGGTGTAAAGGATGAATTTCCGATTTTTCAGCAGGCTGATTTCCCCCAGGATTACCATAGGGAGCAATGCGAAGGTATCCAGCCACATGATATTCCACTGGTAGCCCAGCGCCCAGGCGCACAGCCCATAAAACGCTCCGAACAGCGCCACGGACAGATCGTTCTTGTGAAACAGCTTTTTCAGCATCAGGCTGAAAAACAGTCCCGCCAGGCCAAGCTTTACCGGCATCAGCAGGGAAAAGAACTCCAGCAGATACTTTTCCGGTACCAGCACGCTGAGCAGGTACAGCGGCGATGCCAGATAATAGGAGATCAGCCCCAGATAGTCCATTCCCATGCCCACATTCCAAGTGTACAGCAGGGACTCGCCGCTCAGCAGCGCCCGGCGGTAGGCAACGAAAAAGGGATAATACTGATGGTACATATCGGAATACAGCATGGAGTACTTTCCAAAAGGCTCGTATCCGCTGATCAGCATAATTAACAGCATCCCCACGCAGGGGATCAAAAAGCCAATAACCGGGTAATTCACTTTCCAGGTTCGGCGGGACAGTTTCATAGTCATACCCCCAGGGTAAAAGATGGTTTCATGCAGCCATATTTTTCGGTACCCGGCAATGCCGGGAGAAAATGGCAATAGCGCTATATTAACCGTTTTGCGGCTATTGTACCACGATTTTCCTCTTGGGTAAAGAGAAATCCGGGAAAAATTCCGAAGAGAATCTTAAGAAAATAATAAGCTCATCAACTCCCATCGGAAAGGCAAAATGTTGGGCGAAAAAGCACGTCTATTGTAGGGGCGGTCACAATGACCGCCCCTTGCGATTTGTTCAGAGTTTCCTTAAACATTTTTATTGAATATCAGTATAAGGTAACGGTTTTGGTGGCCACCCTCTGGCAGAACGCCCGGTCGTGTTCCACAAAAAGGATCGTCGGCAGATACCGGAGGATCAGCTCCTCCAGCTGCATCCGGGAGATCACGTCGATGTAGTTCATAGGCTCATCCCAGATGTGCAGGTGCACCGGCTGGGCAATGGACAAGGCCAGCAGCACCTTCTTTTTCTGCCCGGCGCTAAGGCTTCCCAGATCCTTTTCCGTCTGGTTTTTCGGAACCTCCAGCTTGGCAAGCATGGCAAGGAGCAGACTTTCCTCCACCCCGTGTTTCTCCGCGAAGTCTTTCAGGCTTCCTTTCAGCGCCCCGGTATCCTGGGGCACATAGGAGATCTTCACCCCGCTTCCCAATCGAACAAGTCCGGTGTGGGGGATCGGCTCTCCCTGGAGAAGCTTCAGCAGGCTGGACTTTCCGGAACCGTTAGCCCCCAGCAGCGCCACCCGATCCCCCTGCTCCACGGTGAAACTGACACCGGAACACACCGGCTTTTCCCCGTAGGCAACGGAAACGTCTTTCATCTCCACGATCCGCTTGGCGTGATAGGGAACCTGGAAGATTTTCAAGGCGTCCTCCCGTTCCACATTTTTTAAAAGCCGGGACTTTTCCTCAATGGCGGAACGCTGCCTTGTTTCTATGGCTTTGGCGCGAGCCATTGTTTTTTTCGACTTTACTCCCTGTAGTGGGCGATAGCCTTTCTTATTGTCCACCTTCGTCGGATCAATACCAATTTTTCGGCGTTCCGCTGTGTCGGACCACCTTTCCTTTTCCCGCGCCGTATCCTCCAGCCGACGGATCTCCCGTTTCAGCTTTTCATTTTCCGCCTGCTCGAAGGCGTCCTGGCGCTGCTTATTTTCCCACCAGGAGGAAAAATTCCCCCGCTGGACTTCGATGCTGGCCTTGTTGATGGACAGGATGTGATCCACGCACCCGTCCAGAAACGCCCGGTCATGGGATACCAGAATGAATCCTTTCTTGCTTCGCAGATACCGGGCCACCAGTTCCCTCCCCCGCATGTCCAGGTGATTGGTTGGCTCGTCAATGAGCAGGAAGTTGTTTTCCCGGAGGAACAGCACCGCCAGAAGCAGCTTTGTCTGCTCCCCGTTGGATAACGTCTCAAAGGGGCGGTACAGCGCTTCTTCGCTCAGCCCCAGGGCGTCTAGCTCCCGGGCCAGCTTCCAGTAGGGACAGTCCGGAAGAATCTCTTCCGCCACCTCCATACCAAGGGCGGACTTATCTGCCACCGGGTAAGGGAAATAGGAGAAGGACACACTGGCACAGATGCTGCCCCGGTACTCATATTTCCCCATCAGGAGATTTAAAAAAGTGGTCTTTCCCCGCCCGTTTCGCCCGGTAAAGCCCAAGCGCCAGTCGGTGTCCAGCTGAAAGCTGACGTTTTCAAATATGTTTTCATAGCTGCCGTCGTAGGCAAAGGTTAGATTGGTAACCTGAATTCGTGACATTTTTGCCCTCCATACATGAAAAATGGCCACAGGAAAGACTTCCCCGCAGCCACAGCATGGTTTACCCCCTAACACGGAGGGAATCTATCGGCACAAGGATCCGCAATCTTTCCTGCTAACGGGCATAGCAAAGCCAGCGGCAAAATCGCCGCTTTTTTGTATTGCCCAATCATCAGCAAGAAGTATCGCGCATCCTTTCATCTCCAATCTGATACTATTTCTGGATAAAATGGTTTCATTTTATCCAGAAGACATCGCCTTACGGCGCTGTCATTTTTGGTATTTTC
>CAZCLX010000053.1:0-11709 GCA_964499615.1 uncultured Oscillospiraceae bacterium
GCTCCACACCGTAGACGTCCCGGAGCAGCGACAGCCAAAAGGACTGGCTCTCGCCTTTCTCATACCCCTTATCCTTCCAGTAGGCCGCAAACGCTTTCGCCGCCGCCCGCTGCTGTGTGTCGGTCATATCATCACCCCAAAATCAAAGGACTATCACATTCCATCCAGCCCTCGAATAGATACAACATTTCATTTTCTACGATACCGCAATTGAAAGCCATGGTATCCCTTGTGATCCACTAACCGTTATTTTTCCTTATAGTAGAGCCGGCAGTGGCAGTAGCCTTCAAAATCGGGGTCGGCAATCTGCTCCCGAAACTCCTTGCACATACATTTAATATCCTCACTTCTGCCCACCTTGCAGGGGCAGTAGCCGCCCTTGGCGGCAAGTCCCTCCCGCACGGTTTTCACGATCTCGGGATCCTCGTTCAATCTGATTTTTCCCATGCTCGATTCTCCTTTCTGCTGATACAGCATGCCGGCAATGGAAATGTGCTCCCCTTTACAGCGTTTTGCCGCTGTGTTCTCGGAAGGCTGGCTCCACCAGGGCAGTCCAGAGGAGCACCATAGGCGACGGGGTCAGGAGCAGCGGGACAATGTAGGTAACGCTGACCCCCAGCACCAGGGTGGTGATACCCCCCAGAATCAACGTGACAAAGGGGTGGGCAAAAATGATCTTGAAGCAGGCACCGGTAAGCTCCTTAAAGCCAAAGGTGTACCTGGACAGGATCGGCCCCACCCAGCAGGCGCCGCCCACCAGGAAAATGAAGGTAACCCACCACGCCTGAGCGACGATGGACGCCTGATTGCTGCTTTCCCCCGCCTGGTTGAGTGTCTGGAGGATAAACCAGGCAAAGCCCAATATTCCCGCCCACAGAAGGGTTTGCAGCGCCCCGCTTTTCCACTCATTCCGGAAAGTCCGGAAAAAACGGGAGTACGCCCCGCTTTCCCCGCCCCGGACGCAGTGGACGACGGAATCGTAAAGCGCCGTGGTGGCTCCGCCGATGGTGACCACCGGCAGGCAGCACAGCACCCACAGAAAATTCAGCACAAACAGATCCGTCAGACTGTTCAGCGTCCGCCACAGGGTGGACTCCGGGCGGAGGGGATTCTCGACGCGCCTACCCATTACAGAATTTCCGGCGCCAGCCGGATCAGGGCGTCGGCAAGCTGCCGGTGACCCCTGGCGGTCAGATGCATTCCATCTACGGGGTTAAACTCCGCGATGCCCTCGGCATCCAGGAAATGGGCACCCACCAGCTTGGCAGTGGCCTCCAGATACCTTGCCAGCTCCCGGGACTTTTCGATGCAGCCGTTGCCCATGAGGATCCCACAGGGGCTATCATACATTTCTTTGCGAATGTGGGGCGGGCAAATAATCAGCACATTGGGCTTGCCATCCCGCCAGCACAGGGCGCTCTGGGCTTTGCGCACCAGCCGTTCCATGCCGGCGGCAATGCAGGCGGCGTTGACCCCCAGCCGCTCCTTGGTATCATTGGTGCCCAGCATGATGATCAGCAGATCCACCGGCTCATGGCTCATCAGGCAGGAATAGATGGCGTCCAGCCCGGACATGCACTCGTAGAGGGCATCGGGGAACACGGTGGTTCTTCCGGACAGCCCCTCCTCAATTACCAGATACTCCTCCCCCAAGGCCTTTTGCAGCAGCCATGTCCAGCGTTCGCTTTCGTCAAAGCGGTCACCGCCGGTGCGGGTGTCGGTGGGGTCGGCGCAGTAGCCGTGGGTGTTGGAGTCGCCGAAGCAGACAATATGTTTCTTCATGTTTCGCTTTCTCCCTCTATTACTTGATCTCCGGCAGTGACGCGGCTACGGCAGACTGGCCTACCCGGCGGAATTTCTCGTCCGGCAGCGCCAGATGAATCTTATCCACCAGCTCCGGATACTCCTCCGCCAGGACTTCCCGGCAGGTTTGCAGCAACAGATCGCCGCCCTTGCCGGACATAACCCGACCCAACAGCAGCACATGAGCAAAGTGGTAAAAATCATAGTACAGCGACAAACTGTGCGCAAGGTACACGCCGATGCTCCGGTAAATCGCGGCAGCGGCAGGATCGCCCTGCTCCATCCGCTTCTGAACCTCTTTCAGCTTCTGGGCGGGGGACAGGCTCTCCTCCAGGGTGATTCCGGCGGCAGGAGCCAGCTTGATTACCGCGTCCTGGGAGAAATACTTGCTGCCCACGCCAATGTCCCCGGACCACTCATCCCGCAAAGCATCGGGAGAGGCGTCCACCGGAGCGAAGGCCAGCTCGTTGAGCCATCCGGTAATGCAGCCGTTTTCATCCACAAAGCCTGCCGCCTCGCTGGTGCCCATGGCCAACCCCAAGATATTATTGTTTCCCAGGCTCACCGCGCCTGCCAGAGCGGACACATCGCCGTCATTGACCACGCTGTAGGGTATATTTCCAAAGGTATCGGTGATGGCACGGATGTAGATATCCTTCACCTTCTTGTCGTACAGATCCTTGGGTACCTTCAAAAACAGAGATGCGGTCATGGTGCGGTTGTTGATAAACACTCCAGCGGAGGACACCCCCACCGCGTCCACCCTGGGCAGATGAGACGCCGCGGATTTCAGCGCGGACACAATGCCGTCGTAGTGGTAGTCCGGGTCGGAATTCAGCTTGGGATACCACACCACTTCTTCGGAATAGACTGTCTCGCCGTTTAGAACCGCGGAAACCTTCCGATCGCTTCCGCCGGCGTCGAAGCCGATTCGGCAGCCGTCGAGGTGACCGCCGATGCGCTGGGGAGCGTTCCTGTTCTCCGGGATCTCGTCCACCAGCAGAATTTCAAAGGGATGCTCGAAAACGTTTGCCATAAAGTCCCGGTCAAATTCCTGCTTGCCACCGGCACAGTAGATGCTGCAAAGGTAGTTATAAATTCCCTCATCGCCGCTGACGTAGATCCGGAAGCCTCCCTTCATCCAAAGAAGGAACTTTACCAGCCGGTCAATGTAATAGCAGTCTGCGTCACGCATTTCCGGGGTGCCGTGAATATAGGTGCGGCAGGACGCCATCTCCCCCTTTGCCCGCTCCACGGCGATGCCCACAGGCTTCCTGGCGCTGCTCAAAAATGCACGGTTAAATTTTCCCAGGGGGATAAATCCGGGATCCAGCTCCGGGGCACGCTTCACATCGATGGGAATATTTAAATAATTCATAGGAAACCTCCTTATGATGTTCTTTGGAAATTATAGCATAAACCTGTTCGCTTGTCACCATATTTTTGTAAAAAATGTATGTTTGCGCCCGAAAGGATACCGGAAATCGGTACGGTAATGCTGATAATCGGAAACGATCCAAAGGAGAAAACAATATGAACAAGAAAAAGCTGAAAAATATAAAAAGGTTATCTACTCCACGGTAACGCTTTTGGCCAGATTCCTGGGTTTATCCACGTCCAGGCCACGGGCGACGCTGAGGTAGTAAGCCATCAGCTGCATGGGCACCACCGCCAGGCTGGGGGTGAAATGGGGATCGGTTTTGGGGATATACACCGTAAAATCCGCCGTGTCCTCCAGGCTGTAATTGCCATAGGACGTGACTCCCATCAGGTAGGCTCCCCGGCTCTTCACCTCCACCAAATTGCTGACTGTTTTTTCATACAGATCCGGCTGGGTCAGAGTGCCGACAACCAAGGTTCCCTTCTCAATCAAACTGATGGTTCCGTGCTTCAGCTCCCCGGCGGCGTAGGCCTCGCTGTGGATATAGCTGACCTCCTTCAATTTGAGGCTTCCTTCCATGCTGATGGCGTAGTCCAGGCCTCTGCCCACAAAGAAGATGTCCTTCGCCCCGGAAAATTTGGAGGCAAACCAGGCAATCCGCTCCTTGTCCTCCAACAGCCGCTCCACCTTCCCGGGAAGGGTCTGCAATCCCTCCAACAGGCTGCCATATTTTTCCATATCCAGCGTGCCCCGGATCCGGGCAAATTCCAGAGCCAGCAGATAGCAGGCGATCAGCTGGGCACTGTAAGCCTTGGTGGTAGCAACGGAGATTTCCGGCCCAGCCAAGGTATAAAACACATTGTCCGCCTCCCGGGCGATGGAGCTTCCCACCACGTTGACAATCGCGAGGGTAGGGTTACCCTGCTCCTTTGCCTCCCGAAGGGCTGCCAGGGAGTCCGCCGTCTCTCCGGACTGGCTGATGATAACCACCAGCTCCCCCTTTTCCAGCATGGGCTTCCGGTAGCGGAATTCCGAGGCCATTTCCACCCGCACCGGGATCTTTGCCAGATCCTCCAAAACATACTGGGCGGCTACGCCAACGTGGTAGGCAGAGCCGCAGGCCACCATACTGATCCGGGTAAAACTCTGAATCTGCTCCTGGGTCAGGTTCGAAGCGGAAAGGTCGATTTTTCCGTCCCGAACCACGGCATGGACGGTGTCGGAAATGGCCTTGGGCTGCTCGTGGATCTCTTTCATCATGAAGTGCTCAAAGCCCGCCTTTTCCGCCGCCTGGGCGTCCCACCGGATGAGCGTCGGCTCTACGGCAATTTCGTCGCCGTCCAGGTTATAGAAGGTAACGTCCCCTTTCCGGAGCCGGGCCATCTGCAAATTGCCGATGTAATAGACCTGGCGGGTGTACTTTAAAATGGCCGGCACGTCGGAAGCCAGATAGCTTTCCCCATCCTCCACGCCGATGATCAGCGGACTGTCCTTCCGGGCGGCGTAGATTTCCCCGGGATAATCCTTGAACATGACTGCCAGGGCATAGGAACCCCGGATCCGCACCATGGTATGATTGATGGCATCCACCGGGGTTCCTTCGTACTTTTTATAATAGTAGTCAATCAGCTTCACCGCCACTTCGGTATCGGTGGACGAGTGGAAAGTGTAACCTTTTCGAAGCAGTTTTTCCCGCAGCTCCTGATAATTTTCGATGATGCCGTTGTGGACACCCACCACATTATGATCATCCGAGCAGTGGGGATGGGCGTTCAGCTCCGACGGCTCCCCATGGGTTGCCCAGCGGGTATGGCCGATGCCGCAGAAGCCTGGGACAGCGCGTCCGTTGTCCGTCTTGGCCATAAGGATTTTCAGCCGCCCCTTCGCCTTTACCACCTGAACCGGCTTTCCATCAGCCAGAACCGCTAGCCCGGCGGAGTCGTAGCCCCGGTATTCCAGTCTGGACAGACCCTCCAGCAAAATCGGAGCAGCGTCATGATGCCCCGTAAATCCGACAATTCCACACATATTGCTTTCCTCCTGGCTGTCCGCCATACGATGTTTTGACCAACCGCAAAAAACGGACGGCCTGTGTATTACGGCCTGTGTATTATACACCATGTTTACCATTTTGTAAAGTATTTTTATCGTTTTCTATTGTGCGTTTGCTGTGCCGAAACCGGATTTTTCATCAGGTGAACCTCAAAACGGTTTTTTCGGTTCCTCTGACCGTCACACTGACTAAAAATATATTTGCAGTTTTGTTATAAATGCACAGAAAATATGTCCAAATACCTGTTTTGAGAATTATTTTGCATTGTGACGAAAATTATCGTTGAAATTCCACCGGCGCTCGTGTATAATGACATTATTCCGGTGCCGGTTGGGGCGACCCGCTTCCGCCGGCTTCCCGAAAGGAGAATGTATCTACTATGTACACAGTCAACGCCATCCGTAATGTCTGTCTGCTGGGTCACAGCGGCAGCGGCAAATCCGCTCTTGCTGAAAGCCTGCTCTACATGACCGGTGCAATCGACCGTATTGGCCGCAACGCCGACGGCAACACCGTTTGCGACTATGATCCCGAGGAGATCCGCCGCAATATTTCCATCTCCACCTCCGTGGTGCCCCTGGAATACCACAACTGCAAAATTAATCTTCTGGACACCCCCGGCGGATTTGATTTTTCCGGCGCGGTGATGGAGGCTCTACGAGCCGCCGACGCCGCCATCCTGGTCTGCTCCGCCAAGGACGGGATTACCGTGGGCTTCGAAAAAGCCTGGCAGTATTGCGAAGAGCGGAATATGCCAAGGTTTATCTACATTTCCAAGGTAGATGAGGATCACTCCGACTATAACGCCACCTTCAATGCCCTCCGGGAGCGTTACGGCAACAAGATTGCCCCTGTGGTCATCCCTATCTGGGACGCGTCCCATCGCGTCACCGGCATCATCGACGTGCTCAACAAGCGGGCTTTTGAGATGAAAAACCTGAAGCGGGTGGAAATCGCCGTTCCCGACGACAAGGGCGGCGTTATTGAAGAGTTTAACGACGCTTTGAAGGAAGCCGTGGCAGAAACCGACGAGGCTCTCATGGAGCGCTTTTTCGAGGGTGACGACTTTACCTACCGGGAAATGATCACCGGCCTGCACCAGGGCGTTTCCGACCTGAGCCTGTTCCCGGTGTTCTGTGGCTCCGGCGTTACCTGCCTTGGCTCTCTGATGCTGATGGATCACATTGTGGAGCTGCTTCCCAACCCCGTACAGGGCAACTACCACAAGGCCACCACCGCTGACGGCAAGACCGAGGAATTCGTGGTGTCCCCCGGCGGCGTACCCTGCGCTTTCGTTTGGAAAACCGTTTCCGATCAGTACGGCAAGTATTCCTACATCAAGGTTCTCTCCGGCGAAATCACCTCCGACACTACTCTGGTCAACGCCCGCACCGGCGACACCGAGAAGCTGGGCCGGCTTTACATCATGTGCGGCAAGAAGAACACGGAAGTGAAGGCCATCTCCTGCGGCGACATTGCCGCCATCGGCAAGATGGATCGGGTCAAGACCGGCGACACCCTGTGCGACCCCCGGAAGGTGGTTTCTCTGAAAGCCATTCCCTATCCGGAACCCTGCTATTCCATGGCCATAGCCCCCAAGGTGAAGGGTCAGGACGAAAAGGTCGGCTCCGGACTGAACCGGCTCAATGAGGAAGACCCCTCCTTCACCCTTGTCAACAACCCCGAGACCAAGCAGCTGGTGATTTCCGGCGCCGGCGACCAGCAGCTGGACGTGATCGTCTCCAAGCTGAAGAGCCGCTTCGGCGTGGAAGCCGTCCTCACTCCCGCCAGGATCGCCTACCGGGAGCGGATCAAGAAAAAGGTGGAAGCGCATGGCCGGCATAAGAAGCAGACCGGTGGTTCCGGCCAGTTCGGCGACGTTTGGGTGCGGTTCGAGCCTCAGGACGAGCAGGACGACCTGATTTTTGCGGAAGAGGTTTTTGGCGGATCTGTGCCGCGGAACTTCTATCCCGCCGTGGAAAAGGGCATCCAGGAAGCCGTTCAGAAAGGCCCCTTGGCAGGCTACCCCATGGTCGGCCTGAAAGCCACATTGTACGACGGCTCCTACCATCCCGTGGACTCCAACGAGCTTTCCTTCAAGCTGGCTGCCATTCTGGCCTTCAAGGAAGCCATGCCAAACGCCATGCCCACCATTTTGGAGCCTATCGGCTCCTTGAAGGTGACCATTCCCGACAGCTACATGGGCGACGTCATCGGCGACCTGAACAAGCGCCGGGGCAGAGTCATGGGCATGAATCCCGCCGGTCACGGCGTCACCGTGGTGGAGGCGGAGGTTCCTATGGCGGAAATGAGCAGCTACGCCATCGATCTGCGGGCTATGACCCAGGCAAGAGGCATGTTCTCCCTGAAGTTTGAACGCTATGAGGAAGTTCCCAAGGCCAACCAGGCAAAGATCATTGCCGACGCGAAGGCAAACGAGTAAAAGATACGCGGCACGGGATAACCCGTGCCGCGATATTTACGGTTTTGTGAGGCAAACCTCCGGCATTGTGTCTGGATCTGGGCTTCCTGTTATGACTGTCAGCTTCAGCTGATAGGAACCGGTGACTTTTGGGAAATGAACGGTTCCCTCAAACACGCCGCGATAGGCCCGTTCATATCGGATTCCGTTAAACCACTGAATTTCCAGTTCCTTTACCCCGGGGCAGCGCCACACGAGAGTATCATAGTCGTAAATTCCACCCAAATTCAGGATCAGACTTTCCCCTTCCCGATGGATTTCTCGGATTGGAACCGGGCCAGGGGTATTGGAAGCTTCCCTTTTCTCCTCTGCCGTGCCACTGTACAACCCGAAGAACCGAAGAATCGGGTATGCCGGTGCTTCCGTCACCGTCAGCCGCACCGCCCGGGCCTGCACCGGTGGAATCCGGCGGCTCTGACAAAAGCCTACGCAGCCGCCCCGGTAGATTTCCCGCCAAACGCCGCCGGCTTCCGCCTCAATCCGAAAAGACCGTACACGGTGCCCATATTCGATGGCCTCTTCCAGGCGGAAGCAGTCAAATTCCCGTATCTCCGGAAATTTTGCGGTAATCACCGGGGTATTTTTCCCGGCGGCATAGAGGCGATTCTCCTGTGGATCCAGAAGATTTTCCACCGGGTAATCCTCGGAAAGCCGGGAATCCGTCCAAATTTCCCCATCAGAAAGAAGATTGTGGGAGAAGATTTTCTTCATATTCCGGTTCCACAGCCGGACACTTTCCGCATCCCGCTCATGGATCTTTCCCCGCCGATCCGGAGGCAGATTCAGAAGAATCCCGGTATTTCGCCCGGCGGAGCGGAACCAGTAGTCCGTCAGTTCCGCCGCAGTCTTTACGCTGCTGTCCTGATCTCTGTGGTAAAACCATCCCGGGCGAATGGAGAGGTTGGTTTCCGCGGGAACAAACCGTGCTCCGTCCGGCTTTCCCGTATTCAGTTCAGCGGTATTTTCTTTTAAAATGGACACAGGATCAATTGTAGCGTAGCAGCTGTCCCCAGCAATGCCGCTTTCGTTGCCCACCCAGCGGACATCCGCATATTCCGCCGCCCCCAGGCAGCCAAAAATCACGCAGTTAGGCTGATATTTTCGGACGATCCCCGCCCAGCGGCCCCAGTCGTAACTGGCTTCCGTGCTTCCCGCGCCGTCCCACCAGCACTCACAAAGAGAGCCGTATCCCGTCATCAGCTCTGTAAGCTGTCCGGCAAACACGTCGTTGTAGCCCTCCGTTCCCCAGGCGGGATGGTTCCGATCCCAGGGGGAGATATAAACTCCGGGGAGAATTCCGTATTCCCGGCAGGCAGCCGCAAATTCCGCCACCACGTCCCGCTTGACGGGACTTTTTGCAACCGTGTGCTCCGTGTACCGGCTGGGCCAGAGGCAGAAACCGTCGTGGTGCTTGGCGGTCAGAATGGCGGCGGTAAAGCCTCCCTCTCGCAGAACCCTAGCCCACTGGCGAACATCCAGCTCCGTAGGCGCGAAAACCGACGGATCCTCCCTTCCGTCCCCCCATTCCCGGTCTGTAAAGGTATTTACGGAAAAATGGAGAAAGGCGGTCTTTCCCCGCCGGTACCACGCCATCTGACGGGAATTTGGAACCGGTTCATAGGGCCACAGCGTCCGATGATCTTCCATTTAAGCCCTCCCGAATTCTTAAAATTCTTTTATGTTTCCATTATAATCCTTCCGTCAGGCGTCTGTCAACAAATTCCGGGTTGCAAACCCGGCAGATTTACAGTATAATAGACGCTATCCGAATCAAACGTTCAGGAGGAATGAAAATGATAAAGAAAAAATCGGTCATTGCCGCCATCGCCCTGATTGCCCTGATCTGCGGGGTGCTCACCGGATGCGGCGGCAAGAATTCGGAATATGAAGAAAGAATCGCCCAGCTGGAATCGGAGAACCAGACTCTGCGGGATCAAATCGACGCGCTCAACGCCCAGCTGCAAGTCGGCTCCGGCCTATACTTAAGCGGCTGGGAACTTACCGGAAAAGCTTGGGAAGGAAGCGGCGGCGCGGACATCACTTTTACCGCCCAGCCCGCATCCTATCAGGACGGAATGACCGCCAAGCTGGTGGTCTATCTGGACGGAGCCACCGTTTCCACCAGCGAATGCCAATGGGACGGAAGTTCCTTTAAGTGCCGTGCCTCTCTTCCCGCCGACGACGGCTACGGCTACTACTGCCTGCTCACCGATGCCAAAGGCAGCTCCTCCCAGGTGCTTCTTGCCTCCCCGGAAAACCCGGTGGAGTACGCGCTGGTGTATCTGCAAACCGGACTTACCGCCTACTGCAACGTTTTTCTCCAGGACTGGTCCTCGGACGGCAACAGCCTCACGATTTCCTCCGGCTATGCTACAGTTCAGTTGCCCCAGCTTCCGGAAGACGGCGTGTCCGTTGGGTTCCGGGGCGCCCGTCTGGCGATGCTTCTCAACGGTGAGGAGATTGAAAGTGTGAATCTGGATATGCCCGAGGGAGAAGGCGCGGGAAGCTATGAGGCCGTCCTGGAAAACATCCGCTTCCAGCTTCCCGAATTGGGAGAGGATGACCAGCTGGATCTAATGCTGCTGGCAACCCTCACCAGCGACGCCGTGATTTCCACCAATGCCGGAAGCTGGTTCCTTTCCGACGGGCATCTGAATCTGGTGGTTGGCTGATTTTCAGAACCGCTTGGCTTTCCCGTTACCCGGCGCACCGCCCCCGGTGCGCCGGGTATCATTTTTCACAAATTTTGTCCCATCCAACTATTCATTATGTTAATACTGATAAAAACTTGTAAAATGTCAGTTTTTTGGATTGATTTTATGAACCGTTTAGCTTACAATATACGGTAAGCGGATTGAGAAGAATCTGCTCCGTAGGTTTTTCAGTGAGGTGAGCAAAGTGCTGAACATCGTCCTGGTGGAGCCGGAAATTCCTCAGAACTGCGGCAATATCGCAAGAACCTGTGCCGCCACAGGATGCCGTCTGCACCTGGTACGACCCCTTGGCTTTGACATTTCCGAAAAAGCCGTACGGCGGGCCGGTCTGGACTATTGGCATCTGGTAGATGTGCTGGATTACGAAAACCTGGAGGACTTTTTCGCTCGGAATAAGGTAGAGCAGATGTGGTGCTTGTCTACGAAGGCTCCCAGAAGCTTCACGGAAGCAAGCTACCGCGACGGTTGCTATCTGTTTTTCGGCAAAGAGACCAAAGGCTTGGACGAATCCTTTCTGGCAGCCCACCGGGAAAGCTGTGTCCGGATTCCCATGCGGACGTGCGCCAGGAGCCTGAACCTAAGCAACGCCGTTGCCATCACCGTATACGAGGCACTGCGGCAGCTCTCCTTCCCAAATCTAAAAGACTTCGGAAGAATGCGGGAAATTAACCCACAAACAATGGAGGAATGAATCATGAACTACAATAAGAAGTCCATTGAAGACATTGACGTTGCCGGTAAACGGGTTCTGTGCCGCTGCGATTTCAATGTCCCCACCAAAAACGGAAAGATCACCTCTGACAAGCGGATCGTTGCCGCTATGCCCACCATCCGGTATCTGGTGGAGCACAACGCCAAGGTCATTCTGTGCTCCCACATGGGTAAGCCCAAGGGTGAATGGAAGCCGGAGCTGAGCCTGAAGGTAGTCGCTGAACGGATCAGCGAGCTTCTGGGCAAGGAAGTCGTCATGGCTGCCGACGTGGCCGGTGAGGACGCCAAGGCCAAAGCTGCCGCCCTGAAGGACGGCGATGTGATGTTGCTGGAGAACACCCGGTTTATCAAGGGCGAGACCAAGAACGATCCCGAGTTGAGCCGCGACCTTGCCAGTCTGGCTGACATTTTTGTCAACGATGCCTTCGGCACCGCCCACCGGGCTCACTCCTCTACCGCCGGCGTTGCGGACTATCTGCCTGCCGTTTCCGGTTTCCTGGTGCAGAAGGAAGTTTCCATTATGGGCAAGGCGCTGGCGGATCCCGAGCGTCCCTTCGTCGCCATC
>CAZCLX010000054.1:0-11612 GCA_964499615.1 uncultured Oscillospiraceae bacterium
TCCTGGGTTCGGGCAGTGAGCATCATCACGCCGATCTGCTTGTTTGTCGCCCGGATCCGGCGGCACACCTCAAACCCGTCCATATCCGGCAGCATGATATCCAGAATGGCAACGCCGGTGTCCGGATTCTCCGCCAGACGATCCAGGGCATCCTGGCCGGTGCCCGCTTCGATCACCTCATAGCCCGCCCGTTTCAGGTTGATGACCACGAAGCTGCGGATGTTCAGTTCGTCTTCCAAAATCAGTACCTTTTTCATATTCTACCCCTTATGTCTCTCCCGCGATCCAATCCCGGCGGATCAGATGAAAGCGGCTGATTAAATATTCCTCAGTAATTCCATACAGTGCGGACGGGGACTCCAGCTTGGCGGCATACACCACGTTTTCCCCCCGGTAGAGAGCGAACCGGTTCCCGGTTCCGGCCTCGCTGTCCCGATCCTTTCCTGTCAGGGAATAGACGGAAAACAGCGGCTGAGCCTCTCCCAGTTCCTCGTCCCACAGGTAAAAGGTGTATGTATTTTCGTCCTGCTCCATGGCGATCCGGCTGATCCAGGAGCTGTCCAGCTCCAGATACCAGCCGTCGGTATAATTGTGGAAGGAAAAGAGCTTATCCTTCTGATTCCCCTTCTGATCCACCGAGTACCAGCGGATCAGATGCTGCTTTACCGTCCCCGCCACGGCGGAAACGCTTTTCATGGTCAGCAGACTGGGAATTTCCAGGACACCATCCTCATCGATATCCTCAGCATAAATATAGTAGTCCCGAAGGGTCTGTACACTGGTTCCGGTCTCACCGTACAGAGAAAGATTATAGAAAACATCCTGCCCCATGGTGAGGATATCCGTCACGATGGCGCTTTCGTTGACGGTGCTGGCAACATAAATCGCCCCGTTTCCGTCTTCCAGCAGTCCGGCGGTGACCCGCTTGATATGGTCGGCTTTTTCCGAAAGCATCACTTCCTTGGAGCGCACCATGGTTCCGTCCCGCCACTGAAACAGCATGGCAACGGCGTTGTCCGCCTCCGTCTCGCCGCTCCTGATCACCATCAGTTCCTTCCTGCTGTCCCCGTTCAGGTCACAGGTAAGCATTCTGGCGTAGACAATGCTGTGGATGCATTCCGCCTGGTTGGAGGCGAAGGAATACACGGAGCCGATCCGCAACATCCGGTCACTGAGCTGGACGCCCACCACAATTTCCTGACCGGGGTTGCCGTCCATATCCACATATTCCACCTGCTCAAAGGATGTGCCGTTCAGCTCCACCGTCTCCATCAGGGAGCAGCTGTCGTCCTCTTCCTGGCGGAAAATCAGAATTTTCATTGGCTTTTCGGAAGCTCCCTTGGCAAACACCAGGTATTCGTCCTTCCCGTCTCCGTCCAGGTCTGCCATCTGCACCGTTTGCTGATTCTCGCCGGATACCGGCGCGGCGTACTCAAGGCCGATCATCTCCCGGTCAATGGCCGACTGGAGATTGCTCAGTTCCTCCGAGCGGCGGGGGGGACAGTACATTTGCTCCACGGTTTGCATAGCACACCCGCCCAGAATGGCGGTCAGGAAAACCAGCGCCGCAAGCAGCGTTCTTTTTTTCAACGCGTCAGCCCCTCCCCTTATGGATTCAAAAAGATTATACCACATTTTTTCTAAAAGAAAAGCTATTTTACCACAACATTTTCATTTCCCAATACGTTCGTTAATTCTCCCAGCATACTTTCCGCCAGAGCGCACCGGGTTCCCCGACGGCGCTTGGTGTCGGCGAAGTACAAAACCGCCGGATTGTTCCCTGGGAACATATTGAGGATTGCCCGAATCTTTGGATAAAGCTTCCCATCTTCCCCAGGCAGACGCAGGTAGAGGGTACCTCTCCCAGGCCGCGCTGCCTGATCCGCCAGGGGCTTCTCCCGGAGATAATCCGTAATAGGCCGGGCACGGTTGATGACGATCTGGGGATCCTTGTCCTCCCGCATGGAGAGCCTTCCCGTAACCACCACGGGGCTGTTCTCCCGGAGATACCCGCCATACTCCGTCAGAACATTGGAAAAAGCGATCATTTCCACGGCGGCGGTATCGTCCTCCACGGAGATGTATGCCATTACGGAATTATTTCGAGTGGTTTTCATCTTCACCGTCTGGACTATGCCTGCCACCGTCACCACAGCATCGTCGCTGTAACCGGAGTCCTCCCCCAAAAGCACCGCGATGGGCACCGCCCGGGTACCTTTCAGGCTATCCCGGTAGTCGTCCATGGGATGGCCGGAAATATAGATGCCAGTGGTCTCCTTCTCCATTGCCATCAATTCCGCCCGGCTCAGTTCCTCCCTCTTGGGGATGGGGATCCGGGCCTTTTCCGGCTCCAGCATGGCAAACATACCCATTTGCCCGTCCAGGTTTCGCTTCCGGGTGGCCGCGATGCTGTCCATCATGCTTTCGTAAACCGCCAAAAGCTCACTGCGGTGGTGACCGAAGCCGTCCATGGCGCCGCACTTGATAAAATTCTCCACCGCCCGCTTGTTCAGTTCCCCTTCTCCCATGCGTTCCAG
Source organism: uncultured Oscillospiraceae bacterium (assembly GCA_964499615.1). GTDB lineage: Bacteria > Bacillota > Clostridia > Oscillospirales > Oscillospiraceae > Faecousia. The sequence goes on from CAZCLX010000054.1 coordinate 2,538, forward strand.
GAAATCCTCCATGGATCGGAAGGGGCCGTCCTCCTGGCGGCGGAGGGTCACGGCACGGATCAGCCCGTGGCCCACATTTTTCACCGCCCCCAGGCCGAACCGAATGGCTTCCCCGTCCACGGTAAAGTGGTCCTCTGAGTGATTGATGTCCGGGGGAAGCACGGGGATCCCCATCTCCCGGCACTCGGCGATATAGCCGGAAACCTTTTCAGAGGAGTCCAGCACCGAGGTCATCAGCGCAGCCATATACTGCCTGGGATAGTGGCACTTGAGGTACGCCGTCTGGAAGGCCACCACCGCGTAGCACACCGAGTGGGCTTTGTTAAAGGCGTAGTCGCCGAAATCCACGATCTCGTCATAGATGGACTGGGCAACCGCCTCCGGGATCCCCTTGGATACCGCGCCGGAAATATTCCGCTTGGGGTCGCCGTAGACAAACACCTGCCGGTCCGCCTCGATGATTTTCGTCTTCTTTTTGGAAATTGCCCGGCGGATGTTGTCCGCCTCTCCCATGGAGTAGCCGCCCAGGGTTCGGAAAATCTCAATGACCTGCTCCTGATAGACAATGCAGCCGTAGGTCACCCGCAGGATCGGCTCCAAAAGCGGGGTTTTATAAGTCACCTTCTCAGGATGGAGCTTCCGCTCGATAAACCGGGGGATGGAGTCCATAGGGCCAGGGCGGTACAATGCCACAATTGCCGTCAGATCTTCAATGGAGGTGGGCTTCATGCTGACGCACACTCCGGTCATACCTGCCGACTCCAGCTGGAAAACCCCCTGGGTCTTCCCCTCCGACAGCATGGCGAAGGTCTCCGGATCGTTGTCAGGGATCTTATCGATGAAAAAGTCCGGATCGATCCGTCTGGCCTGCTCCTCCGCGTCCTGGATCACCGTCAGGTTCCTTAGGCCCAGGAAGTCCATTTTCAGAAGGCCCAGTTCTTCAATGGTGGTCATGGTGTACTGGGTGACCACGGTGTCGTCGTTCCGGGACAGGGGCACATAGGTCTGCACCGGATTCGCTGTGATCACCACACCGGCGGCGTGGGTGGAGGTGTTCCGGGGCATACCCTCCAGGCGCATGGCGGTGTCGATCAGGTTTTTGATCCGCTCGTCCCCGTCGTACATCTCTTTCAGCTTGGGAGATATCTCCAGCGCCCCCTTAAGCGTGATGTGCAGGGGCATGGTGGGCACCTGCTTTGCCACCACATCCGTCTCCGCATAGGAGAAGTTGAGGGCGCGTCCCACATCCCGAATGGCGCCCCGGGCAGCCATGGTGCCGAAGGTGACGATCTGGGCCACATGATCCGCGCCGTACTTTTCTGTCACATAGGCAATGACTTCTCCCCGGCGCTCCGGGCTGAAATCCGTATCAAAGTCCGGCATGCTTACCCGCTCCGGGTTTAAAAACCGCTCGAAGATCAGGTTATACTTCATGGGGTCGATTTCGGTGATGTGGATGCAGTAGGCCACAATGGACGCCGCGCCGGAGCCTCGCCCCGGCCCCACCGGAATGTCGTTGCACTTGGCGAAATGGATAAAATCCCAGACGATCAGGTAGTAGTTTACATAACCCATCCGACTGATAACGCCGATCTCATATTCCAGCCGATCCCGGTACGCCTGGGGAGGATCCGGGTACCGCTCCCGGAAACCGTCCTCGCACAGCTTCCGGAAGTATTCCTCGTTGGTATACCCGTCCGGCACCGGGAAAGAGGGCAGATGGTATTCGTGGAAGGTAAAATCCAGATTGCACATTTCGGCGATTTTTTCCGTGTTTTGGAATGCTTCGTCGCAGCCTGGAAACAGGGAGCGCATCTCCTCCTCGGTTTTGAGGTAGAATTCCTCGGTCTGAAACCGCATTCTCCCCGGATCGTCCACCGTCTTTCCCGTCTGGACGCACAGCAGCACGTCCTGGGTCTTGGCGTCCTCCCGGCGGAGGTAGTGGGCATCGTTGGTCACCACGAGAGGCAGCCCCGTCTCCCGGGCCAGGCGGCGGATCCCCTGGTTCACCGGACGCTGCTCCTGGATCCCGTGATCCTGCATTTCCAGGTAAAAATGATCCTCCCCGAAAATTTCCGCCAGGGTCAGGGCGTATTCCTTTGCGGCCTTGTAATTTTCCGCCATCAGATACTGAGGAATCGCTCCCGCCAGACAGGCGGACAGAGCGATCAGCCCCTCATGGTACTGACGCAAATGCTCCAGATCCACCCGGGGCTTGCCGTAAAATCCGTCCAAAAACGCCTGACTCACCAGATGGCACAGGTTTTCGTAGCCCTGCCGGTTTTCGCACAGCAGTACCAGATGGAAGGGGTCATTGTCAATGCCGTGGACACGATCCTTCATCCCCCGCCGGGCAACATACACCTCGCATCCGATAATAGGCTTTACCCCAGCGGCTTTGGCGGCTTTATAGAAGTCGATGCAGCCGTACATCACCCCATGGTCGGTAATGGCAATCGCCGACTGGCCGATCTCCTTCACACGATCCATGATTTCACTGATCCGGCAGGCGCCGTCCAGAAGGCTGTATTCCGTGTGGACGTGAAGATGGACAAAGCTCATTGTGCTGCCTCCTTTGCCAGTTCGATCAGCCGCCGGAGCCGATGGCTCATGGCAGGCTTGGTGATAGGCGGCTCCATCATTTTGGCAAGCTCATTCAGCGCCGCGTCGGGATGTTCCTCCCGAGCCTTAGCCGCCTGCTGGAGCTTTCCCGGAAGGGTCTGCAACCGGTTCTTTTCCCGCAGGGTGCGGATGGCGGACAGCTGCTCCTGGGCGGCCTCCACCACCTTGGAAATATTGGCGTCGTCGCAGTTGCAGCAGCGGTTGACTTTGTTATTCAGCTCTTTTTCCAGCCGCGCTTCCATGATCCCCATAGCCGCCACCGGCGCCCCCAAATAGGTAAGAAAGTCGGAAATTCGCTCACTTTGCTTGAAATACAGCACCTGGGCGCCGCCCCGGGCAGTGGTCTTGGGGGAGAATCCCAGCTCCTCCCGAATGAGGGCGTCGCACTCCCGGGCAACACTGCCGTGGGTGGTGGTCAGCTCCAGGTGATACCCCTTCCCTGGGTCCGTCACGCTGCCCCCCGCCAGAAACGTCCCCCGAAGGAATGCCGTCCGGCATCCCGGCTCCTCCACCACAGAGAGGTTAATGTGGAGGGACAGAGTGTCCTCCCGGGAAAAGCCATAACTTTCCATAACTGCCGACAACTTCTCCGGGTTGCTGATCCCAAAAATCAGCTTTCCCCCGGCATCTTCCTCCGGCTGGGTGTCAAACCCAAAGGAAAACGCCTTCCGGAAGAGTTTTGGCAGGATTTTCCCAAAATCCCGGCTCTCCGTAATGATTCGGATGCCGTCAAAGCGGAAGGTGTTGCAAAAAAGGAGCACGCCAAAGCACATAGCCGCCGCGGCTGCCCGCTCCTGGGGCACATCCCGGCAAATCTCCGCCTTCGCGGACCCGGAAAAGGATAGCATAAACATTCACCTCTTTTATTTCTAATGCCAATCAAGAGTTAAAGCAAGCGAAATGTTGAGTTGACAGTAGACAGGATGGTATCCCCTTGCGGGGATGATTCAAAAAAGCCTATTGCCATATTTCTTTCGTTTTTTCAATTTGTCCCCGCAGGGGACACAACAACTGTCCACTGTCAACTGTCAATGTTTCAGTCTTTGATTCGCGCTACCAGATCCGAACCTCCGGTTCCAGCCGGATCCCGGTTCTGTCATAGACCTGATTGGATACCTGGATCAGAAGGGCTTTCACATCCTCCGCCGTGGCGCTCCCAAGATTCACCACGAAACCGGCGTGCTTTTCGGAAATGGCGGCATCCCCCACCCGGAAGCCTTTCAGTCCGGTTTCCTGAATCAGCGCCGCGGCGTAGCCGCCCACCGGGCGCTTAAACGCGGATCCGGCGGAGGGCAGATCCAAAGGCTGAGAAGCGGAGCGCCGGGCCATCAGGTACTTGATCCTTAAGAGCACCGCCTCCGGATCGTCCTTTCGCAGGGCAAAGGTCACGCTGACCATCACTCCGCCCCGATCCTCCAGGGCGCTGTGCCGGTAGGAAAAATGCATATCTTCCCGGCTCACCAAATGGACATTTCCCTGAAAATCCATAATTTCTCCCTGGCAGAACACCTGGGCAATCTCCCCGCCGTAGGCACCCGCGTTCATGTACGCGCCGCCGCCGACGGTGCCGGGGATCCCGTGGGCAAATTCCAGGCCGGAAAGACCGTTTTTCGCGGCAAACATGGCGGCTCTGGTCATTGTGACGCCAGCGGCCACCCGCAGATGGGTGTCCCCCTCCAGGGTCATTCCGTCCAGGCAGTCCTTCAGGCAGATCACCAGCCCCTCCATCCCCGCGTCCGGAGCCAGTACGTTGGTTCCGGCTCCCAGAATAGCAGGTTTTATGCCCCATAAAGCGGACTTTTTTAGAATTGCGGACAGTTCCTCCGCCGTTTGGGGAAAGGCCATTACTTCCGCGCCACCGCCGATCCGGAAGGAGGTGTGCTTTTTCATCGGCTCCCAAAACCGAAGCTCCAGCTCCGGAAAGGATTCCGCCATTTTCTTCTGAAACGCCGTCAATTCGCTCATAAACGCCTCCGGGCATATAATTAGTTACAGTATATCATATTCCCGGACAATATGCAAATATTACTTACGAAAAACCGGGCGTTAGCGGGTAGCGGCTAGCAGTTAAAGGAGTGAACCGTTCATTCCACTACTGCTAAGGAAGCTCTGAATAAATCGGCAAGAGCTGGTGGCGAAAGATTTTGCCGATTTATTCAGAGCTTCCCTAAAACTTTTCCATCAGCATTTCCATGCCACGGGCAAGGTTGGCATCGGCGTTTTCTCCAAGAGCCTCCTGGAGAAGGGTATATTCCGTCAGGCTGCCATGGGGAACCGCCCAGGCTCCGGCGTCGGTGCCGGGGGCCAAAAGTCCGCCCATTTTGGCGAAGTCAGCCACATTTTCCATGGCAGATGTCAAAATTTTCTCCACCGCTTCCTCCTGGAAGCGGCCTGTTCCCCGGAGGTTTCCTACAGTGGACAGGGTGGGAACCCATACCGTCCCAGCCTCCTTCATGGCAAAAAGCGCCTCCCGGTTCAGGTAGGCTCCGTGTTCCACCGAGTCTACCCCCATTTCCGTCGCGGCAATCACCTGACGGGAGCCATTGGCATGGGCCATTACCCGCATCCCCGCCTGATGGGGAATGTCCACCAGTGCGCGGACAGTTTCCGGCGGAAGCCCGTCTTCCGTAAGAATTCCAAACCGGTCAAAATCCATCAGCCCGGAGATCATAATTTTGATAAAGTCTGCCCCAGCCGCTTTCTGCCGGGCCACCAGGGCGCGGTAACCATCCAGCGTATCAAAGCCCTCGCCGATAAAGCCGCCGTAATGCCCCCGGGCATACAGCGGTGCCAAAGGGATCCGATACCGGATGCCGTACTCCGGAGCAAGCTCCCGCGCCAGTGCGCAGACGCCCCACCGGTCCCCGCCGTCCCGGAGATAAGTAAACCCCAATCGGCGATAGGTACCGAGGGTCTGCCGAACCCAGCTTTCCTCAATTCCTTCCCGGTGGCGGTCAATGGCAGCGCGCCAGTTTACACCATCCAGCACCATATGAATATGACAGTCCGCAAGCATAGGAAGCCCCCTTTGGGATAAAGTATACCACTTTCCAAAGAAGGTGTAAATATCTTATTGATTTTCCCAGCTCCATTGTGATATGATACAGGAAAAATGATCGAAGGGGGGGTCGGTATGGATGACCGGTTTGAACGGTTCGCTGTGGCAGTCGCGGAACTAAATCGTTATTTGCAGCGGATCAAAGAGCAGGAGATGAGCAAATTTGGGCTTCGGGCAAGTCACGCCATGTGTATCTATTATCTGGGACAAAACCGGGATGGATTGACCGTTACACAGCTCAGTCAGTGCTGCAAAGAGGATAAAGCCGCGATTTCCCGATGCATGGCTCAGCTGCTGGAACGAAAGCTGGTGGTGTGCGACCTTCCCAAGGGGAAGCGTGCCTACCGTACCCCCTTCCGGCTAACGGAAGAAGGCACGAATCTGGCGGAAAAGGTCAATGACCGGGTGAAGGCCGCCCTGGAAGCCGGAGGCAGCGGCATGACTGGCTGTCAGCGGGAAACCTTTTACCGCACCGCCCAATTGATTTTGGACAATTTATCCCGCTACGGGGGAAAGCAGCCCTCCTAAAGGAAGCGGGAACATGGCGCTTTATTGTCTCTCCCAAAACGCAGCTCTCTTGAAAAATAAATTATGTGCTTATCGGCTTTTGCGTAAGTTAAGCCGATAAGCACAATAATTATTTCATTGTTCTATTCTGCTGATCCATAGTCTATGGGTTTCCGTTTCTGTATTCCTGTGTTTTTCGTCCATATAATTACTATGAACGACACAGAAAAGAAACAGAGGTTCGTCATGATTGACCCGAGAATCGGCAAAAGGATGAAGCAATGCCGTGAACAGCCAGGTTTGACTCAGGAGCAGTTTACTGAGAAAACCGGACTTACTACGAACTATTTTTCTACCGTTGAACGGGGAGCTTCCTTCCCTCGCTGTGAGAAACTGATTCGCATTCTCAATGGTCTTGAGGTTTCAGCAGACGCAGTCTTTTGCGATGTTTTGACCCACAATACAGAATATAAAGCATCTAAGCTTTCTGAAAAACTAAGGAAACTCTGAACAAATCGTCTGCGGCTGGATAACGGATCCTTCAAATGTTGGAATTCATGATCCGCCAAGAGAAGGAGCGCTGAACCCTTAACCGCGTGAGATTTCACGCAGTTTTTTGCATGTGACAAGCTTCGACTATTTTTATTGAATATCAGTATAACGTCGCTGATTCTCCATATGCCCAGACTGGATCACCGGGGGCTTGGGGTCCTTCAGAATCCAGGGACTGGGCTTTTTCTCTTCCTCTTTTTCTTCTTTCATTTTCCTCACCTCGCCGTTAGTATGGCTCAGAGGGAGGAAATCATTCCGCCGGCAAATTTCTCCGCACGCGCGAGACACGGCGCGTCCTGTGTCTTGGCTTCTGGCAGTTTCACTTTGAAATGAATTTCTATTTTGTTGTTATTTCATTTTATTTTATATTTCCCCGTGTTTTGCAAGATAAATTTGTAAATATTGCATAATGCAATAATAAAAAATGCAAATCTTTTGGTTTTTCTGTCCCTTGACCCGGCATGGGTGCGGTGCTAAAATGTACCGTAATGAAAGGGATGCATGCTTTATGGATCTGGACTGGGGCACGCTGGGTTTTGCCTACACCAAAACGGACTACCGCTATGTTTCCAATTACCGGGGTGGGCAGTGGGATGAAGGCACACTGACAAAAGATGAAAACATTGTCCTTAATGAAAGTGCCTGCGTTCTTCATTACTGCCAGACCTGCTTTGAGGGGCTGAAAGCCTACGCCGCCGCTGACGGGCGGGTAGTCTGCTTCCGTCCGGATCTGAACGCTCAGCGGATGGCAGACTCCTGCCGCCGAATGGTGATGCCGGTATTCCCGGAGGAGCGGTTTCTGAATGCCGTCCGGCAAACGGTGAACGCTAACCGGGACTGGCTCCCGCCCTATGGCTCCGGAGCCAGCCTGTACCTCCGGCCCATTATGTTCGGCACCACAGCGGTGATTGGTGTGAAGCCCGCCCGGGAATTTCAGTTCCGGCTGTTTGCTTCCCCGGTAGGCCCCTATTTCCAAGGCGGCATCCGCCCGCTGAAATTGCGGATCTGCGACTGTGACCGGGCGGCACCCCGGGGCACCGGACATATTAAAGCGGGGCTAAACTACGCCATGAGCCTGTACCCCATTACCGACGCCCACAAGCAGGGCTATGACGAAAATGTTTACCTGGATCCCGCCACCCGCACCTATATCGAAGAGACCGGCGGGGCAAATCTGATTTTCGTCACCCCGGAAAATAAACTGGTTGTTCCAAAGTCTGACTCTATTCTTCCCTCCATCACCCGCCGATCCCTGATTTATGCGGCAAAGGAGTACCTTGGGCTGCTGGTAGAGGAACGCCCTGTTGCCCTCAGCGAAATCGAAAGCTTCACCGAATGCGGCCTGTGTGGCACCGCCGCGGTAATCTCCCCAGTCGGCTCCATTGACGACCACGGCGCAGTCACAGAATACCTGGGCATGGGGCCTGTGATCACCCGGCTCCGGAAAACCCTCACCGGGATCCAAATGGGTACCATCCCTGCCCCACAGGGCTGGCTGATGGAAATTTGACCATCGTGCCGCGTGATTTTCCTCAAGCCCTTTCCCTTGTGAAAATGGCACAAGTGGGAAAGGGCTTTACCGGGTTAAAATTTTCCAGATATCCAAATCTGTTTCCAGGGCGCTTTGGAAAGCCATTTTTTTCTTGACAGCCCGGCTTTCCGGATGTAAAATCTCTCCGTAAGTGAAGCGACAAGGACGTCGGTTAATTCCCGGGCGTCCCTGTCGCCTTTTTTATGGAATTCAGAAAGGAGCAAACATAATGGTTACAGACATTTTCGCATCCATGGTTTTTAATGACGCCGTGATGGAAGCGCGGCTTCCCAAGGAGACTTATAAAGCTCTCCAGCGAACCATTAAAAACGGCAAGCACCTGGATCTGAGCGTCGCCAACGTGGTTGCCAACGCTATGAAAGACTGGGCGATTGAAAAGGGCGCCACCCACTTCACCCACTGGTTCCAGCCTATGACCGGCATCACCGCCGAAAAGCACGACAGCTTCATTTCTCCCAAATCAGACGGCAGAGCCATTATGGAGTTCTCCGGCAAAGAGCTGATCCAGGGTGAGCCGGACGCCTCCTCCTTCCCCTCCGGCGGCCTGCGGGCAACCTTTGAGGCCCGGGGCTACACCGCCTGGGACGCCACCTCCTATGCCTTCATCAAGGACGGCGTGCTGTGCATTCCCACGGTGTTCTGCTCCTACGGTGGCGAGGCGCTGGATCAGAAAACCGCCCTGCTTCGCTCCATGGAGGCAATCAACCGCCAGGCGTTGCGGGTACTAAAGCTGTTCGGCAATGAAAACGTCACCTCCGTGAAAACCACCGTTGGCCCCGAGCAG
>CAZCLX010000055.1:0-11510 GCA_964499615.1 uncultured Oscillospiraceae bacterium
AGACCGCAAAATTGAATATGCTGTTCGCATTGGCGAATCTGATTCTGGCTGACAGGCCCTGCCTGGCAGCTTAAATCAGTGCGCATATGCGGACATTTTAAGAGAGATTCCGATCGACATTTCCGGTCGGGATTCTTTTTTGCTATCAATCGGACATTTGCGCGGTATTGCCTTAACTTCCACCGGACAACTGCGCCGGCCAGAACTTAGCATTGCAATTCAACGTTAGGGTTACATCTTATAATTACGCATAGGCCACATCTATTTACAACGCAGAATGGCACACATATTTTTCTTTGCGGACGCTTGATTTTTTGGTAAATTTCAAGTAAAATAAATTTTATTAAGTTTGACTCAACCCGGAAAGGAATGCGCCATGAAGAATGTGGAGATCGCGAAGCTTCTAAACGTGTCTACCGCCACGGTGTCCCTAGCACTGAATAATAAGCCCGGAGTCAGCGAGGAGACGCGGAAAAAAATACTGGAGATGAAAAATGCTTCCCTGCGAGAGGATGTGTCCCGCATCATCAAAGAGAAGCCCCATGGCACCATTGGCCTCCTGATTTACAAAAAGCGGGGCGATGTTATTGTGGAATCCGCCCCTTTCTTCGTGGATCTTATGAACGCCATTGATACCGGTACCAGCAGCAGTTCTTTCAACCTGAACATTATCTATTTCACAGCAGGCTCTCTGATTGAAAATATTGAAAACGTCAACCGCTCCAATCTGTGCGGGCTGATGGTGATTGCCACAGAAATGAGCGAGGAAGACGCGGAGATGTTCCGGAAGTATCTCAAAATCCCCTATGTTTTCACAGATGTATCTTTCCCTTCCAGCGGTACGGATTGTGTCTTGATGAACAACCGGAGCGGCATTGTTCAGGCTATAGATTACGCCTACTCCATGGGTCACCGGAAAATCGGCTTTGTAAACAGCCTTCAAGTGTGCAACAACTTCACAGAACGTTATTGCGCATTCCTGCTAAAGTGCAGGGAACTTGGGATCCGGGACGATTATGTTTATCATGTCGGTTCCACTTCGGAAGCGGCGCGTAGCGGATTCCTGGAAATTTTAGCCGGAAAGACCGATCTGCCTACTGTGCTGGTGGCGGCCAGTGATGCGATTGCTATGGGGGTCATGGAGGCACTGAAACAAGTGGGATTGTGTATCCCGGAGGATGTTTCCATCATCGGTTTTGACGATATGCCAATGGTTCAATATCTAACCCCCTCTCTGACCTCCATTCACCTGCAAAACAAACGGATCGCCTCTGTGGCGGTGGCAAGGCTGATTGCCAAGATCGAAGACCCCTCCGCCCGGAGCTACACGCTTCAGCAGTATGTGGATGTGGAGCTAGTCCCCCGATCCAGTGTGGCCCGGATCGGCGACCCCCAAATTTGAAAACCGCTCGCAAAGACCGCGTGTCAGTCATGGCACGCGGTTTCTTTGATTCAAAATTTAAATATTATTTAAAATCTGAAATGGATGCTACTGGACGAACTGGATTATAATTCGGCGTGTCTCTCAGCAAAACTTGCATCACTTTCTTAAATTTAGGGAAACTCTGAACAAATCGTCTGCGGCTGGATGGCGGATCTTGCCGATTTATTCAGAGCTTCCTTAGGTAAATATTCAGTCATGGTGTGTTCCGCAACCAATTGCTCCAGGAAATTTTTACATCTCAGTGCTTTCGCAGGGATACCCAAACTTTTTAAAACTCAAATCATGGGCGACTGAATGGATACAAATTTAGTCAAATTAGACAACATTCGGCACGGATTTATGGGAATACTTACAATTTACAAATCTAAATTTTATTGCTATTATTTAATTATAAGGTTTACTAAATATTCTTTATAACAATTGGAGCGAAACTTAACCCATTGGAGTAGGAGATGACAGCCAATGAAATACGCCACCAGAATCAATTCTTTCCTGCGTACAGGCTGCACGGTGCCGGAGGCACTGGATGAGATTGGAAAAGTTGATGGTGTCGACTTTGTAGATATGAATTATCCGGAGCATTTTAAAAACGTTACTCCGGAGCAGATCCGGCAGGCATTGGAACGGAATCATCTCAAGCTGAACGCTATGAACCTGCGCTTCCGGGATGAGTTCTTGTTAGGAGCTTTTGACAATCCGGACTCCGCACTGCGGCGCAAGGCCGTTACGCTGTGCCTGGATGCCGCAAATCTATGCAAGAATCTGGACGGTCACCAGTGCATTATCTGGCTGGGCTTCGATGGTTATGACTACAGCTTTCAGAAGGACTACATAGTCTCCTGGAAGAAACTGGTTGCCTGCTTCCGGCAGGTCTGCCAAAGCGTGGATCTGAACATCAGCTGCGAATACAAGCCCTATGAGGAACGGGTATTTGCTGACATTGAGAGCTGGGGTTCCGCATGGAAGCTGATGGAGGATGTAGACTGTGAAAACTTCGGAATTACCCTGGATTTTTGTCACATGCTTATGAAGAAGGAGAACCCGGCATTCGCCGCGGCACTGCTTCTGGACAAGGGGAAGCTTTTCGGAATCCATGTAAATGACGGCGAGGGGAGCACCGACGACGGTCTGATGGTGGGCACAGTTCACCCCTTCAAAACCCTGGAGCTTTTCTACTATCTGAAAAAATACAATTATCAGGAAGTTATCTACTTTGACACCTTCCCAAAACGGGAGCGGGCAGTGGAGGAGTGCCGTCAAAACCGCAAAATATGCGGCCTGTTTGAAGACATAATAGATCGCGTTGGCCCGGATAAGATCGACAGGATCATTTCCCAAAACAGCGGAGAAGCCGCCGCCGCGCTGATGGCGCAGATACTGGCTTCCGGAAAAGGAATTTGATAGAGGGATGTTATGAGTGAAAAATATATTGTTGTCGCCGGGAGTATGAACTGTGATGTTATCTATCTCCAGGATCGACTTCCGTCCCTAGGAGAAACATTTCTCGCACGGAGCGCCACTGTGGCATCCGGCGGAAAAGGCGCCAATCAGGCGGTTCAGACAGCAAAGCTCGGCGTGAAAACCTACATGGTGGCGAAGGTGGGCAGCGACAGCTTCGGCGACTTTCTGGTTGGTACCCTGGAACGCTACGGGGTGGACACCACATATGTGGCAAAAAGCTCTGTTATGACCGGTATTGCTGCGGTCAACACCATGCCAAACGGTGTCTACCACTCCACCGTTGCCCCCGGCAGCAACATGGACATGACCGTTTCCGAAATTGACTGCCTGAAAGACCTGATCTCCGGTGCGTCGGCGGTCATTCTGCAAATGGAAATTCCAATGGCAGTCAACGAGCGGATCATTCGGATCGCATCCAAGGCCGGTGTATATATCGTGCTGAACGCCGCACCCGCTGCTCCGATTTCCGAGGACGCTTTGAAGCTGGTGGACTGTCTTGTGGTAAACGAAAGCGAGGCGTCCTATTACCTGTGCACTCCTATTGACAGCCTGGATAGTGCCCGGAAAAATTATCCGAAGCTGCTGAGTAAGGTAAAAACCACCCTGATCATTACTTTGGGTGCGATGGGGAGCCTGCTTTGCACGAAAGAAGGCGCCGCCTACTTCCCTGCGGACAAGGGCGTTAAAGCCCTGGATACCACCGGAAGCGGGGATAGCTATATCGGCGCGTTTACCTTTCTGAAAACGGAAGGGGCCTCCGATGAGGATGCCTGCGCCTTCGCCAGCGCCGTTTCCCAGTATACCGTCCAACGGGTGGGGGGTCAGGCCTCCATGCCCAGCAGTCAGGAAGTCGCCGCGTTTTACAGCGCCGCGAAGAAGGTTATATAAGGAAACTCTGAACAAATCGCCTGCGGCTGGATGGCGGATCTTTTGCCCCATCCATGCAGTGTTAAAAATGGGAAATACATACAGTATTCCTCCATTTTTAACACTTTTGTCTGGGACAAAATCTTTCGCCACTAGCTCTTGCCGATTTATTCAGAGCTTCCATAATTTTCACGGATCCACTAGGGGCGCCGCCCCGTGGTCATAAACAAAAAAATAGGAGGAAATAATTATGAAGAAAACCGTCAGCTTACTGCTTGCCCTTGCCATAGTCTTCACCCTGGCAGCTTGCAGTGCTCCCGCCGCTCCTACCGAGCCCAACGCCCCAACCGACACGAAATCCCCGGATACCTCCACAGCTGCCGAGCCCGCCGGAGGCAAGGATAGCAAAAAGATCGGCGTATTTTACTATAACTCCACCAACACCGCAGCGTACCCCATTATGGAGGGCATGATCGACGTGATCCAGGAGCACGGCGACGAATACATCTATGTCAGCGCCGACAACAGCAACGACAACGAGCAGATCCAGCAGTGCATGGACGAGTTGATTGCCCGGGACGACATCGACGGCATTGTCTTCTCCAACATCAACGACACCCTCCTGACTGATTCCCTGAAGACCGCCAAGGAAAAGGGCATCGCGGTTGCTTCCATGGACATTTTGTTCAATGACAACGAGAGCGACCCGCTGCTGGTCAGCCAGACCCTAGATGACAACTATCAGGGCGGCTACGACTGCGCTAAGGCCATCTTGGAGGAGCTTGGCGGCGAGGCCAACATCATCATCCTGGGCTACCGGGGCAACAATGCCTGCCGGGACCGCAGCGCCGGCTATGACGACGCGGTCAAGGAATATCCCAATGCCAAGGTACTGTATGAGCTGGACATCACCACGGTGGACGACATTTCCAACGCCACCGAAGACCTGCTGACCAAATACCCGGAGTGCAACGCCATCTTCGGCATCGCCGACTCGGTTGCCGTGGCCGGTTTGGCTGCGTGCAAGGCTCAGGGCCGGAACGACATTCTCATCTGCACCCAGGACGGTGGCTCCGACGTTCAGGCCTATATTGCCAACGGTGATATGTTCTGCGCTGCCTGCCAGCCTCTGTACGAGATGGGCCGCAACACGGTGGACTCCCTGTACAAATACTGGGCCGGGGAAGAGCAGGAATACTACTATAACTACGACATTCCCATCATCACCAAGGAAAACGTTCAGGCCACCATCGACCAGTTCGCGAGCTTCGAATATGAATGGCTGAAGTGATCTCATGAATCCCATAAAGCGGGGGACGTCCGTCCCCCGCGCACCTGAACACAAGCGAGGGAAATAGTATGGCAAGTTTACTCGAATTAAAAAACGTAACCAAGAGCTTTGGAACCACCGTAGCCCTCTCCGGGGTCAGCTTCGATTTGAAGCCAGGGGAGGTCCACGCGCTCTGCGGTGAAAACGGTGCGGGAAAATCCACTCTGATCAATTTGTTGGGCGGAATTCACCAGCCAAACAGCGGCACGATTTTCCTGGAAGGAAAAGAAGTGAAGATCACAAGCCCGAACGTTTCCCGGGAGCTGGGCATCAGCGTCGTCCACCAGGAGCTTCTGATCTGCGAGGACCTTACCGTTGCGGAAAACATCTTCCTTGGCAATGAATTTGTGAAAGGAAAGCTGCTGGACAAAGCGGCCCAGCACAGAGCTGCCGCCGAGGCGCTTGCCAAGTGTAACGCCCAAATCAATCCCGACGCCACCGTCCGAACCCTCAGCACGGCAAACAAGCAGATCGTTGAAATCAGCAGGGCAGTCAGTGCCGGGGCAAAGTGCGTGATCTTCGACGAGCCCACCTCCTCCATCACGGAGCGGGACGCGGAAAATCTGTTTGCCATTATCGATCGGCTCCGGGCGTCCGGGGTGGGCATTATCTACATTTCTCACCGTTTGGAAGAAATTTTCCGTCTGGCAGACCGGGTAACCATCCTTCGGGACGGTCAGACTGTGGGAACCTTGACCGGAGATCAGATCCAGCAAAACACCATCGTCCAAATGATGGTGGGCCGGGAGCTGAGCCGGTATTACATCCGAAACAACAAACCCGGCGAAAAGGTCATTTTTGAAGCGGACCATATCTCCGGGGAAAAGGTAAATGACAGCTCCTTCTTCGTAAGGGAAGGTGAGATCGTGGGCTTCTCGGGTATGGTGGGTTCCGGCCGTACCGAGCTGATGCGTATTCTCTTCGGTGTCGACAAGAAACAAACCGGCACGGTGAAGATCGACGGCCAGCCGGTGGAGATCACCAGTCCCAGCTCTGCGGTGAAGCATGGCATCGTTTATCTGCCGGAGGACCGAAAAAAAGAAGGATTGTTTCTCCGTATGCCGGTACGCTTTAACACCACCATTACCGGCCTGAAGGAGTTTATGCGGGGGCTCTCCGTAAATAAGGCAAAGGAAGAGGAGCTGTCTTTGCGCTACGCAAAACCCCTTCGGCTAAAGGCAGACCAAAGCCACAATGTAGTCGCTTTGTCCGGCGGCAACCAGCAGAAGGTTCTGATGGGCCGCTGGCTGAATGTGGCCCGGAAGATCATCATTCTGGATGAGCCCACCCGGGGCATTGACGTGGGGGCGAAATCCGATATTTACCGGATCCTGGACGAGCTGTCCGGGGAGGGCTACGGCATTGTGATCGTATCCTCAGAACTTCAGGAAATCGTAGGCATGTGCGACCGTGTGTACGTCATGCGGGATCATGCCATTGCCGGCTGCGTAGAGGGCAGCCAAGTCACTCAGGAAGATATTATGAAAATCGCGGCAGGAGGTAATTGCTGATGAACACCCTGAAAACCAGATCCAAAAGCGCGGGGAGCGCCTTTTCCCGGTATGGCGGCATCCTATTGGTTCTGCTGCTGTTTTTTGTGGCGTACAGTCTGCTCACCACTACGTTTTTCCGGCTGGACAATATGATCCTGATTCTTCGCCAGACTGCCAGCACCTGTCTGCTCTCCTTTGGCCTGACCCTGGTTCTGGCAGCCGGCAGCATTGACCTTTCCCTGGGCGCGACCTACTGCCTGGTGGGCGTGCTGTCGGGTATGTGGGCAGTGAACACAAATATGCCGATCTGGCTGATTATTGTCATTGTCTCCGGGATCTCCTTTGTGATAGGGATCATCAATGGGCTGATCATTACAAAAACCACTGTTCCTGCCTTTATCGCTACGCTGGGTGTCTCCTATATCACCACCGGAGCGGCCTATATCGCCTGCGGCGGTAAGAACTTCGCGATCATGAACGACTCGTTTAACGTTCTTGGAACCGCTGCGCCGTTGGGCATTCCCATTCAGATCTACTACGCCGCTGTGGCGTTTGTCATTCTCTACCTGCTTATGAGCCGGACGAAGACCGGACGGTATATCCAGGCAACCGGCTCCAATAAGACCGCCGCCCAATTTGCCGGAATCAACACCACTGCCACCATTATTGTTGCCCACACGGTATGCGCGGTCATGTCCGGCTTTGCCGGAATGGTGAACTCCGCCCGGCTTTATAACGCCAGCCCATCCAACGAGGCGTCGGCGATCGAGGCAATCTGCGCCGTAGTTCTGGGCGGAACCTCCATGGCCGGCGGAAACGGTACCCTGGTGGGCACCCTCCTGGGCGCCGCGGTGATGACCGTTATGGGCAACGGCCTGAACCACATGGGCGTCTCCTCCTACTGGCAGAAGATCATCAAGGGCCTGCTGATCATATTGGCTGTGGCATTTGACGGCTATAAACGGATCGCCGAGGACAAGCGCATTACCAAGGCCGTTGTTAAGGGCGAAGAATAATTACTGCTGACAGAAAGGGTGAACAAATATGGCATACTTGTCTGGAACCATCTACTCATCCACTTTGAATCTGGATACCTCGCTTCATGTGATCCTGCCTACGGACAGCCGTCCCCATCTTCAGGGCGGTATCTCCCTGAGAAACGGAATCACCCCCAGGGAGCGTCCACGCACCCTATTCCTGCTCCACGGCTACTCCGACTGCGCTTCCACCTGGGTGCGCCGCACCTCCATTGAGCGGTACGCCGAGCAGTACGACATTGCGGTCATCATGCCGGAGGTTTACAAAAGCGCCTACGCGGACATGAAATACGGCGATAACTATTTCACCTATATCGTCGGTGAACTTCCCGAGCTGTGTGAAAAGCTGTTTAATGTCTCCACCGCGCCGGAGGATCTCTTTATTGCCGGGCTTTCCATGGGCGGCTTCGGTGCCCTGAAAGCGGTGCTGACCTATCCGGAACGGTTCGCGGCAGGCGGAGCCTTTTCTCCGGGGGTAGGGTTCTACGGCGACCATCCCATGCAGCCGCTGGATGAAATGACACCGGAAATGCGGGCAATCGCTATCCAGACTGCCAGCGCCAAGCCCATGGACACTGTTTTGAAGGCCGCTTACGGCGATCCTTTCGAAGAAAGGCCCAAGGAAGATCTTTGGTACCTCTCCGAGCACCTGGGCGAACGGGCAAAGGACGTCACCCTGTACCATTGCTGCGGACGTCAGGACTTTCTTTACCCCGGCAATGTGAAGCTCCGGCAGCAGCTTGAAAAGGCACACCTGGGTAGCTATACCTACGAAGAGTGGGACGGTATCCACGAGTGGGGCTTCTGGGACGTGGCTGTGCAGAAGTTCCTTGCGCTTTATGTAAAATAAGCCACGGCCAAAAGAGAGCACGTCCTGGCGTGCTCTCTTTTGCGCGGCTGCAGCGTGTCCCGCGGTGGTGCGTATCGCAATGTGTGTGTTCACGAATAATTTAAAAACAAACTCTTGACATTTCCGGTGAGTGCTGGTATAGTGTGTTTAGCACTCAAAGAAAGAGAGTGCTAAGAAGAAAGTAGGAGATGGAACATGTCCACGGAGCTGACCGAGCGGAAAAAGAAGGTTCTGCGGAGCATTGTAGACCTGTATATCCGGACAGCGGAACCTGTGGGTTCCAAAGCCATTTCGGAGCTGCCGGACATGAAGTATTCCTCCGCTACCATCCGAAATGAAATGGCGGAGCTCACCGTCATGGGATATTTGGAGCAGCCCCACACCAGCGCAGGACGGGTTCCTTCCACTGCCGGATACCGGCTGTATGTGGATGAACTGATGCAGGACTACCGGCTGAGTGTGGATGAAACACGATCCATTAACACTGCCATTGAGGAAAAAATGCAGCGGGTGGATAAGCTGATGGATAAGGTTGCCAGGCTGGTGTCCCAGGCTACAGATCTGCCCGCTATCAGCGCTGGGCTTCGATCTGGCGGCGCTGCCATCCGGCAGTACGATTTGATCCTAGCCGGCCAGGGCGGCGTGATTCTGGTGCTGATGCTCACCGATGAGCAGGTGGTGAATAAGCTGATTAAGATTCCGGTTTCCGTTACGGAAAACGACCTGAAGCTTCTTGGCGCGCTGCTGAACACCACCATGACGGAGATTCCTCCCGAGGGCTTCACTCCCGAGCTGATGGATAAGGTGATGCGTTCCGCGGGAGCGGCAGCCAGCCTGGTGCCGGTGGTGGTGGATTTCACGGTGGAAATATTGCGAAGCCACGGCGGTGGAAGCCTGTCGGTGGCGGGAAGGTCAAAACTTCTTGGGCTTCCCGAGTACCGGGATGTGGACAAAGCCCAGAAGGTACTGGCGACCATGGACGAAGAAGTGCTGGAAAACCTTCCCGCGGTGATGCAGGGAGCCAACGGCACCAAGGTTCTGGTAGGCCCGGAGAATGTGTCAGATGAACTGAAGGACACCTCCGTGGTTATGACAAAGTTTGACATCGGCGACGGAATGCAGGGCCTGATTGGCGTGGTTGGCCCCACCAGAATGGACTATGCCAAGGTCACAGCAAGGCTGAGTTATTTCGCTGAGAGTTTAAGTAAACTGTTTGGGAAGCCGGAGACCCCCCAGCTTCCGGAAAGCGTCGGCGGTTCGCCGGAACAAAAAGAATAGGAGACTGAAATCGTGGCAAAAAAGGAAAAAGAAACCCAGGAAGCAAAGCAGGAATCCCAGGAACAGGAACAGGAGCCGATTGCCGAGGAAACGCCGGAGCAGGAGCCGGTTCCCGAAAAGGATCCCTGGGAAGAGAAATTCAATCAGGAGCATGATGCCCGGCTGCGGCTTGCGGCAGAATACGATAACTTCCGCAAGCGCACCGCGAAAGAAAAGGATGCCTCCTACGGAAATGGCAAATCTGACGCCGTAGTGAAAATGCTTCCCGTATACGACAACCTGGAGCGGGCTCTCAAGCAGGAGACCCAGGACGCCGCCTACAAGAAGGGCGTGGAGCTGACCATGACCGAGCTTACGAAGATCCTTACCTCTCTGGGGGTGGAGATTTTCGGGGAGGTGGGGGATTCCTTCGATCCCAATTTCCACAACGCAGTGATGCGGACGGACAGCGAGGAGCTGGGAGAAAACGTGATCGCCCAGGTTTTCCAAAAGGGCTTCAAGCTGGGCGATAAGGTGGTTCGGTTTGCCATGGTTCAGGTGGCAAATTCAAACTGAGCACAATTCCATTTCAATATATAAACAATTTTCGTTTCAAATGGGAGGAAAAACATTATGAGTAAAATTATCGGTATCGACCTTGGTACAACCAATTCCTGCGTCGCTGTTCTGGAGGGCGGTGAGCCTGTTGTCATCGCCAATGCGGAAGGCAACCGCACCACTCCATCTGTGGTGGCCTTCTCCAAGACCGGTGAGCGGATGGTAGGTCAGGTGGCAAAGCGTCAGGCGGTCACCAACGCTGACCGGACTGTGGCTTCCATCAAGCGCCACATGGGCGAAAACTATCATGTCACCATCGATGGCAAGCGCTATACGCCCCAGGAGATCAGTGCCATGATTCTCCAGAAGCTGAAGGCAGATGCCGAAGGCTACCTGGGTAGCACCATCACAGAAGCGGTGATCACCGTTCCCGCTTACTTCTCTGATGCCCAGCGTCAGGCCACCAAGGATGCCGGCAAGATTGCCGGTCTGGACGTGAAGCGGATCATCAACGAACCCACCGCTGCGGCTCTGGCTTACGGGCTGGATAAGGAGAGCGAGCAGAAGATCATGGTCTATGACCTGGGCGGCGGCACTTTCGACGTGTCCATCCTGGATATCGGCGATGGTGTTATCGAGGTTCTGGCTACCGCCGGTGATACCCACCTGGGCGGCGACGATTTCGACCAGCGGATCATGGACTATCTGGTTAATGAGTTCAAGAAGTCCGAGGGTATCAACCTTGCAGGGGATAAGGTCGCTATGCAGCGTCTGAAAGAAGCCGCAGAGAAGGCAAAAATCGAGCTGTCCGGTGTTACCAGCACCAACATAAACCTGCCTTATATCACGGCCGATGCTACCGGGCCTAAGCATCTGGACGTTACACTGACTCGGGCGAAGTTCAATGAACTGACCGCCGATCTGGTGGAGCGTACCATAAAGCCTGTCCGTCAGGCCATGTCCGATGCCGGCCTGAAGGCTTCCGATCTGAGCAAGGTTCTGCTGGTTGGCGGCTCCACGCGGATTCCCGCTGTTCAGGATGCGGTGAAGAATATCACCGGCAAGGAAGGCTTTAAGGGCATCAACCCTGACGAGTGCGTTGCTGTGGGCGCAGCCATTCAAGGCGGCGTGCTCACCGGCGATGTGCAGGATATCCTGCTGCTGGATGTGACTCCTCTGTCTCTGGGCATTGAGACCATGGGCGGCGTGTTCA
>CAZCLX010000056.1:0-11115 GCA_964499615.1 uncultured Oscillospiraceae bacterium
GTTGATTTTCCTTGAAATACAACAAGTATTCCTGCGTCAAATCGCCTTGTCTGGCAAAAAAATTTCTCGCCCTTGGGCATATTGCCAATTATCAAACAAGGCCTAGTTTTCGTCAGCAAAACGGTGGATTTTTGCGTAGGGCGCAACGATCTCGGCGCACCGCAGAAAGCGGACGTTTGGGCAAGAATACATTCCTGCTGCGGAGGCGGGCAGTGACCGCCCTATTTTATAGGCACGCTAGCCTGCCAGTACCTCCGCTTTCAGCACACCTCGGGTCTCTGTGAGGGTATTCATCAAGCTTTCCAGGGGGATGGTCAGATCCTGCGTCTCTGCGGAGATGGTGACCACAGCGGTTCCATTGGTGGGGACAATGGAATTGATGGTGATGATGTTGGCGTTTGCTCCGGCGAATACTTCCAGAATAGAGGACAAAAGCCCTGGCTCATCATGAAGCAGAAGCTGGAAGGTTAGAATCCTTCCTGTCATCATATTCTGAAAGGGAAGCACCGCGTCCCGATACTTGTAAAAGGCACTGCGGCTGATTCCGGTCATTTGGGTGGCTTCGTTGACAGTGGATGCTTCTCCCGTAGAAAGGAGCCGCTTGGTTTCCACTACCTTCAGAAAAATTTCCGGCAGCGCGGATGCCTCCACAATGTAATATTGAGGTTTTTCCTTCATAATCAGTCTCCTGTTCTGTTTGCAATTCTATGTTTCTGTGCGTGGCATGGCAACAGCTGTTTTTTCCGGAAGTAATTGTAACATATCTTTTCTAAATTGCAACCCCGGAAATGGCAGAAAAAACAGACAATTTGGAAAAAAGCAAAAAAGGAGTGTTCTCGTTGAACGCCAGAATGAAAAATCTTCTTTTTGCCCTTGCTCTGGGGCTGGGGGTGTGGCTCGCGCTGCGGTATCTGATGCCGATTGCGCTCCCCTTTCTTCTTGGGGCGGGACTTGCCCTCCTGGCAGAACCGGGGGTGAAATTTCTGTGCGGACATCTGCGGCTGCCCAGGGTTGCCGCGTCCGGCCTCTGCGTCAGCCTGGTATTCTGCGGGATTTGCGCCCTGACGGTGACGCTTTTGGCGCTGCTGGTACGGGAGCTGAAAACCATATCCGGCATCCTGCCGGATATGGCGGAGGCGGCGGGGGCGGGGATGATCTCTCTCCGGGACTGGCTGTACGCCTTGGCGGAGCGTGCGCCGGAGGAACTTCGGACGGTTCTGGAAAACGGTGCCTCCTCCCTGTTTTCCGGGGGCGCCGCTCTGCTGAGCCGGGGAATGGATTTTCTGCTGGGGCTTGCAGGCGGCATTTTGCGCCATCTGCCGGACAGTGCGCTGGGACTGGGTACGGCGGTGATCTCCGGCTACATGATATCCGCGAAGCTTCCGACGATTCGGGAGAGATCCGCCGGATTTTTTCCCCGGGAGAAGTTTCAGCGGCTGATTGCAGCCATCTCCCGGATCCGAACCGCCGCGGTCGGCTGGCTTGTCGTCCAAACCAAGCTGGCCGGGGTCACGCTTCTGATTCTGATGGCGGGGTTCCTCCTGCTGCGGATCCCTTACGCCCCTATGTGGGCGCTGGCGGTGGCGCTGGTGGACGCTTTCCCGGTGCTGGGAACGGGAACGGTGCTGCTGCCATGGGCGCTCATCTGCCTGATCCAGGGAGACGTCCCCCGGGCGGTGGGACTTGTAGGAACCTATGTGACGGCATCGGTCTCCCGCTCCATCCTGGAACCAAGGATGGTAGGCCATCACCTGGGGCTGGACAGCCTGACAACCCTTTTGATCCTGTATGCCGGCTACCGTCTGTGGGGCATCGGCGGAATGCTCCTGGCCCCTATGCTGGCAGTGGCGGCAAAGCAGCTGATGACCGGAAGCCAGGGCAGCAGCTCATAAAGTGCGCAAAATGCCCCCCTTGTGAAAGGAGGGCCATTTTCCCGGAGCAATTTATTCTTCTGCCAGAAGCCCCATGTCCCGCAGACATTGGGCGGTGCTTGCGTAGGACGCGTAAATGGGAATATCCCGGATGTGGCGTTCCTCCTGGATTTCCAGAAAGCCAAGGCAGTTGTCGCCCCATGGCAGGTAGCAGCTGGGCAGCAGCAGCCCCGCCTCGCAGTCCCGGGCGATTGCCTCCAGCAACGGCTGGGGATCCGTTAGGAGAAGCTGCCCTTCATAGCTGTCAGCAGCGTAAAACCAGATTCTTAACAGTTGGCTGGAATAGGCGGGAATCTCTGATTCGCTTATTCCCAGCGTATTTTCCATGGTGGACAGGTATTTCCGGAGAAGCATCCCTTCCTGGGTTTCCCGGTACTCGGCTTCCGGAACGGTTTCCGGTTCGCCGACCACCGTGGCAGCTTCATGTGTCTCCGGGCTGGACATAATTGGAATGCTGTAAGTTCGCACCAGGGTGGAGCCGTCCTTGAGGGTGTACAGAATGTCCGTCCTTACGGTGTAGTTATTTCCTGTGGGCAGGTATGTGGTGGTGTTGAGAAGTCCGCCGAGGCTCTGCTCCTTCCGCCAATCTTCCCACCGCTTTACCTGAAGACCGTGGATTTCCCGGAAATCCGCAATGGCTTCTGGGTTCGTCAGGGTCATTCCGGTGCCAAATTCCGATATGGGGGTAAATTCCACGGATGCGATATCTTCTGCCTCCGGGATCCTGCGGGTGACATGGAAGACATCCAGGGAGGTCAGGGTAAGCCCCAGCAGCAGTACGGCGGCGATGGCGGCAAGGGGCGGCAGCGCTTTGGGCCGGAAGACCTTCACCTGCCGCTCCATCAGCATCCGGCAGGCGAAGTAGCCCACGGCAATGCCGATGAACAGAGGAAGATAGCTGTGATCGGATCCAAGGAAGATATCGAAAACCAGCTGCAGAAAGCAGCCCGCCGCCAGGGTAAATAAAATGAGAAACACCGGCTTCAAGGGCTTCACCGCCAGCAGTTCCCCGCACCGCTCCAGGGGCCGGCGGCGGTACAGCATATAGGCGGTGAAAAGCAGCAAAAGTCCAATTGCGACATATATCGCCAGATACAGGAAGTAATCTCTTTGGGGAACGATTTTGTCCAGCACGTATGTGTCGCCCTCCGAACTGTAAAGCGTGTAGTCCTTTCTGGTAGTGACGGCAATGCCTTTGGTCTGTGTCAGATTGATCAGCGGGCAGAGAAGGGAGAAAAGCGTAAAGGAGAGGTCCACCCCGTACATCAGGGGGAGGAACAGGCTGTCCGCGACCCAGTAGAGAAGAGGAGACAGCAGATTCCCCAGAGCGTAGCATGCCACGCCGCCCACCCGGTTTCCGGCGCAGAAGCAGCACAGCGCGGCAAACCCGAAGAAGAACAGATACTGTCCGCTGACCGCCAGCAGCCACCAGGCGGACACCGCCCAGCCCTCTTTCACCAGGGGCAGGGAAACCAGGACGGCAATCAGATCGGGTATCAGGGAAAACAGCAGCCCGGAAAGAACATGGGTTCGAAAGTGGCAGCCCCGGGTCATAGGCAGGGCGTGGAGCCCGCCGCACAGCCGGGAATCGTACAGGTAGCCAAACAGCGCCTGGGCGGAAAACAGAGCGTAGAAAAAGTTCGCTGTCACGGTGACAGAAAGAAAGTCTGCCATCATCTGGGCAGCGCCCAGGCTGTCCGAAGTGCCGCCCATGGCCAGAAGAATGATTGAAACCAGTATGGCGGTGTACAGCCCCCACACCGGGAAAAACCGGGTAAGATCCAGCCGGAGCGTGGCCTGATCAAAGAAGGATGTTTTTGACTTCATAGTCCGCGCCTCCAAGTTCGTAGATAAAGATTTCCTCTAAGGATAGGGGCAGAATGTCGTAGTAGGGACAGTCCTGTTGCCGCATTGCCGCCTGAACCTGCTCCTGGGCGCCCCGGAGGATGTAGGTACGCAGCCGCCCGGAGGCGCTTTCGTGGAGAATTTCCAAACCCTTTGGGGCATCCCCCACCATTTGCAGCTTCACGGTGCTGCCCTGCATGTCCGCGAGGCTCTTTTCCAGCAGCATCTTCCCCTTGTCCAGGATACCCACGTGGTCGCAGATATCCTCCAGCTCCCGGAGGTTGTGGGAGGATACCAGCACCGTAGCGCCCCGTTCCGCTACATCGGAGAGGATCAGGCTCCACACCTGGCGGCGCATCACCGGATCCAGCCCGTCCACCGGCTCGTCCAGGATCACCACGTCCGCCCGGGTGCACAGTGTCAGGTGGAACGCCGCCTGCTTCTGCATGCCCTTGGAGAATTTGCGGATGGGGCTTTTCTTTGGCAGATGGAAGGCTTCTTCCAGGCGGCTATATAGCCCATCGTCAAAGGCGGGGTAGACGCCCCGATAGAATTTCCGCATATCCTCTAAAGTTGCGGAGGGGAAATAAAATATATCGTCGGGGATGTAGCCGATCCGGGCTTTAATGGGGGGATTTTCGTAGATCCGCTGGCCCTCCATCAGCACGGCGCCGGAATCCGGGCGGTAGATGCCGGTGAGGTGGCGAATGACGGTGGATTTTCCCGCGCCGTTGGGGCCGACCAGCCCGTACACCGCTCCCTGGGGCACATGCATACTCAGGTCGTCCAGCGCCCGAAAAGTACCGAAGGTTTTCGTAACGTGTTTCACATCAAGCATGGTTTTCCTCCTCTGTCAGCCGGCAAATCAGATCCTGGGGGGTGTAACCCATCAACAGAAGCTGTTTTCCGGTGCGCAAAAAATCCGCCATCAGCCCTTTTGCAGGATCCTGCCGCTCCCGGGGAATCCCCTGGACGTAGCAGCCCTTCCCGGGGACGGTGGCGATCCACCCCTCCATCTCCAGCTGGCGGTAGGCCCGACTGATGGTGTTGGGGTTGATGGACAGCTCCGCCGCCAGTTCCCGGATGCTGGGGAGTCTTTCTTCCCGCCGCAGGACTCCGGCGGAAATCTCCCGGCGGAAGGTGTCCATGATCTGCACATAGATGGGTCGGGCGTCCCGATAATCCAATCGCACTCCATGACCTCCTAACTGTATGAACTGTACTAGTACGGTTAGTATAACAGTTCATACAGTCATTGTCAAGAGGAATTTTGCGGTTAGCAGACAGACAAGCCGATGGTATACGCAACTGTCACCCGGGCAATGTCCCAAAGGCACCTTGACGGCGCTCCAATAGCCCCTGTAATGATCAGCGCCGCCCCGGGAAGCCGGAGCGGCGCTGAATGTCATTGGATTGCACAGGGCAGGGTGTTCTTCTTTCTCGCGCGATCCTCTGCCAGTGTCAGGGATGCCGAGTTCTACGCGCCGCCAATCGTTTCCTGGGCCTCGGCGGCGGAGAGCATCAGCTTGATGCGGTTGAGCTGGTTGACCTCGCTGGCGCCGGGGTCGTAGTCCACGGCGGCGATGTTGGCCTGGGGGTACGCCTTTTTCAGGGTCTTGATGGTGCCCTTTCCCACCACATGGTTGGGAAGGCAGGCAAAGGGCTGGATGCAGACGATGTTTGGCACACCGGAGGTGATCAGCTCCACCATCTCCCCGGTGAGGAACCACCCTTCACCGTACTGGTTGCCCAGGGAAAGGAAAGGTCTGGTCATTTCCGCGATCTCATAGATGGAGGTGGGCGGGGAGAACCGCTTGCTCTCCTTCAGCGCTTTCACTGCAGGAGCCCGACCCGCCTCCACCAGCCGGATCCCCGCTTTGGAGAGGACGGCGGAGACATGCTTTGCGCCCAGGAATTCCTCCTTGTACTGGGCACCGTAGAGGCAGTAGTTGAAGAAGTCCATCAGATCCGGCACCACCGCCTCGGCGCCCTCCCGTTCCAGCAGCTCTACCAGGTGGTTGTTGGCAAGGGGCATATACTTCACCAGGATCTCCCCCACGATACCCACCCGGGGCTTGCGGAGATTTTCGTCAATGGGAAACGCGTCGAAGGCCTCTACGATCTGCCTGCACAGGGCGGCAAAGCCCCGCTTCTTTCCGGAGCCGGTCAGCTCCCGGATGCAGATATCCCGCCAGGTGTGGTGCAGCGCATTGGCAGAACCGGGAGTCAGTTCGTAGGGCCGCACCCGGTACAGGCACCGCATCAGCAGATCGCCGTAGACGATGGCCTGGAAAGCCGCAATCAGCAGGGATGGCTTCATCCGGAATCCGCCGTTTTTCTCCATGCCGTTGGCGTTGAGTGAGATCACCGGGATGTGGCTTAAGTTTGCTTTTTGCAGTGCCCGCCGGATGAAGGCCACATAGTTGCTGGCACGGCAGCAGCCGCCGGTCTGGGTCATGATGATGGCAAGTCTGTTTGTATCATATTTTCCGGACAGCACCGCGTCCATGATCTGACCCACCACGGTGATGGAAGGAAAGCAGGCATCATTATTGACGTATTTGAGACCCACGTCGATGGCAGACCGGTTATCATTGTCCAGCAGTACCATACGATAGCCGTGTTTCCGGAACACCGGCTCTATGAGGTCAAAATGAATGGGACTCATCTGAGGGGCCAGAATGGTGTAGCCCTCCTGGAACATCTCTCGGGTGAATTCCGCCCGGTGGTAAGTTTCCTCAGCGTTCTGATGAGAGACATGCTGCTCCTGCCGCTGGTTCATAGCGGCAATCAGGCTGCGGATCCGGATCCGTACCGCTCCAAGGTTGTTCACCTCGTCGATTTTCAGAAGCGTATAAAGCTTGTTATGCTTTTCCAGAATTTCGCTGACCTGATCCGTAGTCACCGCGTCCACGCCGCAGCCGAAGGAATTGAGCTGGATCAGTTCCAGGTCGTCCCGCCTGCCTACAAACTCGGCGGCGGTATACAGCCGGGAATGGTACACCCACTGATCCACCACCCGGAGCGGCCGCTCCGGGTCGAAGTCCACCGGGAGGCAGTCTTCCGACAGAACCGTCAGACCGTAGGAGGCGATCAGCTCCGGGATGCCGTGATTGATCTCCGGATCCACATGATAGGGCCGCCCCGCCAGGACGATGCCTCTGCCGCCGTTTTCCTCCATTTCCTTAAGAAGTTCACGGCCTTTCCTGCGGATGTCCTCCTTGGCCCGCGCCTGTTCCTGCCACGCCAGCTTGGATGCCCGGCGAGTTTCCCCGGCGGGGATGTCCCACCGTTCCTGGCACAGCTGCACCAGCCGCTCCGCCGCGACCCGCTGGGAGGTAAAGGCGATAAAAGGCCGTATGTAGGTCACGTCCCCCCGAACCACATCCTCAACATTGTTCTTCAGGTTCTCCGGATAGGACACCACCACCGGGCAGTTAAAGTGATTCTGAGCGTTTTTTGTCTCCTGGTGCTCATAGAACACGCAGGGATGGAAAATGGTTTTGATCCCCTGGTCGATAAGCCATTGAACATGGCCGTGGCTCAGCTTTGCGGGGTAGCACTCCGATTCCGATGGGATGGAGTCCATGCCACCCTCATAGAGCTTGCGGGTAGAGAAGGGGGACAGCACTACCCGGAAGCCCAGCTCCCGGAAGAAGGTAGCCCAGTAGGGATAGTTTTCGTACATATTCAGCACCCTGGGGATGCCAATGACGCCTCTGGGGGCGTTTTCCAGCTCCAGCGGGGGATAGTCGAAGATACGCTGCCGCTTATATTCGTAGATATTGGGAGCCTTCTCCCGGCCTGTCTGCTTCCCCTGCCCCTTTTCACACCGGTTGCCGGTGACGTACCGCCGTCCGCCGGGGAATACATTCACCGTCAGTGCGCAGTGATTGGAGCAGCCGCCGCACCGGGCAGTGGTGGTTTTGTAGGTCAGGCTGCTGATTTCCTCCAGAGGGAGCATGGCGGTTTTCTCCCCGTGGTAGCGGTGCTGGGCAATCAGGGCAGCGCCGAAAGCGCCCATAAGCCCCGCCACATCCGGGCAGGTGACCTCCACCCCGGCAATTTTTTCAAAGGCCCGAAGCACCGCCCGGTTCAGGAAGGTGCCGCCCTGCACCACGATATTTTTTCCCAGATCCTGGGCAGAGGAAAGCTTAATGACCTTAAACAGGGCGTTTTTAATAACGGAGTAGGCAAGTCCGGCGGAAATGTCTGAGACAGACGCTCCTTCCTTCTGAGCCTGCTTCACGTTGGAATTCATGAACACTGTGCACCGGGTGCCAAGATCCACGGGGTTCCTGGCAAACAGCGCTTCCCGGGCAAATCCTTCCGCAGTGTAGCCCAGAGAGGAAGCAAAATTCTCAATAAAGGAGCCGCAGCCGGAGGAACATGCCTCGTTGAGCACCACGCTATCCACGCTGCCGCCTTTCAGACGGATGCACTTCATGTCCTGACCGCCGATGTCCAGCACACAGTCCACCGAACTGTCGAAAAAGGAGGCGGCGGTGCAGTGGGCAACGGTCTCCACTTCCCCATCGTCCAGGGAAAAGGCGGCCTTCAGAAGTCCTTCTCCGTAGCCGGTGGAGCAGGAACGGACGATCCGGGCAGAGTTGGGCAGCCGCTCCGCCAGTTCTTTCAGTGCGCTCTTGGCAGTCTCAATGGGGCTGCCATGGTTGCCGGAGTAAAAGGAATAAAGAAGCTCCCCGCTTTCCCCAATCAGAGCCAGCTTGGTGGTGGTGGAGCCGGCGTCGATGCCAAGGAAGCAGTTACCGGAGTAGGTTTCTAAATCTCCTTTTGGCAGCACCGCCCGGCTGTGGCGGGCGGTGAAAGCGTCGTAGTCCTCTTGACTTTCAAACAGGGCGGGGAGCCGGGGCATTTCAAAGGTTACTTTGACACCGCTTTGAAGGCGGTGCAGTAGATCCGTAAGTTCCGTTTCCGGGCTGCCTTCGCTCTCCATTGCCGCACCCATGGCGGCAAACAGGTGGGAGTTTTCCGGATCCACCACCGCGTCCTCCGTCAGCCGGAGGGTGCGGATAAAGGCTTTCTTCAGCTCCGGCAGGAAGTGGAGGGGGCCGCCCAGAAAGGCGACGTTTCCCCGAATGGGCTTGCCGCAGGCGAGGCCGGAAATGGTCTGGTTTACCACTGCTTGGAAAATGGAGGCGGCAAGATCCGCCTTGGACGCGCCTTCGTTAATAAGGGGCTGAATGTCCGTCTTGGCAAACACGCCGCACCGGGCGGCGATGGGGTAAATACGCTGATAGCGTTCCGCCTCTTTGTTCAGCCCCTGGGCGTCGGTTTGGAGGAGGGATGCCATCTGGTCGATGAAGGAGCCGGTGCCCCCGGCGCAGACGCCGTTCATCCGCTCCTCCAATCCACCGGTGAAGTAGATGATCTTAGCGTCTTCGCCTCCCAGCTCAATGGCCACGTCAGTTTGGGGCGCGATCCGGCGGAGGGCGGTGGCCACCGCCACCACCTCCTGGGTGAAGCTCACCTCCATCCCCTTTGCCAGATTGATGCCGCCGGAGCCGGTGATCTGAACCTTCAGGCGGCATGGCCCCAAAGCTTCCAATGCCTGCGCTAAAAGCTGAGCCAGAGCTTCCTGGGTTTTCGCGTGGTGCCGGACGTACTGGCCGAACACAATCGCGTCGCTATCGTCTAAAATAACCAGCTTGACGGTGGTGGAACCGACATCAATGCCGGTGCGGTATAGGGTGCTCACGAAATAACCTCCTGGGTAAATTCTAATTGCGTTTGCGAATGGCTTCAAAGGAACTGCGCAGCTCTTTCAGATGCTCGGAAAGGTTCTGCTGAGAGCGGAAGGGATGGAAAAAGTGGTATTTCTGACGGCGCTTTTCCGCGTCGGCCCGGATCTGCTCCTTGATGGCCTCGTAGCGAACCACCACTTGGTTTTCCTCGGCGAAGGCTTTCAGCTTGGCGATGATCTGGGCGGAACGGGTTACGTCCACCAGAAAAACACCAAAGAACAGGCCGATGAAAAAGGAAAACGCCAAATTTTTCGCAAGCCAGTTCAGTGCTCCTAAAATATAGGGATGAAGAAAGAAGTAATACCCCGCCGCCAGGATGCCCCAGAAGAGGGTGAACAGGGGGCAGATCAGCCCCTGAACATTTCCCCATAGGTTTCGGTAGTCCCATAGCCGGACGTGGAAATATTTCAGGCAGATGATGCCTGCCAGGTATTCCAGGGCAGTGGCGCCCGCCGTCATAGCAAGAATGCGCAGCGCATCCCCACCCCTGCCGGGAAGCGGAAGCTGGGCCAGCAGGTACATCACGCACAACCCGAAGCCGTACAGCGGCAAATAGGGGCCGGTACAGAAGCCTGGGTTCACCCAAGCGCCGGTTTTGCTGGTGAAGTGGCGGAAAAACAGCCCCAGCACCCACCCAACGGTGGAGCCAAGAAAAAACAGAAAGGACAATTTCAGAAACAGGTTCATCAGGCTTCCTCGCATCCATCCTAAGAAAAATATTAAGAATTATAACACATTCTGTCGAACAAAACGAAAACTTTTTATGAACTGTTTGTGACAGCGCAGTGAAAAGCCCCCTGGAAATATGATAAGGTGCCTTGACAATTTTGAAAATAAGGAGTGGAATATCAAGGTACCGGAAGAATTTTACCAGGAGGCGGCACATGATCGGCAAAGGTGACAAAAGTGAGAACCGGGAACGGTGGGATTCGCTTGGAGATATTAATGACAGGGTGATTATCCATTTGCGGGATGGGTCAGGACAGAAAGCAGGAATGAACGCCGCAGGCTCTGTGTTTATGACCCTGATGGCATCGTAGAACACCTTGACGAATACGGCATCAAGTGTGCTGTGGTACATGATTCCCTCGCACTGATCTACTTCTACTACGGCATCCCTATTTGCGCAGGGCTTATTTTATGTCCCGTCATAGGTGTAAAAGGAGTGCTGCTGGAGGGGTCCTTGGCCGGTGCATTGACAATGATTTTTGTGATCGCTTTGATGCGGCATGAATGGAAAAGCCTTGATCGAGCAGACACTGCCGAGATAAAATGTGGCGAGAAGAATATGGTGGAATGGATATTTCCTGCTGTTGCAAGGAATGCCGCAGGAGCAGGCCCACAGAAACGGGAACTCCAGAAAGGGATACTGGGCAATAGCCGGAAGCGGTATCCTTACGCGCGCAATAACAAACAAAAGGCTCGCGGCAGCCGGATACTTTGAAATCCTGAACTACCGCGAGCCTTCGCGCTTATGTGACCCCGCCGCCGTGTACCGAACGGTACACACGGTGGTGTAATTTAAGGAAGCTCTGAATAAATCGGCAAGAGCTGGTGGCGAAAGATTTTGTCCC
>CAZCLX010000057.1:0-10861 GCA_964499615.1 uncultured Oscillospiraceae bacterium
AAATATTCTCGCAACATTTCAATCACATCCTTCGATATAATTGAACCATCTCTTTGACTTTATGTCAATATGAATTTTTCATGCGTTTACCGTGGGTTTTCCAAAATCAAGTTTACATTATGTTTATAAACAGCTGGATCAGATACGCCGCGCAGGAACTGGCGAGGGCGACCAAGATCAGGCTTTTTCCCCGGTAGGCCAGGATCACAGCCACCGTCAGAGCAGCCGCGCCACCCAATATGCTCTGGGTGCTGGAAAGAATCGCCGGGAAGGTCATCGCCGTGAGGCAGGCGTAAGGCACATAATATAGAAGGGATCGGACAAACCGGCTTTTGATAGGCTTCCGCAGAATGGTCATGGGAAGCAGCCGGATAAGGTACGTGGTCAGAGCCATAGCGGTAATGTAATGATAAATGGTCATTCCGCCGCCTCCTCCCGGATTGGAAAACGCCACGCGCACACTCCGGCGGATACCAGCGTGCACACCACAATGGAGATCCCAGAGGAAACGTTTTTGAACCCTGGGCACCAGGTAAACAGACAGCTAAGAATCAGCGCCAGTCCCACCGTGGCCAACACCGGCCTTTCCTTCCGTGCGGGCGGCACCACAATGGCAATAAACATGCCGTAGAGCATGACCCCCAGAGCAGAACGGATCATTTCCGGCAGCACGGAACCAGCCAGCGCCCCCATCAGGGTGCCGGTCGTCCAGCCAATCACCGGCAGCAGCCCCAGCCCCAGGAGGTAGGGGATGGTCAGCTTTTCTTGCCGGGACATGGCAAGGGCAAATAATTCGTCGGTATTGAGAAACGCCACCAGAAACCTGGGAAGCAGTCCAATTTCCGTACCCATTTTCTGGCTGAGCGCCAAGCTCATCAGGGCGTAGCGGCTATTGATCACCAGCTGGGTGAAGATCACTTCCCACAGTCCCGCCTGGGCAAGGATCAGGGTAAGCCCAGCAACCTGCCCCGCGCTGGTCAGGTTCAGGACAGAAATCAGCGTGGCATCCAGCGCTCCAATGCCGTTTGCTGCCGCCAGCGCCCCGAAGCCAAAGCTGACGGAGAAGTAGCCCAGCCCCACCGGCAATCCCCGGCGGACACCCAAAATATATTCGGGATTCTTCATCGGTATGTATATCCTCAAAAAAGGGGGGCGTTTTGCCCCCCTGGATGGTTTCAGAGTTTTTTAAAAAATAGGAACAACCGCGCCGGAGTAGGTTTCGTTGATGTAAGTACGAACCTCGTCGCTGGTCAGGGCCTTGATAAGGGCCTTGGTCTTGTCGGTGTTTTCGTTGCCTTCCTTCACCACCAGCACATTGGCGTAGGTCTGGGCGGATACGGAGTTTGGATCCTCGGTGGCGATGGCGTCGGTTCCGGCATTCAGTCCGGCGTTCAATGCATAGTTGCCGTTGATAACCGCCAGGGCAACGGAATCACGGACACCGGCAATCTGGGCAGCCTCCATCTCCACGATGTCCAGGTTCAGGGGATTTTCCGCGATATCCAGGACCGTGGCCTCCATGCCCGCGCCCTCTTTCAGGGTGATGATACCCTGGGCCTCCAGCAGCAGCAGCGCCCGGGCACGGTTGGATCCGTCATTGGGGATGGCGATCTGGTCACCGTCTGCCAGGTCGGAGATGGCGGACTTGGTTCCGGCATAGATGCCGAAGGGCTCATAGTGGACTGCCACAACGCTCACAAGATGGGTGTCATTCTCGGCGTTGAAGGTATCCAGGTAGGGCTGGTGCTGGAAGTAGTTGGCGTCGATCTCTCCGTCCTCAACCACATTGTTGGGAACCACGTAG
The DNA here is from genome assembly GCA_964499615.1 of uncultured Oscillospiraceae bacterium. GTDB lineage: Bacteria > Bacillota > Clostridia > Oscillospirales > Oscillospiraceae > Faecousia. Next base: position 1,805 of record CAZCLX010000057.1, read on the forward strand.
TCGGAAAATTCCTTCACTTCCAGAGTGTAGCCGTCTTTTGCCAGCACATCGGCGGCAACCTTCAAAATTTCCGCGTGAGGCGTGGGAGAAGCGGCGACGGTGATGGTCTTGTCACTTCCGCTCTTTCCGCAGCCAGCCAGCATGCCCAGGCAAATAACGGCGGCGAGTAATACAGCGATGGTTTTTTTCATAAGAAACACTCCTTTTCTATTCAGACGCTTTGCGTCGGGAATACAGTTTTTATCTGCCCCGCAGCCGCTTATCACATTTGGCTGCCAGGCGGGTGCCAATGGACTGGAAGATCTGGACCAGCAGGATCAGTCCGATCACCGCCACCCACATCACCAGCAGTTTAAAATTGTAATAGCCGTACTGAATTGCGATTTTCCCCAGTCCGCCACCGCCGATGACACCGGCCATTGCGCCGTAGCCAAGAATGGTGGTGAGGGTAATGACGCCGCCGGAAATCAGGCTGGGCTTGGCTTCCGGAAGCATGACTTTAGTAATGATCTGCCAGGTGGTGGCGCCCATGGACTGAGCCGCCTCGATCACCCCGTGATCCAGCTCCCGGAGAGAGGACTCCACCATTCGAGCAACCAGGGGAAACGCGGCAATCACCATAGGGGGAATGGTAGCGGCGGTGCCTACCTTGGTGCCCACAATCAGCTTGGAAACCGGCAGGGCAATGATCATCAGGATCAGGAAAGGGACGCTTCGCAGCAGGTTAATGACCCAGTTGATGATCTTCATCACCCAGTTGGGCAGGGGCTTGATGCCATTCCGTTCTCCGGTGACCAGCAGCACACCGATGGGAAGCCCGATGATATAGGCAAACAGCACCTCCAGCGCCAGGGAGTAAAGCGTCTCCCAGGTGGCGAAGCCAAATTCGCTCCGGATGATCTCCCACTGCTGAGCCATTTTCGCGGTGTCAGTAACAATATTAAACATCCTTATGTACCTCCTCCGCCGTAACGCCCTCGTGGGAATTAAGATAGCTGAGAACGGCTTTCTTGTCTTCTTCTCCCTCGGGGAGGCTGATGAGCATAGTGCCGAAGGCTTTGCCGTCCACGTTCCGGGTGTCCGCACCCAGGATGCTCACGAGAAGCCCTTTGTCCCTTGCCAGGGCGGCGATCACCGGTTCCTCGGTCATGGAGCCGTTAAAGGCGATACGGGCCACGGGAATGTCCCAGTCAGAGACCAGCTGCGCCACATCCGGACTGACCAGCCGCCGCCCCGCCTTGGACTGGGGATTGGAAAACACCTGCTCCACCTTACCGATTTCCGCCACCACACCGGCGTCCAGAATCGCGACCCGGTTGCAGATCTGCTCGATCACCGACATCTGGTGGGTGATGATAATCACCGTGATCCCTCGCTCCCGATTGATGCTTTGCAGCAGCCCCAGAATAGAATCCGTGGTTTTGGGATCCAGAGCGGAGGTCGCTTCGTCGCACAGCAGCACCTCCGGATCGGATGCCAGCGCCCGGGCAATGGCTACCCGCTGCTTCTGCCCGCCGGACAGCTGCACAGGATACGCTCCCGCCTTGTCCGGAAGTCCTACCGTGCTTAGCAGCTCCAGCGCCCGTTTCTTGGCATCCTTCCGACTGACTCCGGCCAGCTCCAGGGGAAAGCAGACGTTATCCAGGGCGGTGCGCTGATCCAGCAGGTTAAAGCTCTGGAAGATCATAGAGATTTTCCGCCGCTGCTCCCGGAGGGCTTTGGAGGAAAGCTCCCGCAGATCCTGCCCGTGGAACAGCACCTTGCCGCTGTCCGGATGCTCCAGAAGATTGATACACCGAACCAGGGTGCTTTTTCCCGCGCCGCTGAGACCAATGATCCCAAAAATCTCCCCCGGCTCCACCGCCAGGGAAACCTCCCGCAGCGCCGCTACCTGCCCTTCCCCGGAACCAAAGGTTTTCGACAGGTTCTTCAGTTCAATGATTGGCTCCAAAAAAATCCCTCCCGCAAACGAAAAAACGTCCTTGCGCGTATCATACGCGCAAGGACGGAAAGAAATCCGTGTTACCACCTTGCTTCGCCCCAGCCTCACGGCTGACGCCTCTGAGGGTACCAGCATACCCCTGCGCGATAACGGGCGCACCCGTCGCAGGCTAACAGTCACCTGCGCGGCTCCGGGACCATGTTCGGCTCGCCTATCCGTACCCCTTTTCAGCAACCGGGGCTCTCTGACCGGCATCCGCGGGCTTACTCTTCCCTTCACAGCCTTGTTCTGTGGATGTTGGAGTTATCTTAACCGATAATTTTCAGTTTGTCAAGCCTTTTTTAAAAAATGTTTTTTAGTCGTGGCAGGCCGTCCGTGGGACGCGGACAGAAGCCGTTCGATATCGCTGCTAACCGATACTTGCTAACTGCCGCAAGCTAAACCCCCGCGAGATCCCGGATCACAGCGGAGGCCAGGAGAAGGCCTGCCGCGCCAGGGACGAAGGATGTGCTGCCAGGGATCTGGCGCTTTCCGATTGCCGCGGCCTCCTCCTCCCAGCCGGTGGGAGTCATGGTTTCCTCCTGGGAGTACACCACCTTCAAGTGGCGGATGCCCCGCTTTCCCAGCTCCTTGCGCATCACCCTTGCCAGAGGACACATACTGGTCTTGCTCAGATCCTCCACCTGGAAGCGGCTGGGATCCAGCTTGTTGCCGGTACCCATGCAGCTGATGATGGGCGTCCCCGCCGCCCCGCATTTCTCCACAAGGAGGATTTTCGCGGACACGGTGTCTATAGCGTCGATCACATAGTCATACTGGGAAAAATCAAACTGATCGGCGGTATCTTTTCCGAAAAACAGAGCGCGGCAGCGGATTTCCGCTTGAGGATTGATGGACAGCGCCCGCCGCCGGGCGGCCTCCACCTTCTCCATCCCCAGGGTGTCGAAGGTTGCCAGGAGCTGCCGGTTCAGGTTGGTGATGCTTACAGTGTCGTTGTCCACCAGCTCCAAATGCCCCACACCGTTCCGGACCAGGGCTTCCAGGGCATAGCCCCCTACCCCGCCCAGGCCAAACAGGGCAACCCGGGCGGATTTCAGCCGATCCATGGCCTCCTGCCCCAGGAGCATGGCGGTACGGGAAAAAGCCTCCTCCATGGATTCAGTCCTCAAAGGTAAGAATATCCTTGTACTTTTCCTTGAAAATGCCGTATACCCCGTCCAGGATTACCTCATCGCTGACGGACAGGTAGTTTTCGTTCTCCTCGTCCACCGGCTCGATCTCCAAAATGACGATCTGGGTCTCCGGCTGATCCGTAGGCATCAGCACCAGGTATTCCTTGCCCTGGTATTCAACGCAGTCCAGGTATTCAAAATCGGTGTCATTTCCATCCTCATCGGTGAGGGTGAGGATCTCGGTTTCTTCTTCTGGGATCTCGTTTTCTTCTTCTGGGATCTCGTTTTCTTCTTCTGGGATCTGATTTTCCATCGTGTTCTCTCCTTATGATTTCCCGTTTTTCCGGATAGCCCGTTTCAGGGGATAATATACCGCCAAAGCGATTCCGCCGCCAATCAGGGCGGTGATGAGCTGCGTCACCCCGAAGGTGACGGGAAGCGCAGTGAGCATCGGCGCTTTCAGCGCCCCGGACGCCAGCAGGGCTTCCGACGCCAAGCCGCAGACAACTTTCGCCACCGTGAGATACAGCAGGGCAAATTTCGCCGCCGATCCGGCAAGCCATGCGGCTGCCCGGATCCATAAGGCGTCCTTTTTCAGAAGCCCCGGCAAACTGAGCACCGCCGCATAGACGAGATTTCCCACCATAATAGCAGGCACCGTCACCGCGTTGGGGGCGATCCCCAGCAGAAACGCCAGCACCGGAGACGTAAGCGCCACCACCGTGCCGCTGCCAAGGCCGCAGAGCATGGCGCTCAGCGCCAGCACCATATTGACGCAGGAACCGGTGACGATCTGCCCCAGAGGCTTTGTCGCCGCCTGAAGCGCCACCAGCACCGCCAAGAGAACACCGGTATCCACCACCCAGCGTACTTTCCTGTTCATTTTCTCGCTCCTCCTCTTTCTGTTTTTTTGATTATACACGATTCTCACCAAAAAAGCAATCCATTTGCGGATTTTGGCAGGCCGCCGGTATATGAAAATCTGTTCCACGCGCCCAAATGACACCCCGGATCATTTCGCAGGGCAGAGGCTCGCCTCTGCCCGCCAGCAAGGCCACGACCCCGGTGCGCCGAGTCGTCGCGCCCTACGCGCTCCTACCCGATATCCGCTACCCGCTAATCGCTGAAAAACACGCCTGCTTTCCCGCGGACAATCGGGGTAGCAGGCGTGGGCAGGAATCTCTTTTCAGTACTGGGCAGCTTCGGCGGCTTTCAGCTGGAGCTGAAGCTTGTCCGCGATCAGGGCAATAAACTCGGAGTTGGTGGGCTTTCCTTTGGTGTTGGACACCGTATATCCGAAAAATCTTTGCAGCGTGTCCAGGTCGCCCCGATCCCAGGCCACTTCAATGGCGTGGCGGATAGCCCGCTCCACCCGGGATGGAGTGGTCTGGAAGGTTTTTGCCACCTGGGGATACAGCACCTTGGTGATAGCGTTGATCACGTCCATATCATTTACCGCGATGATGATCGCCTCCCGGAGATACTGGTAACCCTTTATATGGGCAGGTACGCCGATCTCATGGATGATCCCTGTAACCATGGTCTCAATGCTGGTCTTATCCGGGCGGCGGGGTGTAGAAATCCGGAGGCTCTCCCCGCCCCGGATCTCCTCCAGCCGCTCCACCAGCGCGTTCATGTCACAGGGTTTGAGCATCAGATACCGAACCCCAAGATTCGCGGCGGCAGCGGATACGTACTGCGTCAAAAAGGCGGAGGTCGCCAGCGTCACCGGCTTTCGTTCCATTGCGGATATGGCTTTCAGAACCCCCAGTCCGTCCAGCTTGCTCAGCATCAGATCCAGCACCAGCACATCGGGTTTTCGCTCTGCCACCATTCTGACGGTCTGTTCCCCGTCGCTTGCCGTGCCAATCACCTGAAAACCGTCTGTACGCTGTAGTGCGGCAGTCAGTCCGGCACAGAAATCTTCCCCACTGTCCGCGATCAATACGGTTAATGTGTGTTCCATACATTCCTCTCCTGTCAACAAGATTTCTCCCCAGGTTGAAGGCCCCGGGCGCCCTTCGCCCCGCCTTCTCCAGCGGCTTTCCCCGCCGTGTGCGACAAATATAATTTAGCATAAAGCGATTGTTTTTGCAAGGAGAAATCAAAACAATCGCTCGATTGATTTTGACGATTTTATCGAAAATGTCGCAAAATTCTTGATTTTTCGATTTGATTCGACATCGCGTCGAAAATCTGTCGCGCGGTTGACGAAAGCTGTATTTGGGTGTATGATAAGGAAAAAATTACAGGAGGACACCACAATGAATTCCACATGGAATCTTGACCCCATCTATAAAGGCTTTGACGATCCCGCCTTTGCTTCCGACCTGCGGGAGCTTCAAAATCAAGCGGATGCTTTTGCCGCCCTTGCCGCCCGACTGCCGGAAACGTCAGCTCTGGCCGGTCTTCGGGAGGGAATCGCCATCCAGGAGAACATCACAAAGCTTACCGGCAAGCTGGCAAACTATGCTTCCCTGCGCCAGGCGGCTGACACCCGGGATCCGGAAGCGGGCAGCCAAATGGGCAAAGTCATGGCTGTCTACAGCGGCACTGCCGCTCCCTTGGCCGCCTTCCAGGACTGGGCCGCCAAGCTGCCGAATCTGATGGAGTTGGCAGCCCAGGATGAAACTCTCAAGGACTACACCTTCCTGCTGGGTAAGCTGAAGGAAAACAGCCGCTACCTGCTCTCCGGCTCCGGTGAAGCGGTAATGGCCCGGCTGAGCCTCTCCGGCTCTGACGCCTGGAGCGAGATGCAGCAATATCTGACCAGCACCGTGCAGGTAAACTACCGGGGTACGGTCACCAACCTCTCCGCCATCCGGAACATGGCCTACGACCCGGATCCCCGGGTTCGGAAGGATGCCTACGAGGCAGAACTAGCCTGCTACCCCGCCATCGCCGACCCGGTGGCCTATGCTCTCAACTCCATTAAACTGGAGACCATTTCCGACTGCCGCCTGCGGGGCTACGCGTCCCCCCTGGAGCGGACGCTGAAGCACTCGGATATGAAAAAAGAAACCCTGGACGCCATGATGGACGCGATCCACGAGTACCTGCCAAAATTCCACCAATACCTGAAAGCCAAGGCCTCTGCTCTGGGCCACAAAAACGGGCTTCCCTGGTACGACCTCTTTGCCCCCATGGGAGATTCTTCCACAAGGTTTACCACCCAGCAGGCACGGGACTATCTTGTGAACCTTTTTGCCGGGTTTGATGGGGATCTGTCCCAGATGGTGGCTCGAGCCTTTGATGATTCCTGGATCGACTTCTATCCCCGGGACGGCAAAGCAGGCGGCGCCTTCTGCGCCGGTGTGGAGTGCCTGGGGGAAAGCCGGATCCTCACAAACTTTGACGGTATGATGGGGGATGTGGTGACCATCGCCCACGAACTGGGTCACGCCTTCCACAACCAGTGCATCCGGGATCAGCGCCCTCTGAACAAGGACTACTCCATGCCTCTGGCGGAGACCGCCTCCACCTTCAACGAGTGCGTGGTGATGGCATCCGCCATCCGGGACGCTGCCAGCGACCAGGAGAAAATCGCTCTGATCGAAAGTCAGCTCCAGGATGCTACCCAGATCATCTGTGACATTCTGTCCCGGTATCTCTTTGAGACCGCCGTGTTCGCAAATCGGGAGGAGCGGTTCATGGACGCCTCCAAGCTGTGCGAAATGATGCTCACCGCTCAGAAAGAAGCCTACGGCGACGGACTGGATCCCAGCTGCCTCCACCCCTATATGTGGGTGTGCAAGAGCCACTACTACGGCCCCACTTTCTATAACTTCCCCTACGCCTTCGGCGGACTGTTCGCCCGGGGCCTGTATGCCCGGTACCTCCAGGAAGGGGCGTCCTTCGTGCCCAAGTATAAGGAGCTTTTGCGTACCACCACCGTGGCAACCGCCGAGGACGCCGCCAAAGTTGCCGGCATCGACCTGACGGACAAGGACTTCTGGCGCTCCGCTCTTCAGACCATCGCGGATCAGATCGACCTGTTCTGCGGTTTGGAAAGCCGGTAAGGAGGCAGAGGTAAATGGACTGTCAAACCGAGGCTCTGTGTCGCTTCCTGGACAGATCCCACAGCCAGTACCACACCCAGGCGTGCCTTGTGGAAGCTTTGGAGGAGGAGGGATACCGTGCCCTTTCCGAAGCGAACCGCTGGGAAATCGCTCCCGGCGGACGGTATTATGTAACCCGGGGCGGTTCCGCTGTCATCGCCTTTCGGATCCCGGAGGAAGAGGCCCGGGGATTTCTTCTTTCCGCCAGTCACACGGATCACCCAGCCTTCAAGCTGAAGGACATCCCGGAAATCCCAGGCAGCTACACCCGGGTCGCTGCGGAAAAATACGGAGGCGCGATTCTCTCCACCTGGATGGATCGGCCTCTGTCCCTGGCAGGGCGGGTACTGGTGGAGACGGAAACCGGAGCTGAGGCGAAGCTCATTGACGTTGACCGGGATCTGGTGCTGATCCCCAGCGTGGCAATTCACATGAACCGGCAGGTAAATGAGGGCTACAAGTGGGATCTGAAAAGCGACCTCACGCCTCTCGTTGGGCTTGGGGAGGACAGCGGAAAGCTGGCAGCGCTGCTGGAGGAGGCCGCCGGGGGCAAAATTCTCTCCCACGACCTGTACCTGTACATCCGGCAGAAGGCGGCTGTGTGGGGCTGCGATAACCGGTTCCTGTCCGCCCAGGCTCTGGACGACCTTGCCTGCGTCTGGGGCTGCTTCCAGGGCTTCCTGAAGGCGCAGCCCTCCCGCTCTATCCCGGTATTTGCCGCTCTGGACAGCGAGGAGGTTGGCTCCTTCTCCACCCAGGGAGCCGCCGCTACCTTCCTGGAAGACACCCTCTCCCGGATCGCCGTTGGGATCAGACGGGATCCCAAAGAGCTTCTCAGCCAGTCCTTCCTGGTGTCCGCCGACAACGCCCACGCCGTCCATCCCAACCACCCGGAGCTGGCGGATCCCGGTGCGGCCCCCATGCTGGGCGGCGGCATCGTACTGAAGTTCAACGCCTCCCTGCGCTACTGCACCGATGGACTGGGGGCGGCGATTTTCCGCACCGTGTGCCGGAAGGCGGAAGTGCCGGTTCAGAGCTACTATAACCGGGCGGACATCCCCGGGGGAAGCACATTGGGCCACATCTCTCTTGCCCACGTGTCCGTCCCCACGGTGGATATTGGCCTTCCTCAGCTTGCCATGCACAGCTGCTATGAAACCGCCAGCACTGTGGATGAAATTTATTTGGAAAAGGCCATAGCCGTCTTCTATGGCGGCACTCTGATCGTCTCTGAGAAGGGATTTTCCCTATCATAACGTTTTTTCTCCGGGATATCGGCATAATCACCAATTTTTTCTCGCAAAAAATGGTAACATCGACCATTGCGAAATGAAATGGTATGTGGTATGATATAGCCATCCTGGTGGGTCATGTCTACTCCACAACAATAGGCATGGCGCGCTAATTATAAAGGAGGAAAATCCGTCTGACTCGCGGTGCGGCAGTGTGGAGACCTGTCGTAAAGCGTCCGCAGTATAACCCTGCGGTCGTGAGAGCATAAGCGAGGATTCCTTGTGCTCGGAGTCGAAATGTATGGCAACCGTAACCATGAAGAACCTGAAGAAAGTCTATCCGTTCAACGGCGACGACGCCAAAAAAGGAAAGAAGAAGAAGAAGGACGATGAACCCGAGAAGAAAGTCAATCTGCAGATTACTGACGAAGGCGTTGTTGCTGTTCAGGAATTCAGCCTGGACATCAAGGACAAGGAATTCATCGTGCTGGTCGGCCCCTCCGGCTGCGGCAAGTCCACCACTCTGCGTATGATCGCTGGCCTGGAAGAGATCTCCGGCGGTGAGTTGTACATCGGTGACCGTCTGGTCAATGACGTTGCCCCCAAGGATCGCGACATTGCCATGGTCTTCCAGAACTACGCGCTGTACCCCC
>CAZCLX010000058.1:0-10657 GCA_964499615.1 uncultured Oscillospiraceae bacterium
GGGACAAAATCTTTCGCCACCAGCTCTTGCCGATTTATTCAGAGCTTCCCTAGAAGACATCACTTGGCGGCGCTGTCATTTTTGGCATTTTCGGAATAGAAAATATCCAAAATTCGTCTCATTATGATCTTCATATCAAAATGTTCAATCCTTCGGATTTAACATTTTGATTGAATATCAGTATAAAGTCACCGGTTTCCTGCCGGTGACTTTTCTCTGGATTTTTCACCCACGTTGTGATATAATGCTCTGGCGTAATTTTATAATACTGCGAGGAATGCAAAATGAACGATAGAGAAATCGGTGAGATCCGGCGGCACCTGCGCCGGGATCGGAGCAATATGACCGCGATTTTTGGCTGCTTTGTCAACGAAAAGAAGGAGATCATCACCTCTTTCCGCCAGAGCACCGGGATCATGCCGGAAAACGAAGGGGACAAGTTTTTTGCCTTGTTTCGCCGGGTGCTTTCCGGCGCCCAGGGGCGGAACCTGATCGATATTTCTTTTAAAACCTCCCAGGTGGCGGGAAGTCCGGAGCACGCACTCCTGATGGAGCTGCGGAAATCCCGCCTGGAGGACGAGGAGACCCGGATGGCCTTCTTCCAGAAGATCATCGACAGCGTGGTGCTGGAAGGAAACTACTTGATTCTTCTAGGCTGCGACAGCTACGACGTGCCATTTAAAGGGAAGGATGGTGCTTCCAAGCCGGATTCCTCTGAGGAAGTCTATACCTACCTTGTCTGCGCCGTCTGCCCGGTGAAGCAGACCAAGCCCAACCTTCACTACGTGCCGGAGGAGAAGCTTTTCCACGACGGGGCCATGAACCAGCCGGTAGCTGCCCCGGAGCTGGGCTTCCTGTTCCCGGCCTTTGACAACCGGGCCACCAACATTTATAACGCACTGTACTACACACACAACATCAAGGTCAGCCAGGACGCCCTGGTGGAGTCCATTTTCAATGTACCCATCCCCATGCCCGCCGAGGAGCAGAAAAAGAGCTTTGAAAATCTGCTGTCCCAGAGCCTGGGGGAGGAATGCGGCATCGAGGTGGTGCAGGCGGTTCATGATCAGCTGTGTCAGCGGATCGAGCTGCATAAGGAGAGTAAGGTTCCGGAGCCGCTACTGGTAGGCAAGGAGGAAGTGAAAGAGGTGCTGACAGAGTGCGGCATATCCCAGGAGCACGTCGCCAAATTCAGCGTGGACTATGACTCCGCCTTCGGCTTTGAGGAAGCCCTCCACCCAAAGAACCTCATTGACACCAAGCATTTTGAAGTTCGCACCCCTGACGCTACCATTCAGGTGGATCCCGCCAGAAGCGCCTCAGTGGAGACAAGGATCATTGGCGGTGTCAAGTACATCCTGATCCCCGCTGACGAAACCGTGGAAGTTAACGGCGTCACCATTCACATTGCCGGCGACCCGGTGGGGGTGTAGCGGTTAGCAGATACGACAAAAAACTTCCTCTTGACAGGAAGTTTTTTTGTGGTACAATAGGAAACATAAGTTGCGCAACAATTGTTTTTTAAAAGGAGGAGTGAACATGCCGCCAAAGGTAAAATTCACTCGGGAGGAGGTTATTGCCGCTGCTTTGGAGATCACTCGGGAGCAGGGCTTTTCCGCTGTTACGGCACGGGGGCTGGGCGCCCGGCTGGGCTCCTCGGCAAAGCCGATATTTGGACTGTTTCAAAATATGGAAGAGGTTCAGCGGGAGACCGTTAAGGCTGCCGACGCCCTCTACCAGAGCTACCTTCGGGAGGACATGGCAAGCGGGAAATATCCGCCCTACAAGGCCAGCGGCATGGCGTATATCCGCTTTGCCAAGGAGCAGCGGGAGCTGTTTCAGCTGCTGTTTATGCGGAATCGTTCCAAGGAGACCGCGGAGCACACCGCAGAGGAATTTGAGCCGCTGATTTCCCTGATTCAAAAGAACACTGGGATCTCCCGGGACAGCGCCGTTCTGCTCCATTTGGAGATGTGGTTTTATGTCCACGGGATCGCTGCCATGATCGCTACGTCCTATTCTGACTGGGATGAGGCGCTGATCAGCCGCGCGTTGACAGACGGATACCTGGGGCTTTTGGAGCGCCACAAAAAGGAGAACGAACATGGAAGCCATTGAAATTCGCGGCCTTTCCAAGCGGTACGGGAAAATCACCGCCGTAGAGGGCCTCAGTATGACGGTTCATGAAGGCGAGCTGTTCTCTCTGCTGGGGGTGAACGGGGCAGGGAAGAGCACCACCATCCGGATGCTGTCCTGCCTGACTGCCCCCACCGGCGGTGACGCGCTGTTGGAAGGCCACAGTATTTTGAAGGAGCCTCAGGCGGTGAAAAGCATCATCGGTGTGTCTCCTCAGGAGACGGCGGTAGCCCCCAACCTGAGTGTCCGGGAAAACCTGGAGCTGATGTGCGGCGTCCACGGCTTTTCCCGGGAGAAGCGGGAGAAAAAGGTGGAGGAGATGGCAAGCCAATTCGACCTGGGTGAGGTTTTACGGCGCCGGGCTGGGAAGCTCTCCGGCGGCTGGCAGCGTCGTCTGAGCATTGCCATGGCGCTGATCGGGGAGCCGAGGATTCTGTTTTTGGATGAGCCCACCCTGGGGCTGGATGTGCTGGTAAGAAGCGACCTGTGGGACACCATCCGAAGATTGAAAGGAAAGATCACCGTGATTCTCACCACCCACTATATGGAGGAAGCGGAGGCACTGTCTGACCGGATCGGCATTATGAAGGATGGTCATTTGCTCACCCTGGGCACAGCGGAGTCGCTGAAAGCTCAGGCAGGTAAGGAAAAATTTGAGGACGCTTTTGTGGCCATTGTAAAGGGGGCGGCGAAATGAAAATGCTGACCTTTGCCGGTAGAAATACCAAGGAGATTGTCAGAGATCCCCTCACCGCTGGTTTTGCACTGGGCTTTCCCCTGGCGCTGCTTCTGCTGCTAAGCGCCATTCAAGCCAATATTCCCGTAAGCCTTTTTGAAATCCAGCGGCTGACACCGGGAATAACCGTGTTTGGGCTGTCGTTTATGACGCTGTTTTCCGCTACCCTGATCGCGAAGGATCGGGAAAGCGCCCTTTTGCAGCGGTTGTATACCACGCCCCTTACAGCATGGGATTTCATTTTGGGCTATACGCTGCCCATTCTTCCAATTGTGCTGGGACAGTGCGTGATCTGTTATGCAGCGGCGCTGCTGCTGGGATTGAAGTTTACAATCGGAATCCTGTATGCCACGGTATGGATCCTGCCGGTTTCCCTATTTTTCGTCGCCCTGGGGCTGCTGTGCGGCAGCGTTATGAGCGTCAAGCAGGTGGGCGGCATCTGCGGAGCGCTGCTGACCAATTTAGCGGCCTGGTTGTCCGGAGTGTGGTTTGACTTGGACTTGGTAGGCGGCGCGTTCCGGAAAATCGCGGAAACCCTGCCCTTTGTCCATGCTGTGGAGCTGGAGCGGGCGGCCCTGGACGGACGTTTCGGAGACTTGTTTCCCCACATATATTGGGTCCTGGGTTATGGGGCGGCGGGGATGTTGGCGGCGGTATGGCTGTTCCTTCGGCAGATGAAACGGCAATAGATACAAAATGACGGGAATACCGGTTGACATTTCCCGTCATTTTTACTATAATAAAGATAAACCCACAAGCAAAGGAGGCTTGAACATGGAAAAGAGAATTATTACCATCAGCCGGGAGTTTGGTTCCGGCGGAAGGACCGTTGGCAGGATGGTGGCGGAGAAGCTGGGGATCCCCTTCTATGATAAGGAACTGGTGGATCAGGTGGCTTTGGAGTCCGGATTTGCCCCCAAATTTGTGGAGGAGCACGGAGAGCACTCTCCGGGAAAAAGCCTGTTTTCCTATGCCCTCGCGCCCCAGGGGGTTCCCGGGGTGATGAATGGTCTTTCCACCGCGGATTTCCTGTGGAACATTCAGTGCAACGTGATTTTGCAGCTGGCGGACAAAGGCCCCTGCGTCATCGTTGGGCGGAATGCGGACTACATTCTGAAAGATCGGAAGGATGCGTTCCATGTGTTTGTGTTCGCGGATACGGCGTTCCGGGCGGATCGGATCGTCCGGCTGTACGGAGAGTCGGAAAAAGCCCCGGAGGCCCGTCTTCAGGAGAAGGACAAACGCCGCCGGGTAAATTACCAGCACTACACCGGCAGAACCTGGGGGGTCTCCCAGAACTATAACCTGTGCCTGGATACCGGCGTGCTGGGTATTGAGCAGAGCGTGGATATCATCGTAGGCGCGGTGCTCCGCTCCCGGGAAGAAACGAAATAAGTGGATAAACAAGCGGCGCGGCATCTTCCTTGGTGCCGCGCCGTGTTTAATATCATGAAGAAGAAAATTTCACAAGGATTTTCTTTCAAAAGGGGTGATTCAATGAACGGAACGTTATACATCATTACCGGCGCGGCAGGGCACCTGGCGGAGGCGATTCTCCGGGCGCTGGATGGCACGGATTGCCGGATTCGGGGCCTGCTGCTGCCCGGACAGCAGGGACTTATCAGAGATAACATCACCTACTACACTGGAGATGTGACAAAGCCGGAGACCCTGGATCCGATGTTTGAAAACACCGGCGGTGCGAAGGTCATTGTAATCCACTGCGCCGGGATCGTCAGCATTCAGAAGAAGGTTTCCCCGGAAGTCTACCGAGTCAATGTAACCGGCACGAAAAACATTCTTGCCAAATGCCGTCAGTATGGCGTCCACCGGCTGGTTTATGTCAGCTCCGTTCACGCCCTGCCGGAGAAAAAGGGCGCCGTGATTCGGGAGGTGGATCATTTTTCGCCGGATGCGGTGGAGGGAGCCTACGCGAAAACAAAGGCGGAGGCGACTCAGGCGGTGATGGACGCGGCAAAAAGCGGCCTGGACGCGGTGATTGTTCACCCTTCCGGAATTATAGGACCTTTCGACAGCCACGGGAGCAACCACATTGTCCAAATGATGGATCTGTATCTCCGTCGGCGGCTTCCGGTTGGCGTCCAGGGCGGATACGATTTTGTGGACGTGCGGGATGTGGCAAGAGGCGTTTTGCTGGCGGCGGAAAAGGGGAGACCGGGCGAGTGCTATATTTTGTCAAACCGGTATGTTTCCATGCGGGAGATTTTTGAAGAAGTGCGGGTGTGCACGGGAAGATGGCATCGCTCTGCGTTGCTTCCCAGCGGTGCCGCCCGGCTGATGGCTCCGGTGTGTGAGCGCTTTGCCAAGCTGACGAAAAAACGGGCGATTCTCACAGCCTATTCCATTCAGACGCTGACGATGCAGGTTCGGTTCAGCCATCAAAAGGCCACGGTGGAACTGGGCTACCATACAAGGGCCTTCAGCGAAACCGTGAAAAATACGATTTCTGATCTGCGCAAGGACGGAAAAAGCCGGATCGTGACAGTGGACAGTGGATAGTTGACAGTGGATAGTGGAAGGGTATCGTACCTTTTCCGCCATTCATTTATTCGTTTCCTCGAGGAACACTGATACTGTCAACTTCCTTTCAACGGTTTATTTCGTTATCTATTCGCAGGACTGTGGCGGACAGGGGCGGGAGGACCGCGCTGTTTCCAAACCTTTCCAGCGGCGCGGTACCGGCCTGATTTTCCCAAACCAGGGCATCCCACTGCCCATGGGGGAGGGGAACCACCAGCGGTTCGTTTTCCGGGTGGAAAAACACCAGAAAGGATTCCCGTTCCTCTTTCAGAAGAAAGGCAATGGTGTGGTCTCCGGGGCAGGGAAACAGGGAAATCTGCCGATTCACAGCCTCCCGGCTGGCAAGCCGGAAGACGGGGTAGCGCTTTCGCAGGGCGATCAGCCCCTGGTAGTACCGGCGGGTGACCACGCAATCCGGATCGGAAAAGGAATCCCATTTCAGGGCGTTGACCCGATCCGGAGAACGGTAGCTGTTGCTGATGAAGCCGCGCTTGGGATCCGGCTTGCTGCGGAGGGACTCTTCCCCCAGCAGGAAGAAGGGAACCCCCTGAGAGAGAATATTGAAGGCGGCTGCCAGACGGTTCCTCCGGGCAAGCTCCTGCCTTGAAATATTTGGCAGGACAAGCATGATCCGGTCCGCCAGGGTATGGTCGTCATGGCAGGATACATAATTGATCACACTGCCCGGCTCCTGGGCCCAGTCAAGGCGCCCCAGGAAGCAGGACAGGAGCGTATCCAGGCGGTCAAAGCCACCGGTGACATAGCCGGGAGCGGTGGGATAAAAAAGGCTGCCCCGGATACTGTCCCTCATGCTGTCGTTAAAGAAACCAAATCCCGGAACCAGGGCAGCGTTACGCTGAACGGTCAGTGGTAGGGCTTCTCCTGTGAGCGCGGTAGGTATTTCCCAGCCCTCGCCGTAGAAGTAGGCGTCGGGACGGAGAGCGTGCACCGCTCCCATCATGGCGTTCACCGTGTCCACGTCCAGAAGCCCCGCCAAATCCAGGCGGAACCCGTCAATGTGGTAGTTTTCCGCCCAGTAGCGGACGGAGTCTGCCAGGAATTTGCGCACCATGGGGTGCTCGCTGGCTGTGTCGTTGCCGCAGCCGGAGCCGTTGGAGCCGGTTCGGGAGAAGTAGTCCGGGACGATTCGGTTAAAGCTGAAATCCTCCCGGTGGTAGACATGGTTGTATACCACGTCCATAATGACCCCAATGCCTGCCTGATGAAGGGCCTGGACTGCTGCTTTCAGCTCCCGGACACGAACTTCGCCGTGGCAGGGATCCGTGGAATAGGAGCCTTCCGGGACGTTGTAGCTTTCCGGGTCATAGCCCCAGTTGTATTGCCCCCCGGAGGCTCGTTCTTCGTCCACAGAGCCAAAGTCGTACACTGGCATCAGCTGAACGTGGGTGACACCCAGCCGCTTGAGGTAGGATATGCCGGTGGGGAGCCCATCCGTTGTGTGGGTGGCGTTTTCCGTAAAAGCGAGGTATTTTCCCCGGTGGCGGATGCCGGAGGAAACGTGTATGGAAAAATCCCGGACATGAACTTCGCAGATCACCGCGTCGGTGACGGAGGCAGGGTTCCTGTAGCTGTCCCGATCCCATCCCTGAGGCGCGGTGCGGGCGTGGTCAAGAACCATGCTTCTGTGTCCGTTGATGCCGGAGGACTGCCCGTAGGGATCCGGAGACTCCCGGCAGACACCGTTTACCGTTACGAGATAGGTATAGTATGTCCCGTGGAGATCCCCTTTCCGGCAGACCGTCCAGGTGCCGTTATCACTTTCCGACATAGGCAATTCGGCAACGCGGTCATCCGCAGCGGGATCGCCGCTCCGGTATAGCCGGAGGGAAACCGCTTGAGCGGTAGGCGCCCAGAGCCGAAAAAAAGCGGCGTCCTTTGTCCAGGTCGCGCCAAGGTCTGTGCCGGGATAGAAGCCGCGGCTGCCAAGAGCCGAATACTTGTCCATACGTCTGCCGTTCTCCTTACATAATATGCATTATCATATCATAACGGCAAAAAACTGTAAAGAGGGAAATTGTAAGGCGTGAGCGGTTGATTTTCTCCTCCTGAAATGATAGAATGGCGGTATCACAGAAAGGAGCGTAGAAAATTGCTGGTTCCTGATTATCACGAAAACCTTCAGATTTTCCATTGGGGCGCCCAGCCTAACCGGTGCTATTACATTCCTGCCTCCCGCCGAATGGACGATTTGGCGGAAAACCGTACCCACTCGGATCGGATGATCCTGCTGAGCGGACAGTGGCGCTTCCGGTACTTTGGGAGCCTCCTGGATGTGGAGGTACCGTTTTATAAAAAGGGTTATGATGTCTCCCAATGGGACACCATAGCCGTTCCCGGTATGTGGCAGACGCAGGGCTACGACAGCCACCAGTATATCAATTCCCGCTACCCCATCCCTTTCGACCCGCCCTATGTGCCTCAGGAAAACCCCTGCGGCGCCTATGTCCTGGACTTTTCCTATCACCGGGAGAAGGAGGCGCCCCGGGCGTACCTCAATTTCGAGGGGGTGGATTCTTGCTTTTACCTGTGGGTCAACGGGGAATTCGCGGGCTACAGCCAGGTGTCCCACTGCACCAGCGAGTTTGATGTGACGAACCTGCTGACTGAGGGGGAAAACCGCTTGGCGGCGCTGGTGCTCAAGTGGTGCGACGGAAGCTACCTGGAGGATCAGGACAAGTTCCGGATGAGCGGTATTTTCCGGGATGTGTACCTCCTCCGCCGTCCGGAAAATCATATTCGGGATTATACCGTCACCGCCCAGGGGGAGGAAGTCACTGTCCGCCTGGAGTTTACCGGCTCCTGTGAAGTCTGTGTCTGCCTCTATGACGGGGAAACCCTTCTGCATTCCGGGAAGACCGGAAACCGGATTGCCTTTCCGGCCAAGAGCCTGCGGAAATGGAACGCGGAGGAGCCGTATCTCTATACCCTGGTGCTGGAAACCCCGGGGGAGGTTATCACTGAGCGGGTGGGCATTCGGGAGGTATCCATCCAAAATAAAGTGCTTTGCCTCAACGGCAGACCCATCCGGTTCCGGGGCGTCAACCGCCACGATTCCGACCCGGTGACCGGCTTTGCCATCAGTCCTGCCCAGATGAAAAAGGATCTGCTTCTGATGAAGGAGCACAATATCAACGCCATCCGCACCAGCCACTATCCTGCCAGCCCGATACTGTACCAGCTCTGTGACCGGTACGGCTTCTACGTCATTGACGAGGCGGACAACGAAAGCCATGGGACAAACGCCCTCATTGACCGGGGAGAGGGCTGGGAGAGCTACATGAAGCGGTGGACGGCTCCAATCGCCGACAACCCTGCGTTCCATGACGCCATCCTGGACAGAACCCAACGGCTTGTCAGCCGGGACAAAAACCGTCCCTCAGTGCTGATCTGGTCTATGGGCAACGAAGGGGGCTATGGCTGCAATTTTGAAGCGGCGCTGCAATGGACAAAGGAAGCAGACCCAACAAGACTGACCCACTACGAGGCGGCAAATTACTGCGTTCCCTCCAAGGAATGGGATTTTTCCTGCCTGGATCTGAACAGCAAAATGTATCCCTCTATGGAGATGCTTCACCGTTATCTGGACAGCAATCCGGATAAGCCCATGGTGCTGTGCGAATATTCCCACGCCATGGGAAACGGCCCGGGTGATCTGGAAGATTATTTCCAGATGTTTGAAGCAAATCCCATTCTCTGCGGCGGCTTTGTCTGGGAGTGGTGCGACCATGCCATTTATGAAGGGAAGGCTCCCAACGGCAAGCCTATTTACACCTACGGCGGCGACCACGGGGAGACCGTTCATGACGGAAATTTCTGCATGGACGGACTGGTGTACCCGGACAGAACGCCCCATACCGGCCTGCTGGAAGTGAAAAACGTCCACCGTCCCGCCCGGGTGGTGAAGGCGGGAAACGGGAGCGTCACGCTGAAAAACATGATGGATTTTCTGGCACTGGGGGACTACATTACCCTGGCCTATGAATTTACCGCTATGGGGGAAACTTTGTCCAGAGGTACGGTTTCCCGGCTTCCGGAGATCGCCCCCAGAGAAACCGGGACTGTTGAGATCCCCTTCCCGAAGCTGACCGGAAAGCGGGACTACCTGAAGGTAAACTATTATCTGAAAAACGGAGACGGCATCCGCCCGGCGGGCTTTCCCCTTGGTTTTGACGAGGTGGCGCTGGGCGGCAGAGCGGGTAACCCCTTTGCCCTGGAGCCTTCCCGTACCGGCGCGCCCATCCAGGTGACGGAGAGCGGCCGCTATCTTACGGTGGCGGGGGCGGGCTTTTCTTATGTTTTCAGCAGGGCGACGGGACTGTTTGACCGAATGGAGTTGGGCGGAAAAGAGCTGCTCAGCTGCCCTATGGAGCTGAACATCTGGCGTGCTCCTACAGACAATGACCGGAACATTAAGAATTCGTGGTATCATGCCCAGTACCATCAGGCTCGCCTTCGGGCCTACGGAGCGGAGATCCTTCGCCGGGGGGAGATCGTGACGGTCAGCTTCCCCGTGGCGCTGACGGCGCCCGCGGTTCAGCGGATCCTGGAAGGAACGCTTTCCTGGCGGATTTACCCCGGCGGAGAGATAAGCATGATCCTGGATGTCAGGAAAAATCAGGACTTTCCCATGCTGCCCCGTTTGGGCCTGCGAATGTTCCTGCCCAAGGAGACGGACAATGTGACCTGGTTTGGCCTGGGGCCTATGGAAAACTACCAGGACAAGCGCCGGGCAGCCAGCCACGGGATCTACCGGGGAAAGACGGAGCAGCTGCATGAGGACTATCTCCGGCCTCAGGAAAACGGTAGCCGGGGTGACTGCGATTTCGTGAAGCTGGAAGGCGGCGGCGTCAGTCTGCGGATCACCGGGGAGAAGCCCTTCTCTTTCAGCGCGTCGCCTTACACCCAGGAGGAGCTGACGGATAAGAGTCACGCGTACCAGCTGGAGAAATGCGGCAATACGGTGCTGTGTATCGACTATGCGCAAAACGGCATCGGATCCAACAGTTGCGGCCCGGAGCTGCTAAGCCAGTACCGGCTGGATGGAGAACATTTCCATTTTTCCGTGACAATGGAGCCTGGAAAAGAATAAAGTTTACCCGGAAGCGTGAAAACCCACGCTTCCGGGCGTTTTCTGCCTTGACAAACCGGGAAAAACGCAATACAATTTATTAGGGAAACTCTGAACAAATCGTCTGCGGCTGGATGGCGGATCTTTTGTCCCAT
>CAZCLX010000059.1:0-10469 GCA_964499615.1 uncultured Oscillospiraceae bacterium
CTTGGTACTGCCGGAACGCCGGGGTCGGCGTTCCCTACGCAAAGACGGCTTGCTGCGTTATGCCGATCAGCACATAAAATTTTTATTGAAAATCAGTATAAACCGCCCCATCCATAACTGCTACCCGCTGTCCGCTAACCCCTGGAACCTTTGGCGGTTTGGCGCATAGGCTGATACGGAAGGAGAAATGGAGATGAATATGCCTCTTGTTTTCCCGGTTGGAGAAACTCCGGCCTGTAATTTTGCCGGAAAATTTCTAAAAGAAAGCCGGTGGGAGGTCACCGATCACCTCTCACCGGACATTACCCATTTGCTGCTGGATGTACCCAGCTTCCGCGCCCCTGGGGTGCTGCGATCCGGAGAAAAAATCAAATTCCTTTTGGAAAAACTCCCCGCCGGAATCACGGTCATTGGCGGAAATCTGAAGGATCCCGCCCTGGATGGCTACCGGAAAATGGATTTGCTGTCCGATCCAGTCTACCTGGCGAAAAACGCGGCCATCACCGCCCACTGCGCTCTGATGGTTGCCGGAAAGCGGCTGGACACCGTGTATCCGGACACACCAACCCTCATAATCGGCTGGGGGCGGATTGGGAAGTGCCTTGGGGTGCTTCTCCGGAAATTGGGTGCGCCTGTCACCATCGCTGTCCGGAAGGAAACGGATTGGGCCTTGCTCCAGGCGCTGGGGTACGACGCCGTCTCTTTGGACGGTCTTCCTCCCCTTCTGCCCAGGCTTCGGCTGATTTTCAACACCGCTCCGGCAGCCTTTCTGACCGAAGAAACGGCTTCCCTGGCAAAAAACGCTCTAAAAATCGACCTGGCATCCATTCCAGGGATCCCAGGGGAAGATGTGATTCCCGCCCGGGGACTGCCCGGGATCTACGCGTCGGAAAGTTCGGGGCGGCTGATCGCCGAAACGGCATTCCGGCTATGGAAGGACGGTACTTAATATGGTAATCGGTTTTGCCCTGACTGGCTCCTTCTGCACCTTCGCCCGGGTTTTCCCGGTGATGGAGGCGCTGGCGGAAAGCCATCAGGTGATCCCTATTTTTTCCTTCATCAGCGCCTCGCTTAACAGCCGGTTCGGCACTGCTCAGGAGAATCTGTCCCGGGCAGAGAAGATCTGCGGCACTCCGCCTCTTTGCACCATCCCGGAGGTGGAGCCTATTGGCCCCAAGAAACTGCTGGACGCTCTGATTATCGCCCCATGCACCGGCTGCACCCTGGGGAAGCTGTCCCACGGGATCGCCGAAACTCCCGTGACCATGGCGGCAAAAAGCCACCTGCGGAACGCCCGCCCGGTGATCGTGGCTGTGTCCACCAACGACGGGCTTGCCGCCGCCGGGGAAAATATTGGGCGGCTTCTCACCCGGAAGCACTACTATTTCGTTCCCTTCGGGCAGGACGATCCCATTGGGAAGCCCACCTCTCTTGTGGCGGACTTTACGAAAATTCCTCAGACATTACAGGCGGCAATGGAAGGAAAGCAGCTCCAGCCGCTGCTATTGTAGCGTCACAGATTTCTCTGGGACAGCTTTTGCTCGAAACGGTTTTTGTAAGGGGCGTCGGGAATGAGGGTTGGGTAGGAACCTGAAAAGCAGGCGGTGCAGCAGCCGTTGCAGCCGGCCAGTTCCCGCGCTCCGTCGATACTCAGGTAGCCAAGGCTGTCACATCCGATTTTCTCCGCTGTCTCCTCCACGGTATAGTGGCAGGCAATCAGGTTATCCCGGGAATCGATGTCCGTTCCGTAGTAACAGGGATTTCGGAAAGGTGGTGCGGATACCCGCATGTGAACCTCCGCCGCTCCTGCCTGCCGTAGAAGGGATACAATCCGGCGGCTGGTGGTTCCCCGGACGATGGAATCGTCAATAAGGATCACCCGTTTCCCCTTAACCACACTTTCTATGGGATTGAGCTTGATCCGAACCTGGTTTTCCCGGGTTCCCTGACCGGGAGAAATGAAGGTTCGGGCAATGTATTTGTTTTTCACGAAACCAATCTCATAGGGGATCCCGGACTCCTTGGCGTATCCCAAGGCGGCATCCAGACCGGAGTCCGGCACGCCCACCACCACATCCGCCTCCACCGGGTGCTGTCTTGCCAGAAGCCGCCCCGCAAGAATCCGCGCCTCATGGACGCTTACCCCGTCAATGACGGAATCCGGACGGGCAAAGTAGATGTATTCGAAAACGCACAGCGCAGATTCCGCCTTCCCGCAATGGTTCCGAATGGATCTGACGCCTTCCGGTGAGAACACCAGGATTTCTCCCGGAAGCAGATCCCGTATAAATTCTGCCCCAACCGCGTGAAGGGCACAGCTTTCCGACGCCACGCAGTAAGCGCCGTCACCGGTTACGCCGTAGCACAGAGGCCGAAAACCATTGGGATCCCGGAGAGCAATCAGCTTCTGGGGGGACATAATGGCAAGAGAATATGCCCCCTGGAGAATGTCCATGCACCGGCTCACGGCCCCTTCTATGCTGTGAGCGGTCAGGCGCTGCTGGGTGAGGATATAGGCGATGGTCTCCGTATCGCTGGATGTATGGAAAATAGAGCCTTTCAATTCCAGCTGCCGGCGAAGTGCCCCGGCGTTGGTTAGATTACCGTTGTGAGCAACCGCCAGGGGGCCGTGGACATGGCGAACCTCAATGGGTTGGCAGTTTGCCCGGACGTTGCCGCCGGTGGTTCCGTAGCGGACATGCCCCACCGCCATATTTCCTTCCCCAAAGGCGCGGAACACCTCCGGAGAAAACACCTCGCTGACAAGCCCCAAATCCTTGACGGAGGAGAACACGCCGTCGTCATTTACCACAATGCCACAGCTCTCCTGCCCCCGGTGCTGGAGGGCATACAGGCCGTTATAGACGATTCCCGCCACCTGCATCCGCACCGGACTGAAATAGCCGAATACGCCGCACTCCTCATGAATTTCGCCAACCATATCAGTTTCCTCCCGATTTACTTCCGATTCAGAGCAGCGCCAACCAGTCCCAGGAACAGTGGGTGGGGTTTATTGGGACGGGACTTAAACTCCGGATGATACTGGACGCCTACATAGAAGTCCTTATTTTCAAGCTCCACCGTCTCCACAATATGACCGTCGGGGGAGGTGCCGCTGATGGTAAGTCCAGCCTTTTGCAGTATCTCCCGGAAATCGTTATTAAATTCATAACGGTGGCGGTGGCGCTCGGAAATATCCCTGGTGCCATAGGCCCGGAACATCTGAGTACCCTCAGCAATGTGGCAGGGGTACGCTCCCAGGCGAAGGGTTCCACCCTTGGCAACCGTTTCGCTCTGATCCGGAAGGAAGTCAATCACCTTATGCCGGGAATCCGGCTGGAACTCACCGGAATTGGCATCCTCCATTCCCGGCACCCGCCGGGCAAAGGCAATCACCGACACCTGCATTCCAAGGCAGATCCCCAGATAGGGAACGTTGTGATCTCGGCAGTAGTCGGCGGTGACGATCATTCCCTCGATGCCCCGGCCTCCGAAACCGCCAGGGACGATGATCCCGGCACATCCGGCGAGAACATCTTCCACCGTTTCCCGGCAGACGGTTTCGGAATCGATCCAGCGGATGTTCACCCGGCTGCCCAGCTGGTAGCCCGCGTGACGAAGAGCCTCCGCCACGGACAAGTACGCGTCATGGAGCTGAACGTACTTTCCCACCAGGCCGATGGTAATCTCTCCCTTGGGGCTGCGGATCCGATCCAGCATTTCGTTCCAATCCCGCAAATCAATTTCCGGGGCATCAATCCCCAGCTCCCGGCAGACGATCTCCGAAAAATGGTGGCTTTCCAGCATAATGGGCGCTTCATACAGCACGGGAAGGGTGATATTCTCAATCACGCAATCCGGGCGAACGTTGCAGAACATGGCAATTTTCTGGAAAATGGAGTCTTCCAGCGGTTCATCACACCGGAGTATAATGATATCCGGGTTGACGCCCATACCCTGAAGCTCCTTTACTGAGTGCTGAGTAGGCTTGGACTTGTGCTCGTCAGAGCCACGCAGGAAGGGCACCAACGTCACGTGGATGAACAGGCTGTTGCGCTTGCCCACCTCCAGAGAGATCTGCCGCACCGCTTCCAAAAATGGCTGGGACTCAATATCGCCGATGGTGCCGCCGATTTCCGTAATGACCACGTCGGCATCGGTTTTCCTGCCTACGGAGTAGACAAACTCCTTAATTTCATTGGTCACGTGAGGGATCACCTGGACGGTGGATCCAAGGTACTCTCCCCGGCGCTCCTTATTGAGTACATTCCAGTACACTCTTCCCGTGGTAAGATTGGAGAATTTATTCAGGTTTTCGTCAATGAATCGCTCATAGTGACCCAGATCCAGATCGGTTTCCGCCCCATCCTCGGTAACGTATACCTCCCCGTGCTGGTAGGGGCTCATGGTTCCCGGATCCACGTTAATATAAGGATCCAGCTTCTGTGCCGCCACCTTCAATCCCCGAGCCTTCAGGAGCCGGCCCAGTGACGCGGCTGTGATCCCTTTGCCCAGTCCGGAGACCACGCCTCCGGTTACGAAGATGAACTTTGTGTCTTTCATTGTCTTCTCTCCTTTACTTATACTTAAAAAGGGGTTCGGCTCCGGGGGCAGCGGATACTGTCCCGGAACCGAACACCCATGCTATTCATATGTCCTGATGATGCTTTCCGCGATCTCCCGGCGGGAAAGCCGGGTGTCCATTGCCTGCTTCTCGATATAATAGTGGGCATCCCTTTCCGTCATGTTGTGCCGCTGGATCAGCAACCACTTGGCTCTGTCCACCGTGCGAATATCCGACATTCTGCTTTGCAGGGACTGATTTTTCTGTTCCAGCTTCTGGAGACGGGAAGCTGTGGCCATCAACAGCCGCACCGCGCTGTACAGGCTCCTCCCGGCAACAGGCTTGGGAAGGGTGAGAATTCCCCTGTCCTCCACCCGGCGGCACACTGCCTCATACTGATCCCCTCTTACCAGAAGAAGCACGCCGGCAGCGCTGTCCGAAAGATCCAATGCCAGATCTACGCCGTTTTCATCCGGCAGAGGCGTGTTGAGAATCACAAGTTCCCCGCCTTTATCGGCCAGCATTCGGCGTAGCGCCTCTCCGCTTGCCGCAATCGGATCCAAGCGACAAGTCTCCGGCAGAAGGGATTCCAGGGCACTGAATAGCTTTCCACCCGCGTCTGCCGCCGCGACCCGGTATTTCGCCTCCATAGCGCCCCTCCATTCTCAAATGCCAATCCAAAAAACAAAAAAAGAGGATGCGCCGCCCCGGGCTCCTCGCCCGCCAGCAGCAAACACCCTTGTTTACTGGGAGATTATACTCGCTTTTTTTCCCGTTGTCAATCTTTTTTTCAGAGGTTTTTTCTCCGCCCCGCTGACTGTGCCCGCGAATAGCGAACAGCCGCTCCCAACCGCTTGCATTACCAGGAAAAATATGGTACAATGGTACTAGAAAACATGGGGGTGTCGCCATGGATGACGAGAAAATGAAATTGCAGATTGGTGGGAATATTGCCGCATACCGAAAAAAGACCGGGCTTACCCAGGCGGGCCTGGCGGAAAAGCTGAACTATTCCGACAAGGCCATTTCCAAATGGGAACGGGGAGAATCCGTTCCGGATGTGCTGACAATGATGCAGCTTGCTCAGCTGTTTGATGTCAATGTCAATGTACTGCTGGAGGATCCCAATGCCCTACCGGACAACCCTGGTATGATCCAGCGTGCTATGAGTCAGGTTTCGGAAAAAGCGCTGAAGCGGAAGGCTGACAAGAATATTATCCTTGCGCTTAGCTCAACCCTGGTATGGTTCGTGGCGCTGCTGATTTTTGTAGTACTCACCACACTCTCTATTCCCTGTGGGTGGATGGCCTTTATCTACGCTTTGCCGGTGAATGCCATTGTGCTGCTTTCTCTCCGCTCGGCATGGCATGACTTTCGCCGCAATTCCCCGCTGATCTCCTGCATCGTCTGGGGCTGCCTGCTGAGCATCTATCTTTCCTTACTGGTGTACTGCAAATTTCACGCGGAACTGGTGTTCCTGCTGGGCATTCCCGGGCAGATTGCTATACTTCTTTGGTTCCGAATGTTCCACCCGGCAAAGGGAAGTCAGGAGGAAAACCATGGATAAAACCATCCTTCGCCGGTATATCCGGGAAAAGAAGCGGGAAATGACCCAGGAAGAGATCGATTTCCGCAGCAATCGCCTCACCGGAATGCTTGTAGATACGGAGCTTTACCGTCAAGCTAAAACGGTTTACGGCTACCTTTCCTACAATCAAGAGGTTCGGACGCTTCCCTTCCTGAATCAGTGCCTCCGGGACGGGAAGCAGGTGGCAGTTCCCAAGGTCTTCGGGAATGAAATGAAGTTTATCCGGATGGATGACCTGTCCCGGATTTCCAATGGGTACGCCGGGATCCCGGAACCTACTGCCGATGGGCCGCTTCTGTCGGATCCTACGGCTCTCGTGCTGATGCCCGGACTTGCCTTCGACCCTATGGGGCATCGGATCGGCTACGGTGGGGGCTTCTATGACCGGTTTCTATCTCTGGAACGATCCCACCCCACTGTGGCGCTATGCTATGATTTTCAATTACTGCCCTATTTTTCAACCGAGGCCTTCGACATTCCCGTGAACCTGGTGCTATGGGCTTAAAAGGGGGATTCTTATGCAGCTGATACCTGCGCTGATTGTCGCCGGAGTAACCTTCGGACTTTGCTTTCTGGTGGATAAGGGCTTTACCAAGCTTTTCCGGAGCAAAAAAGAACACCTTTCCGGCACTGCCGTCCGGGCAGGGAAAAAATACGGCATTTTCGGGATCCTGTTTTCCATGGTCGGAATTCTTGCCATTTTCAATTGGAGAAGCCAGGGAACCGTTCTTCTGATTGGCGGCATTGCCGCCCTGCTGATTGGGGTATTTCTTTGTGGGTACTACATCAGTTTTGGAATTTTTTACGACGAAGACAGCTTTCTTCTGTCCTCCTTTGGAAAGAAAAGTGTGTCCTATGCGTATAAAGACATTCTGAAGCAACAGCTTTATGCCGTCTCCGGCGGGAGCATAGTGATCGAACTGTGGCTGAAGGACGGGAAAACCGTCTCTCTGCAGTCCGGGATGGAGGGCATATATCCCTTTCTGGACACCGCTTTTGCCGGATGGTGCCGTCAAACCGGCGTTCGTCCGGAAAGCTGTGACTTCCACGATCCGTCCAAAAGCTGGTGGTTTCCCCACGACGAGGAGGAGGAAAACTGATGCATATTCCCAGCTGCACCACCCAGGAAATTTCCATCCTTTCCTTCCGGGAGGCCCTTGCCTCCGCAGACACCCCCACCTTGGACTATGACATCCGGAAGTGGCTGTACGCCCCCAATTTCTACTCCGAATATCGGTACATACTGGGCACCCGGGGAAGTCGGCCTCTTATTTGCATCGGCGTCAATCCTTCCACCGCCCAGCCGGATCACCTGGACAACACCCTAAAATCCGTGGAGCGGATCGCTCTGGGAAACGGTTTTGACAGCTTCCTGATGTTTAACGTCTACGCCCAGCGGGCAACCGACCCCGACACTATGGAGACGCAATGCAATTCCCTTCTTCATCGGGAGAATCTGGAGGCTTTTCGATACGTTCTCTCTCTCTCCCCCCAGCCTGCCGTGTGGGCCGCGTGGGGCGCGGTGATCGAAAAGCGGGACTATCTTCCCTCCTGCGTTTCGGATTTTCTGGATGTAGGGCAGCAGGTGGGCGCAAAGTGGTACTGCGCCGGGGCAGTAACAAAAAAGGGGCATCCCCATCATCCCCTCTACCTGCGAAAGGATGAGAAGCTGCGTCCCTTTGATGTAAAAGCCTATTTGGAAAACCTGTCGGTATAAAAGGTGGGTTTCTGCGGGTTATCACGCTCTGCATATTTTATAAAAATTCCCGAAAAGGGAGGGTTTCTTCATGGATTCGACACAATGCGACACATGCTGGTATTATGATTATGATGAGGAGTATGACGAATACTACTGCATGATGGATCTGGACGAGGACGAGGTATGCCGGATCCTGTCCTCCCCCAGCGGGCAGTGCCCCTACTACCGCCAAGGGGACGACTACACCCTGGCTAGGAGGCAATAACTATGAAAAAGATACTGCCGCTGCTGCTCATTTGTCTGCTTCTGGCTGGCTGCACGCGGAAATCCGGTCTTGCCGGCACCCCTTCCGCTCCGGGAAATACCGATCCTGCCCGACAGACAGAAGGGCTGTATGACGAAAGCTGCTATTTGGCGTCGGAAACATCTGGCGCGGTGCGGTGTTATCCCCTGGATACCGCCGGAGATAACCGCCTCTATTCCATGGGGAACCAACTGGTTTTGCTGCGGGGACACAGTGGCGGCATCGCCATTGAGGTCTATTCCGGATCGGATCTCCACCAGGATGCCTTCCTGGAAACTGGTCTTGCCGATTTTATTCAGGATCCCGCTTTTCGGGTCTCCGACAATGGGATCTCCTATTTTGACTCTGAAAAAAAAGAGGCTGTTTTATTAGACCACCAACTTCGGGTGATCCGGCAAGTGGCAGCGCCGGAGGGCTTAATGGGGGTTCCCCTTCTCTCCGATGACGGAAAAACCCTGTTTTACTGCACCGAATCGGAGATTCGCGCTCTGGATACGGACTCCGGTCTCAGCCGGGTGCTGCAGGAGGTTCGGGGCGCAACGGCTTCCGGAATTCTTTTCGATGGAAGCGTCATCCAGTGTCAGGTTCAGACAGATTCGGAAAGCAAAGCTATTTTCATATCTTCGGAAAATGGACGGCTTCTGGGGCAGCTCTCCCAACCTGCCCAGGTAAGCAGCTGGACAGATTGCTTTTTTGCCTCCTTCCTGGACGAAAGCGATTGGGGCGGACTGGAGATCCACTCCTTTGGGCCGTCGGAAGATCAGGCGCAAATGATGGACCTGCCTTTGGAGGAATCTTTTCTGGGATATCTTCCTCAACAAAACCGCGCTCTTTCCTGGGCTTACCGGCAGGATGCTGTGGAAATCAACCTTTACAATCTATCCGAAGGAACCCGAACTTCCACCCTCCGGCTTCCCCAATACATTACCCCCCTTCAAGCGGTTTCTGAACAGAATGGCGGTGTCTATCTGCTGCTGAGCGGCGCCTCGGAAAAAGGAGACATTATCTGTCTTTGGGATCCCCAAAAAACCGCTGTGGAGGATCCCCTGCGGTATACCGCTCCTTACGCCTCTCCGGAGCACCCGGATCAGGCAGGAATGGATGCCTGCCGGGAATACGCGCAAGTCATGAGCAGCCGGATCGGGATCCACATTCTGGTAGGAGATGATGCCGTTGCCTATCAGCCAGAGGATTACCGCCTCCGGGAAGAATACCTAGTGACAGTTACCCAACGGGAACTGGAGCTGCTGGAGCAGCGCTTGGGAAACTTTCCCCAGGGCTTTCTTACCACCCTGGCAGGTAATTTTGACGGTCTCAATATTTGCCTGGTTCGCGCTGTTTCCGGCAGTGACCACGCAAGCAGCTTGTACGCCGCCACGGGGCTACAGTATTGGAACGGGGGAACGGCTTACATTGCCCTAAGTACCGTGGGGGATACGGAGCGTTCCCTATACCATGAGCTATGCCACCTGATAGATACCCAGGTAATCAACAACACCAATGCTTATGACACCTGGGGCAAATATAACCCCAGCGATTTTGAGTACGACAACGACTACATACAAAACAGCAGCCGGGATGGCAGCAAGTACCTGACCCCCGGCAGTGAAGCGTTTATTGATACCTACTCCATGAGCTTTCCCAAAGAGGATCGGGCCAGGATTCTGGAATATGCCATGACCCCAGGTCACGAAAGCTTGTTCCAGTCCTCCATTCTACAGAGTAAGCTAAAGCAGATCTGCATCGGCATCCGGGAAGGCTTCGGCCTCAGCGAATCCCAGGAAACCTACCTCTGGGAACAGTACCTATGGACGCCCTTGACAGGATCCTAGGGAGCCTCTGATACGATTCCATAATGAATGCCCATGCCGGCCTTGGCACTGCAGGAAATGAAAGCACTTGACGCATGGACATTTTTGTGCATATTGGCGTTCATCAGCAACCCAGTGGATTTTTGCGTAGGGCGCTGCGACCTCGACACGCCGCAGAACACGGCTGCCATTTGGATGCAACCCGGAGAATAGAGGTGCGTTACGAATTCGCCAGAAAAAAGCCTAAGGCAACACCGCATAGTATACATCTTTTGGTGCGCGAATTACACTATGGTTTCATTCCTGGTGGCGCCGGTCGCGGCATGGACATTTATTCTCAAATCCCCGCACATACTGAAGTTCAGGTTTAAGGGAAAGAGAACGATCCTGAATTTCACGGAAAGTTCATGGGTGGTTTACAATTGTTTCTCCAGAATCAGATATAATTAAATGTGCATATCGGCTTTAGTCAGCAACAGTAGAAACAGCGACAGCCCGGGTCA
>CAZCLX010000060.1:0-10376 GCA_964499615.1 uncultured Oscillospiraceae bacterium
ACCAGGCCGATGGCCTTGGCAGCGCCGGTGGAGTTGGGAACGATGTTCACAGCGCCGGCACGGGAGCGGCGGAGGTCGCCCTTACGCTGGGGGCCGTCCAGAATCATCTGGTCGCCGGTATAGGCGTGAATGGTGCACATAATGCCGGTCTTGATGGGAGCCAGGTCGTTCAGTGCCTTGGCCATGGGAGCCAGGCAATTGGTGGTGCAGGAAGCGGCGGAGATGATGTTGTCTTCCTTGGTCAAGGTCTCGTGGTTGACATTGTATACGATGGTGGGCAGATCGTTGCCGGCAGGAGCGGAGATAACGACCTTCTTGGCACCTGCGTCGATGTGAGCCTGAGCCTTAGCCTTGGAGGTATAGAAACCGGTGCACTCCAGAACCACGTCCACGTTCAGTTCGCCCCAGGGCAGCTCGGCGGCGTTGGCCTTGGCATAGATGGTGATCTTCTTGCCGTCCACAACGATGTTGTCCTCGCCAGCCTCGACAGTATGACCCTGAGCGACGTAGTTGCCCTGGGTGGAATCGTACTTCAACAGGTGAGCCAGCATTTTGGGGGAGGTCAGGTCATTGATGGCGACAACTTCGTAGCCCTCAGCACCGAACATCTGACGGAAAGCCAGACGGCCAATTCGACCAAAACCATTGATAGCAACTCTTACAGACATGGGAATTTCCTCCATTTCAAAATTACTGCTTAAGCAGTATGCTTAATGTGTGAGGTACGGAATCGATATATCCGTACAGATTCATTATACAATAGCCCCGCATCATTGTAAACTGTAAAAATTGTCAAAAAAGGCGAGGATTTTCTTGTAGATTTTTACTCATAACTTACAGGAGAATCTATGGGAGCAATGGCAATATAGCTGTTGCCCACCCCCATCAGCAGAGGCTCTCCGTCCATGGTCTTAAACCACAGAGGACTTGTTTCGCTGTCACTTCCCCAGGTGATGGGAATGATTTTTCCGCCGCAGGCGTAGTAACCTTCTCCACCTGTGACCAGATCCCCTTCATAGAAGCCCCGAGAGATCATTTTGATATCCGCCAGAAGAATCAGAACATTTTGGAAAGCCTCTGGCTCCCCGGTGGCGCCGTCTACCATATCTTCTTCATATTGGTGATAGATATATTTTCCAAGTTCATTGTCATATATCATGGAGGTATCCTTTTTCGTGGTCTTGTACTGGAAGGTCAGGCTGACCGTGGATGCGTCTTCACCACCGGAAGGGGTGCCGTCCTCGGTAAAGCGTAGGCAGTAATCCTTCTCTGGATCCTGTTCCACTGAAATATCTCTTTCGATGGCTTGTGCCTCCAGACCCTCACCCCTGGCAAACAGACAGTGCTCCCAGTCATAGCCTGCTTTGTTACGCTCCATGTCCCGGAAGGAATAGTCCGTAGAGTCCCAGGTGTCAATATTATAGTTGGAGATTCCCCGCTCCCGGGCATTGGCAAGGACGGTGCTGTCGCCGCCGGCGTGAATCATAATGGCATCATAGTGAAGACAGATGTTGTTGAACATAAAACGGTCACTGCGCACGGAACCAATGGCGGGTACGTCGCTGGGGTCGGTATACAGGGCAAGTCCCCGAATGATGGAGCCATTGACCAGCATTTCCATAAAAATATCCGCTTGATTCACCCCGTAGTGGGGCATGGCGTAAGACAGATTGTTAATGGACACGGCAAAGATCCGTTTGTCAACCGGCTCTTCAATCACCTCACCGGTGAGGGGGTTACGGTAGACGGGAGCAGGCTCGGTGGTGGGTTCTGTAGTCGGCTCCGTCGTGGGGGCTTCCGTAGCGGCTGCGGTTGCCTGGGTTGAAACCGTGGAAGGCTCCATCTGCTGGGACAGCTGAGTAGACCGGAGCTTGGGCAGCAAGAAGAGGGCGGCGGCAACCAGCGCTGCCACAATCAGAAGAACCAGCAGGATCACTGGCAGGGGGTTTCTGCCCCGCTTCTTTTCCGAATCTCCGTGTGTTTCAAATTTACCGGACATAATTTCTTTTCTCCTTTGCAATCATATAGCTGTTAGCAGTTGGCGGATAGAAGACGAGGGGTACGTGGATACAGTGGGAAAACGCTTCACTAACTGCTACCCGATCCCAACTATCCCGCCGTGTTCTACGTTTGACTATCGCTCACCTTGGCGGACTCCATAGTTTTTCCAACGGTATAGAAGAACACGTTATCCCGGGATGGGGACAGATCCAGAAGCTCGCCCCGTTCGGCGTAGATACAATAGGTGCCGAACAGGATCGGGACGATCTTCGCATCGTCCGCCACCATCTGATTGAGAGAATAGTAGTTGCCTTCATTTGCCAGGGATTCGTTGGACATATTGTAAAGGGTACCGTCGGTGATCCAGCCATACCCCAGGTTGCCCCAGGGCCGGAAGAATTCGCCCAGGTCGTAGGTGGGCGGCAGCTTGGTCTGCGCCAGAACCATATCATAGGTTCCCGCAAGAAGAACCTCTTCATAGGTAGGGCTTGTGGAGCCTCCGTACTCCAGAACGCCGGTGTCGATGCCGAGGTCTGTCAGATGCTGGGCAATATACCGGGCGGTGCGGAGCCGGGCGGAGTCATCGCAGTTGACCAGCAGCTTTAATTTGACCTGCTCCAGATTCTTGGTTGTCGGAAGTTTCAGCCCGTTGATGGCGTCAATAAACTTCATATCATCGTGGTCGTACCGGGAAGCCAGGCTCTCATTGTAGTAGGGAGAGCCGGGTGAGGTGGGCAATGTGGAGGGCTGGCACAGCCCGTTATAATAGGTTTCGTTGATATAATCCCGATCAATGGCATAGGTCATGGCCTGACGCAAGGTGTGGTCATCAGTATTGAAGAAATCGCTGTACTGCACATTGAAGGACAGGTACAGAAACATACCGTTTTCCACGTTCCACAGTTCGTAGTCGCACCGGTATTCCGAGAAAGAGTCGGTCATGGGGTTGGCACAGGCAAGGCTCAGGTTTTCAAATTCAAAAGCGTCCCGGATCTGGGACTGGGAAGTGCCCACCATCAGGGAGATCACATTGGCTCGGGCAGGCACCTTGGTTTTTCCGCACCACCAGTTTGAAACCCGGACAAGAGAACAGTTGTTGGTACCCTGCTGGAAGAAATAAGGCCCGGTTCCCAGGGGAAAGTCCGCGTTTACCTCGCTGGCCTTCACAATGGGAACGTCCAGCAGCAGGGCAAGATTTTCGTAGGCAGTCGAGGTATGAAAGCAGATGGCGTCGCTACTTACAAGTTCAAAGGTAATGAGGGTAAATCGGCCTTTATAATAGTCGCTTACCTTTGCTGCTTCGTAGGTTGCCAGAACGTCCTGAGCGGTGACCGTGGTTCCGTCAGAAAAGGTGGCGTTCGGATCCAGATACACGGTAAAGCTTTTATTGTCGGCGGATACCTCATAGTGAGAGCAGAGTATCGGATAGGTGTTGTTGCCGCTGTCCGTGGCGAAAAGTCCCTGGTAGATCAGGGAAAACAGAACCCGGTTTGTGATGTTGTTGCCGATCAGAGGATTCATAGACCGGTCCGGGTAGTAGGCCAAAGTCAGCTCCTGGGTGACCTCTTCTTCCACAAGATCCTCCGGATCCTGGCCCTCCATCAGGATGGCATCCCCAGTGGGGACATAACCGTCGTTATTCTGGTTTGCCACGCAGCCCATCAGCAGGAGGGAAATGAGAAACAGTGCAAAAAATCTTTTTTTCATGGCTTTGTCTCCTTGCAGACGATGACGGCCCCCTGGGAGCCGCGAACGCCCCCGGTGACCCGGTGGGACCAGAAGCGATCACACGCGCATACGGTGCACAAATCGCTGACATCCACGGTCTGCACCCCTGCCCGGCGGAGAAGCCATTCGTTGACCCCTTTTAGGTCTACATAATACTTTTCCCCGCTGGGACGGATATAATCGTTCATTTTTTCCCCAAAGGCGTCTATCAGCGCCTGGGGCACGTCACCGTGGGTCTCGAAGTGGCACGGCCCGATGTTAGGGCCGATGGCGGCCCGGATGTTTTTGGGGCGGACGCCAAACTGGGCTTCCATAGCCGCAACGGTTTTTCCGGCAATGTCCGCCGCTGTCCCCCGCCAGCCGGCGTGGGCGGCTCCAACTGCCCCGGTGACCGGATCGTACAGCACAATGGGGGTGCAGTCGGCGGTGAAAATCACCAGAGCCGCCCCGGGGATGTCTGTTACCAGGGCGTCGCAGGGGTTAAGCGCCGGGCGGTACAGCCCCGCCCCCAGGTCTTCCCGGGTGACGGTGTGGACAATATCCGAATGGGTCTGCTTGCACAGCACCGCATTTTTGGGGTCGAAGCCAAGGGCCTCTCCCAAACGGCGGTAATTTTCCAGCACGTTTTCCGGGGAATCCCCTCGACTGGTGCCCAAGTTCAGGCTGGCAAGCACCCCGGTGCTCACCCCACCATACCGGGTGGTAAACCCATGGGGCGCGGCAATGAGGTCAGAGGCGAGATATTCAAGCGTGTTATGGTGTTTTGTAATAATCATAAGCAGTTTTAGCGGGTAGCGGATAGCGGGTAGCAGGTAGTCTTTAGCCGTAATCCCGTCTCCTAACTGCTACCTGCTATCCGCTAATAACCGCTAACCATCCATTTCCTTGGCCTTATCCTTCTGCATGCAGCACTTTTTGTACTTCTTGCCGCTGCCGCAGGGGCAGGGGTCGTTGGGGCCTACTTTTTTTGCCTTGTTCCGAATGGGGGCGGGCTTGCTGGCCGGCTGGCCGGCGGCGGAGGAGCCGGTTTCTTTCGCCACCTTCTCCCGCTTCACTTCCTGCTGGGGGCGAACCTGAACCAGGAACATCCGGCGGACGGTCTCCTCCCGGATGGCCTGAATCATGGCCTGGAACATTTCGTAGCCTTCCTCTTTGTAGGCCACCACCGGGTCATGCTGACCGTAGGCCCGCAGGCCGATGCCCTGCTTCAGGTCGTCCATGGCGTCGATGTTATCCATCCAGTATTCGTCCACCACCCGGAGCATCACCACCCGCTCCAGCTCCCGCATCAGCTTTTCGCCGTAGCCGGATTCCTTCGCCTGGTAGGTCTGCTGGGCAATTTCGTACAGAATGTCCGCCGCCTCCTGGGCGGATTTGCCGAGAAGCTGCTCCCGGCGTCCGGATAATGTCCCCTTTGCGTAGTAGATGCCCTCGGTCTGGGCAGCCAGACGGGCGAGAGTATCCGCCTCGATTTTTCCGGCGGTATCCCGGGCGGCGTCCGCAACGGTGGTGTCCATATACTCCCGGAGCATGGAAAGAATGCTGGCCCGCAGATCCTCCCCGTCCAGCACCTTTTGACGCTGGGCGTAGATCACCTTCCGCTGGGTGTTCATTACGTCATCGTATTCCAGCACGTTCTTTCTGGACTTGAAGTTCCGGCCTTCCACGTTCTTCTGGGCGTTTTCCACCGCGCCGGAGAGAATTTTCGCGTCAATGGGGGTGTCCTCGTCCAGACCCAGGGTATCCATCATGCCCATGATCCGATCCGTGGCAAACAGCCGCATCAGATCGTCCTGGAGGCTCAGGTAGAACCGGCTCTCGCCGGGATCCCCCTGCCGTCCGGAACGGCCCCGGAGCTGATTGTCGATCCGCCGGGACTCGTGGCGCTCGGTGCCGACGATGAACAGACCCCCGGCGGCACGGACTTTTTCCGATTCCCCGGCGATCTCCTCCTTATGCTGCTTTAACAGCCGGGCGTAGTCCTCCCGGACTTTCAGAATCTCCGGATCCGTGGTCTCTGCGAAGGAGTCCGCCTCCGCCAGCAGCTCTTCGGGAAGCCCCTGCTTCCGCAGGTCGTTTTTGGCAAGGAACTCCGCGTTGCCGCCCAGCATAATGTCGGTGCCACGGCCCGCCATATTGGTGGCGATGGTCACCGCCCCGAATTTACCGGCCTGAGCCACGATCTGAGCCTCCGCCTCGTGGTACTTGGCGTTCAGGACGCTGTGGGGGATGCCCTCCCGCTTCAGGTACTTGCTCAGCAGCTCACTTTTCTCAATGGAAATGGTGCCCACCAGCACCGGCTGACCTTTTTCGTGGCAGGCCTTTACCTGCTCCACAATGGCCCGGAACTTCCCCGCCTCGGTTTTGTACACCACGTCCGGGTGGTCGATCCGGATGACGGGACGGTTGGTGGGGATCTCCACCACGTCCAGGTTGTAGATCGCTTCAAATTCCTCCGCTTCCGTCAGGGCGGTGCCGGTCATTCCGGAGAGCTTGTGGTACAGCCGGAAGAAATTCTGGAAGGTGATGGTAGCCAAGGTCTTGCTCTCCTGGGCCACGGTGACCCCTTCCTTGGCTTCGATGGCCTGGTGAAGACCCTCGTTGTACCGCCTGCCGTACATCAGCCGTCCGGTGAATTCGTCCACGATGATGATCTGCCCGTCCTTCACCACGTAGTCGATGTCCTTTTTCATCAGACCCCGGGCCTTCATGGCCTGGTTCAGGTGATGGCTCAGGGTGGCGTTGTCGGAGTCCGCCAGGTTCTCCACGCCGAAGTACTTTTCCGCTTTGGCAATGCCGCTGGCGGTGAGGGAGACGGTGCGGGCCTTCTCGTCCACGATGTAGTCGCAGTCGTAATCGTCCTGAATTTCCTTCTCGTCGGTTTTGGCGAAAACCTGTTTCCGGAGGGTGGAGACGAAGTAGTCCGCCATTTCGTAGAGCTTGGAGGAGTCCTCTCCCCTGCCGGAAATGATCAGCGGGGTTCGGGCCTCGTCGATGAGGATGGAGTCCACCTCGTCCACGATGGCAAAGGCGTGGCCCCGCTGAACCAGTTCCTGCTTGTACAGCGCCATGTTGTCCCGAAGATAGTCAAAGCCCAGCTCATTATTGGTGCAGTAGGTCACGTCGGCGGCGTAAGCCACCCGGCGCTGCTGGGGATCCATGCCGGGGATCACAAGACCAACGGTAAGACCCAGGAATTTGTAGACCTTCCCCATCCACTCGCTCTGGTACTTTGCCAGGTAGTCGTTGACGGTGACCACGTGAACCCCTTCCCCGGTGAGGGCGTTGAGGTAGCAGGGCAGGATGGCAACCAATGTTTTTCCCTCGCCGGTCTTCATTTCCGCGATCCGCCCCTGGTGAAGAACAATACCGCCCAGCAGCTGCACCGGGTAGGGCCGCAGACCGATCACCCGATCGGACGCCTCCCTGGCGGTGGCAAAGGCCTCCGGAAGAATATCATCCAGAGTCTCCCCCGCGTTTAGCCGGTTCTTAAATTCCTGGGTTTTTCCCTGTAGCTCATCGTCGGTCAGCGCCTTGTAAGGCTCCTCCAGCGCCAGAATCTTGTCCAGCACCGGCTGGAGCTTTTTGATTTCCCGCTGCGAGCGGGTTCCGAACAGTTTTGTAAATAATCCCATAGTATCATCCTTTGTTAGCGGTTAGCTGTTAGCGATTAGCAGTTAGCCGTAACCCCTGTCGGCTAACTGCGTGTATTCAACAATGCATTATATCATACTTTTCTGGAAAAATATAGTACATTCTGTGAACTTACCCCAGTTTTGTAAAGCCCTGGGACAGGAAAAAGCTTTCGATTTCCTCCCGGGAGGCGGAAAGACTTCCCTGACGGAAATTGGGTTTGCCGCCGCCCCGGGCATTCAGGCTCTTTTTCATACCGTCTTCCAGGGCCTTTAGGTCTTCCTGCCGGGCGGCAAGGCACCACCGCCAGATTTCTCCGCGTCCGGAGAGCACCACCGCTATTCCGCCGCAGGAGGAGGCCAGGGCGTCCGTCAAAAGCCGGATGCCGTCGGTGGACAGGTTTTCCCGGAAAATCACCGTGTTTCCCTTGCCCGCCGCTTCATCGGCAATCCGGTTCAGCAGCTCCCGTTCCAGGCTAACCGCCCGGCTTTTCTCCCCTTCCAGCCGGTTCAGCAATGAGGCCGCCCCTTGGGCAGTGGCGGTAACCGGGACACTGAGAAGACGAGATACCTGCTGATTTTCCCGGTAAATTTGATTGAGATATGTGTAGGCCGCTTTTCCGCAGGCCATTTCCAGCCGTACTCCCTCCCGGAAGGGGATCATGGAATAGATTTTTAGGATCCCCACCTCTCCAGTGAAGGCAACATGAACCCCACAGCAGGCGCATCGGTCAATGCCGGGGATCTCCACAATTCGCACCGGCCAGGGCAGCGCCCGCTTTGTCCGGTAGGTCAGGCCTGCCAGAGTGTCGGGGTTCGGCACGGAGCACAGCACCGGGAGGTTTCTCCAGATGGCTTCGTTGGCATCCTTTTCGATTTCCTCCAGATCCTCCTGAGGGACAGGGCCGTCAAAATCCACCTGCATCCTGGACAGATTCATGTGGAACCCGGAATTATGACAGCCGTACCGGGAAAAGAGAATTCCGGAGAGAATGTGCTCCCCGGTGTGCTGTTGCATCCGGATAAAGCGGGGTTCCCAGTCGATTTCCCCGGTGACAAATGCCCCCACGTCCAAAGGCTTATCACAGATGTGGAGAATTTCTCCACCTTCCTCCCGGCAGTCCAGAACACGGGCATCCCCCAGGATCCCCGTGTCCGCCGCCTGACCGCCTCCCACCGGGTAGAACGCGGTGGCGTCCAGGGTCACGGCGAAGCGTTCCCCAAAAACCCGGCAGGAAGTCACCCGGGCGGTAAATTCTCTTATGTGGCAGTCTTCATAGTATCGCTTACGTGTTTCCATGGTTTCACCGTCCTTATTTAGCGGTTAGCCGTAACCCCGTCTCCTACCTGCTACTCGCTAGCCGCTATCCTACCGCCCGGCGTGGAGGTATTTTCGATCCCAGTCCAGGTCGAAGAGCTTGCTGCCTTTTTCCATGGGGCAGCCGTGATACATGTCATCTGCCAGCTCTCGAAGGATCTGCCCCGGTTCCAGGCAGTCGATATAGAAGTCCGGCAGGGCGTCCTCCCCCAGCTTGGCCCCCAGCAAAGCTCCGGTGACGGCGCCTACCCCGCTGCTCCGCCCGGAGTGGTTCACGGCAATGATCATGGCATCGTCGAAGGCTTCTTTACTTCTGGCAATGGCATACACGGCGCCTGCCAGAACCTGCCCGGCACTGTCGCACCGGAGCCGCTCCATGGCCTTTACCGGTGGAGATGCTGGATCCTCCGCAAGACTCAGAGCCATGGTGAGGAGGGAACAGATTTCAAAGCACTGGCTGTACTGGTGACCGAACTGGTTCTTCAGGGAAACCACCGTGTCACCCACCAGCCCCTTCAGAGGAATATCCGGAGCTTTCAGGCAAAGGCTCACCATGTGGGTCAGGGCAGCTCCGGCCAGGAAGGCGCTGGGACTGCCGTGGGTGAGCGCCACCGATTCCGCACCCAGCCGATCCAGCTCGTCCTGGGAAAGATTCACCAGGTGGTTGAACATTCCAACGCCGATGGCAGCGGTGAGGCCGCCGGGAGTGGAAAAGCTGTTGCGGGGTTCCTCCATAGATCCCAGGTTTTCCCGGTTCAGAGTGTCCAGCATCCGGGTATCCATGCAGTGGCGCCGACACAGCTCCGGCTGGGTCAGCAGCCAGCAGAAGGTTTTGTCTGGCCGGCCCCAGGGGCGCTGGGAGGCGGCCCATTCCCGGCTGGACAGGCCGATGTATTTCACCAGGGGAGCCATTTTTCCCAGCATCTGGCCCCGGGTCAGGGCCAGCAGCAGCCCGTTGCAGGTGAAGGCGGCAAGCTGGGTATAGGAGGTGACGTCGGCGTAGCCGTTACACAGGTCGTAGCCCTGGAGACCGCCGGGACCGTAGTCCTCCTGGATCTGCCGCCAGGTACGGTCATCCACGGTGTAGCCCATGGCGTCACCAACCGCCAAACCCAGCAGGGTTCCCCGGAAGGCTGATATTTTACGATCCATACCCATCCCCCCAAAATACAGGAATTGATTATGTTACCATTATATACGTCCCTGGGTTGGATTGCAAGGAGAAATTCCCGCCGGGCATGGCGCGGAGCGGACAGTTGACAGTGGATGATTAACAGTGGGCAGCGGACGGTGGACGGTTGGTAGTGAGAAGTTTACATAAAAAAAGAGAATAACAAATTGTAACTTTTTTCTCACAGGAGTTATCCACATTCTCCACAGGTTTATCCACAACCATGAAGAAAAAACCCCTGGCAAATTCCGGGTTTTTTCGGGGTAAACATAAAAATTTCCACAGTCCAATGGAAATTGTGGAAAGTTACGTGGTTAACAGAACAACATAAATAATACTGTCTCTTGGTAAAATGGTTTCATTATACCAAGAAGACATCGCCTTGCGGCGCTGGCATTTTCGCTATTTTCGGAATGGAAAATAGCGAAAAACCGTCTCATTATGATCTTCATATCAAAATGTTCAATCCTGCGGATTTAAGGAAACTCTGAACAAATCGTCTGCGGCTGGATGGCGGATCTTTTGT
>CAZCLX010000061.1:0-10260 GCA_964499615.1 uncultured Oscillospiraceae bacterium
GGGACAAAAGATCCGCCATCCAGCCGCAGACGATTTGTTCAGAGTTTCCTTAAGTTCACGCCGTTCTCAATGTCCGTTTGGATTAGGCTGAAAATAACGGTGCTGACTATGGCTCCTTTTGGGATATGGGCAAGTTTTCCGGTCAATACAAGGGCTTTATACGAGGGAGCCTTCACCTTCGCCGGTTCGGTATCATTTGGTCTGCAGCAAGCGTCGACAGTATGTACCAGCGGTGCGCCGTAATCGCGTCCTATGTGCCAATCTTTTCCCTATATAAGCAGTCGTTTTTAAACCATCGAAAAGTTGAAATTCAGCTTGACATAGGAATTTATCATGTTATAATAAAATTATCCGCTAGTAAATAGAATCAAAGGATAAGGAGAGAGAAACAATGTTCTGTATAAAATGCGGCAATGAATTAAAAGAGGGAGAGGCGTACTGTCCGAAATGCGGAACAAAAGTGGGAAGTACGGGATCATCTTCTATTTCTTTCGGTCAAATTGCCGGAAGTGTCCAAGAAAAAATAAATCAGGTATCGGGGAAAAGCGTGCTAGATAAGATTTGCAATAACCTATCCCACCTTGGGAAAGGCAAGAGGGAGTATTTTATTAGCATCGCTCTTCTGGTGGTCTCCATGGTTTTGATTTTGAAACCTATGATGGAAATCAGTGGTCCATTCGGAATCTCCGAGGAATTCTCCATGTTTGAAAAACACGAGGGCTTAAAGTCTCTGGCATTCGTGGGTTACATTGCCGCAGTTGCCTTTGCAATTTATCCGGTGCTGCGTCCGAACAAATGGGA
The DNA here is from genome assembly GCA_964499615.1 of uncultured Oscillospiraceae bacterium. Classification (GTDB taxonomy): domain Bacteria; phylum Bacillota; class Clostridia; order Oscillospirales; family Oscillospiraceae; genus Faecousia. The sequence continues at coordinate 802 of CAZCLX010000061.1, forward strand.
CGGGAAATTTTTCCTCCCGGCCAAAATAGTAACTGGAATTCTTCTCGCTTGCTTTGTCGTAATACTTGTCCGGGCATTGCAAATGATGTCCCAATACTCGGATTATTCAGACTACGTTTCGATTAACTTTTCTCTGACATTCTCCGGATGGGCATTTCTAATTTCCAGTATTGCGAATGAAATCGTCCTATATTTTCTCTGCTGCCGCATTGACCATCCCGGCTACCCTGGAACAAATTAAGAATTGTAGGTGAGTAAATTATGAAGAGAATTGTCGCATTTTCCCTTGCACTGTTGATCGTTCTCTCACTTGCAGGCTGCGGAAGTGATGAAAATAGAATCGTTGGAAAATGGTATGTGGAGGGAGCAGATTTTGAATTTTATTTTGCCAAAGATGGGACAGGCTCTGTGTTCAGCGAGGGAATGGATCATGACATCACGTGGTCTGTTTCTGATGGAACCTTGAAGGTCACGCAGGCGTATCCATATAACGTGCTCCGATTTCAATATGAATTTTCGGGAAGTATGTTAGTATTGTCCTATAGTGGAGAACAAATTCCTTTGAAGAGAAAATAGTGGTTATAGGTTATAAAGAATGATGAGATTTTTCAGGAACAAGCAAGTTTTGCTGTCATGTGTCACATTAAGCGTTCAATTGGAGGAATACATCTTATGAAAAAACGAATCTGTTTATTTCTTGCATTATGTTCGATCATGCTGGCTCTTTGTGCCTGCGGGAAGGAAACCTTCCGCTGCGGATGGTGCCAAAGAACCGTTACTGAAAAGCCCCACACCATGACCGTCCTCGGGCAGGAAATTAAAGTTTGCGACTCCTGTTATGAAGCTTTGTCCCAGTTTGCCGGGTAGTAAACACGTGAAATCCCCTATGGGAATTGTACTCATGCGATTCCTATAGGGGACTGTGCTTTCTAGGAGGGAAATAAATGAGAAAATACATACTGATCCTGGTTGTGGCATTTCTGATGGCAGGTTGTTCAAGCAAAACAGCATCACCTGAACCTGTTATGGAAATGACCGTGTGGGAAGATACCGAAGTGTCAGATCGGCAAGCAGACCTCTATCAATACATCACTGTCACAATAGGTAAAGTAAACACCGAGAAAAAAACCACTGTTGCCACGGTTACAATGCCTGATTTGGAAAAGTATCTGATTGGCGACGGAGATTATGATGGTAGCATACACGAAGTCGAAATCGAATTTCCTGTAGAACAGATTGAGGAAGAATGGCAAATCACATCGCTTGATCCTCTGACTGACTACATTCGTAGCGAGGCCGAGCGGATTCTTTTTGATAAGATTGAATCTATGGGCGGAATTGAAATCGATTTTAATCCGCAGGAGGTGCCTGAGGAATGAAAAATAGAGCGATCGTATGGATACTCTTGATAAGCATCCTGCTTACGAATGTTTTCGTTTCCCCCGTATATGCGGCAGAATCTGATAGCTATATGGTTCCTAGCTATGGAATATATCAGAACTTCATGGAGCTCTCTTACCCCGATGCCTTCAATAATCGGTTGTATCTCGCTACGCTTGATGCATGCTCCAACTTGGATAACCTGATCGATAAGGCATCGTGGATCATAGGCGAAGATCTTACGGTTGAACGGTGTACAGAAATTCTTGCCAATATGGCTACATTGATGAATTATCAGTTGGAGGATGCCATCGTTGAGCAGGCAAGTGTGGACACCACTAAGACTTTGCTTGATTATGGAATAGACTTAGCAAGTATTGCAGCTGGGGCAATGGGCTCTGAGGCGTTGAAAAAGGGTAGCGATGCTGTTGTAAAGAGAATCACAACAGCCATTGGCATTACCAATGGCGCACTTGATTTTACTGCAAACACAATCGAAGATTTGGAACTCCTTATACAGTTAGAGAGCGACTATTCCATGCAGTACGATTTTCTTGAAACGGTGTATATGTACGCAGATATCCCAGAAATGAAGGAAGCGGCACAATCACTGATTTTGGCCAACAAGGAGATTATGCGTTATAAGCTGGAGACGATTACTTCAGTAGGAGAATCCTTTGCCAAGTTTGAATCAACAGATGTGTTTTTAGATCAGGTAGCTGGAGAATTATTGGAAGATCCTGATTTCTGGGGCTCTGATGCATATGGACCGTTAATGGTTCTCAGCGCAGTCTCCAGCAAGTTTTCACTCTTTAAATTGACACTGGATATCGGACTATTCCTGGGCGATTCCTTGTTTGGTACTTCTGACATCTATAACCGGTATAATGAAATGATCGCACTGCGTGACATCCATAACGCACTCTTAGCACGGGTCAAGGCGAATCCGGCACTGAACGAAGAAGACTATGAGAACATGGATCGGAATATATCGCTGATGAAAATGGCGCTGTATGTGGATGCCCGTGGTGAATATTGCGCCTATCAGCTGACAACCGAGGGTAAACTATCCGAGCTGTTTTCTTCTGCAAACGAGGAAAACATTGAAAATAATTACAATACATCCATCGATATCATTAAAAATACCTTCGCCTCTCTGGACGGCTTGTATGTTGAAGAAGAATGGGGTATCAACACACCAGTTAATTCCAAGCAGCTTACCCAAGTAAACTGTATTCGTGACGGAATATGCTACTTCCAAGTTAACTTGACCTATAATGAAGACGGGCTGCTTGCCGCCTATACGTCCGACTGCCATTCTGATTATGAAAATAAACACAGTGAGTACCAATATGCCTACAACGAAAATGGCCAGTTAGTTCAGCGTCAACGGCTTGGCAATCAGCATCCCGAGAGAAGAAACTACTACGCGGATGACGGGACTCTAACAAGTTGGAGTCATTGGGATGGAGACCGCGAGTATAAATGGATCTGTGAATATGACAGCCACGGTAGGTTGATAAAGGAATATACACTCGACGGTAACTACAGCACTGTGTACAGCTACAACGACGAAGGGCTTGTGAGTTACAAAAAAGATAACACCATGTATAGGACCGGAGAAAATACATACCTGTATGATAGCAGTGGCAGGTTAGTGGAAGAAACAGACACATCCGAGGGTGCCTTCGGTTCTGATACATTTACACTAAAATATCGGTATGACTACTATCCTTTTACCTTGGTTGATACTTTCTATGACAATACCGGGAGCTTTTGGTCTTCAAATCTACGATATGAAGATATTCCAATTCTTGATTATTTCTTGGATGTTGACGATACTACTGTATTTGAGATGGAAGACGGGTACTTGACAAGAGCAGATAATAAGGACTGCACATACGAATTTTCCTATGACAATATCGAATGGAGTGATTCTGTTTCAGTCAATAACTGCAGAGAGGCATATATTCAGATAATCAACCAAGCATTAAAAGAAAGCGAAGCAAACATAACTTCCTATTCTCGTGGACTACTTTATGATATCGATGAAGATGGATTTGATGAATTATTTATATATTATTACTGTGACGATGATCCATCTACATGGTGGTATAATGTTGTTTGCAGCATTTTTGATTTTAGAAATGGCACTTTAGTTCCAATAGCGGAAAAAAATATAATTACATGGGACGGTGCCGCCGGGATCAATCACTATGCAGGGATAGTTGCCTATCAGGGCGATCCCAAGATAATGACATTTTACAGCACGGGCAGAACCAGTGGTGCGCGAGAAACAACATACTACTATAAATTTTACAATGGCTACGACTTTTCTTTGGAACATGAATTTGACTTTGAATCCGCAAATTATAAGTTCTTCAATTTTCAAATTGACGGAAACACTGTTACTCGAAATGAATTTCTGGCAGAACTTTCCAAAATTGAAGGATTGGAGTTTCAGGAAGTCGATTATGGAGAAAAGATCAATTATGTGGATCTCACTATGCCTTTGGAAGAATTATTAGCACAATTAAAGGAACATTGATTTACACATTTCCGCCAACAAAAGTATCCCATAGCATAATCTAGAAGAACACCTTCACCGTCCAGGAGGCAGCGAGAAAGCCTGCCAGGTCGGCGAACAGGGCGGCGGGGAGGGTATAGCGGGTCTTCTGGATGCCCGCCGCACCAAAATAGACGCTGATGGTATAAAAAGTGGTTTCCGTGGAGCCGAGCATGACGGCGGCGGTTCTGCCCACCAGGGAATTGACGCCGTAGGACGCCATCAGGTCGGTACCCACGGCCAGGGCAGCGCTGCCGCTGATGGGACGCACCAGCACCAGCAGCGCGCACTCCGGCGGGATGCCCAGCCGGGAAAACAACGGAGCAAGAGTGATACCCAGTGTCTCCGCCGCTCCGCTGGCGCGGAACATGTGCACCGCCGTCAGCAGCAGCACCAAAGACGGAATGATCGTATACAGCAGCTTCAGCCCCTCCCTGCCCCCTTCCAGAAGCGTGCCGAAGCCGTCCTCCTTCCGCCCCAGAGCCGCGGCGGAGGTAACGAGCAAAATAGCGGGCACTAAGTAATCCGTCATTTCTTCCACACCTTTCCCAGCAGCCACGCGGCGGTAAGCCCCAGCGATGCGGAGCACAGGCTGGATACCCACACCGCCGGGAGAATATCAAAGGGCGTAACGCAGCCCAGGGCGCTCCGCACCGCCGCCACATTGGTGGGGATCAGCTGGATAGAGGCGGTATTCAGGACGATCAGGCGACACATCTCGTCGGTGGCAAGATCCGGGCGGTTGGGATCCCGGAGACGCTTCGCCGCGTCGATGCCCATAGGCGTGGCGGCGTTGCCCAATCCAAGAAAATTCGCGCAGACATTGGCGCTCAGGCTTCCTGCCAGAGCGCCGTCTTTTTTTGTCTTCGGGAACAGAATACCTAGCAGCGGGGCAAGCATTCGGGACAGAAGTCCTGTGATCCCGACCTTCTCCATCAGCTTCCCTACCCCCGACCACAGGCAGAGGGATCCGGCAATGGAGACGGCAAGGGTGATCCCCGCCTGTGCCCCCTCCAGAGCGGCGGACGCCAGCGCGCTCCCCTGCCCGTTTACCGCCGCGAAAACCATGCTCACCAGCACCAGCCCGGTAAAAATCCAGCTCATAACCATGGACATCCCTCCCGGAAAAGGATATGCCCCGGGAAAGCGGATAATACCGCCGGATCCGAATTTACGAATCCTTTACATTCTTGTCATACCCCCGGCAGGGTCTTTCCCTTATAATAGAAATGATTCAAAATTCATAAAACGAGGGGATGATGACTTCCATGGAACAGCAGAAAAAACACGTGCTATTTGTCGAAAGCCGTCTACGGCACAATATTTTGGAGATGCCCAAGGAGATCCGGCAGGCCAGCGGCATTGTCATTTACGGGCGGCGGATCAAAAGCCTGGTATTTACCACAGACCTGGCAATCATTAAGAATTGCGACGCTGACGCTGTTTTCGCGGTCTATCCCTTTACGCCCCAGCAGTCCATCAGCGACGCCATCATCAGAGCCAGTTACATTCCGGTTTTCTGCGGCGTCGGCGGCGGAACCACCCAGGGACTGCGGACGGTGACCTTGGCAAAGGACGCGGAGAGCCAGGGGGCCATGGGCGTTGTCCTGAACGCACCTATCAACGACATGAATCTGCTGGCGGTCTCCCGGTCTGTGGACATTCCCGTGATCATTACGGTGGTAGATGACAAAACCGACATTGACGCCAGGCTGGAAGCCGGGGCGGCCATTCTAAACGTGGCGGGGGCCAAAAGAACGCCGGAGCTGGTGCGCTCTATCCGGAAGCGTTATCCGGAGGTTCCGATCATCGCCACCGGCGGCAACCGCCCGGATACCATCCTCGCCACCATCGAGGCCGGCGCCAACGCCATTACCCACACGCCGCCGTCCACCCAGGAGCTGTTTAAGTCCATGATGACCAAATACCGGGAATAACTGCCTCGGTGTCCTCTGCCGGATTTTTCCAATGTTAAAATTGACATTTCTTTTCCGGAATGGTATAGTATTAGAGATATTTTGGATCATACAAAAAGAGGTAGTCAATCATGGATTATGAAGCATTGGCAAATCTGCTGTTTCCCAGCGTCACCGACACCCCGGAGGCGCTGGAAGAGAAATATCCGCCCCGGCGTCTTCCCGACGGGGCGGTGGTCACTCGGATGGCTCCCTCCCCCACCGGCTTTGTCCACCTGGGGAACCTGGTGCAGGGGATGATCTCCGAGCGGATGGCTCACCAGTCCGGCGGTGTGCTGTTTTTACGGGTGGAGGACACCGACGCCAAGCGGGAGATTCCCGGCGCAGTGGAGGTGCTGATCGACTCGCTGAAGCACTACGGCATTCATTTTGACGAGGGCGCTTCCGAGGATGGAGACAAGGGGAGCTACGGCCCCTACTACCAGCGTCAGCGGGCGGAAATTTATCACGTCTATGCGAAAAAACTGGTGTCCGAGGGGAATGCATACCCCTGCTTCTGCACCGAAGAGGAACTGACCGCCATGCGGGAAACTCAGGAGGCCGGCAAGGAAACCACCGGCTACTACGGAAAGTACGCCATCTGGCGCGACCGCTCCCTGGAGGAAATCCAGGCCCAGCTGGACGCCGGAAAGCCCTGGGTGCTCCGTTTCCGCTCCACGGGAGACGGAAACCGGCAATTTAAGTTTAACGACCTGGTAAAGGGCGAGCTGACGGTGACGGAAAACGATATGGATCAGGTGCTGCTGAAATCCGACGGCATCCCCACCTATCATTTTGCCCACGCGGTGGACGATCACCTGATGCGTACCACTCATGTCGTCCGCGGTGACGAGTGGCTCTCCAGCCTGCCCTTCCACATTCAGCTGTTTCAGGCTCTGGGCTTCAAACTGCCCAAGTATGTCCACATCGGGCCGCTGATGAAAATGGACGGCGCTTCCAAGCGGAAGCTCAGCAAGCGGAAGGATCCGGAGCTTGCCCTGACCTACTACAAGGCGGAGGGCTTCCCCATTGAGGCCATGCGGGAGTACCTGATGACGGTGCTCAACTCCAACTTTGAGGACTGGCGCAGAGCCAACCCGGACGCGGATATCAACGACTTCAAGTTCAGCCCCAAGAAACTGAACCCCGCCGGGAGCCTGTTTGACTACGCTAAGCTGGTGGATGTCTCCAAAAATGTGATCTCCCGGATGTCCGCCGAAAGGGTTTACGAGCTGCTGACCCAGTGGGCAGAGGAATTCCAGCCGGACTTTTGGGAAAAGCTGGCCGCCGATCCCGGCTACGCCAAAGCCATTCTCGCCATCGGCAGAGGGGGCAAAAAGCCGAGAAAGGATCTGGCCACCTGGAAAGAGGCCAAGCCCTACATGGGATTTTTCTACGACGAATATCTGGATGCCCCGGTTTTTGACCCCAAATATTCCAAGGAAACGGTTGCTTCCGCCCTACGGCAGTTCCTGCAAAGCTACGACTTCCAGGACGACGCCAATGCCTGGTTTGACAAAGTGAAGGAGATCACCCAGTCCTTGGGCTTTACCACGGACATGCGGGCGTACAAGCAAAATCCCGATGCCTTTCCCGGCACGGTGGCGGATGTCTCCGGCTTCCTCCGGGTCGCCATCACCGGAAAAACCGCCTCCCCGGATCTGTACACCGTGACAAGGATTCTGGGCTATGAACGCACCGTCGCCCGAATCCAGACGGCGATCGCGTCTCTTGATTAGACCTTGTTTGAAAATTGTCAACACGCCCAAATGGCGGCTCTTTTTCCGCTATACGGCGTTGATTTTCCTTGAATACAACAAGTATTCCCGCGTCAAATCGCCTTATCTGGCGAAAAGAATTTCTCGTCCTTGGGCATATTGCCAATTATCAAACAAGGCCTAAACTAGCAGGGCAGCAAAAGCGCTGCCCTGCTAGCTTATTATAGAACCTTTATTTTACATTGCACTGCCCGTAGCCGTTACTGCCTGCGGCAACAAGGCTGCCATCGGCGCGGATGGCAATGGTGTGGCAGAAGCCGCCGCTGATGGCGACAATGTCCGTCCAGCCGCCTACGTTGCATTGCCCGTACCGGTTGCTTCCGGTGGCTACCACCGTGCCGTCGGCACGAAGACCGACGGTATGGCTGCCTCCGGCGCTGATGGCGACAATATCCGTCCAGAATTCCACGTCACACTGACCGGAGCTGTTCAGTCCCGCGGCAACCACCGTACCGTCCGACTTAAGGCCTACTACGTAGTAGTCCCCGGCGCTGATGGCTACAATATCCGTCCAGCTTTCCACATCCCGCTGACCGGAATAGCCGTCCCCTGCCGACAGTACCGTGCCCCCGCTCTTCAGTCCGTAGATTGTCCGGGATCCAGCCGCCACCGCGACTACATCCGTCCAGGCGGATACGTCGCACTGCCCGTAAGTATTGTCCCCCGTACAGACTACCGTGCCCTTAGAAGTCAAGCCGACGGTATTCACCGCGCCGACGGCAATATCCACAATGCCTGTCCAGCCGGAGAGGTCATCCTTCCCCGGAACCTTTCCTGCCGTCACAACCGTGCCGTTGCCGCGAAGCCCCACTGTATGGTTGTAGGCGGCAACCTTCACAATATCCGTCCACTGGTCGGTTTTCCGCCGTCCGTTCTCCTGGCTGCCAACGGTGCCTACAGTACCATCGTCCCGGAGCCAGACGCTGTGATAGGCTCCCGCCGCGATCCGGAAAGATTCCGGAGCCGGTTCCAGTGCTTCGGCTTCCGCTTCAGAAGATTCTGCTTCCAGCGGCTCTGTTTCTGAAAACGCTTCCGTAGGCTCCGGAATCGCTGAGGGTTCCTCCGGTTCTGTTTCCGGCTCTGTAGGCGCCTCCGTCGGCTCCGTTTCCGGAACCGTGGGTGCCTCCGTCGGCTCCGTTTCCGGAACCGTGGATGCCTCCGTCGGCTCCGTTTCCGGAACCGTGGATGCCTCCGTCGGCTCCGTTTCCGGAACCGTGGGTGCCTCCCTCGGCTCCGTTTCCGGGATGGTAGACGCCTTCGTAGACTCTGTTCCCGGTTCCGTCGAAGCAACAGTCGGTACTGCCTCTCTGAGAGCCATTGGCTCCCCTTCCGTCTCTGTGGGGACTGTGGCTGCCTCGGTGGAGGAAACGGTCATTTCGGTGGGCGCAATGATCGAAACGGTTTCCGTCGGCTCTGTCTCCGGGGAGGCAGTGACAACCGCAGTCGGTTCCGATTCCGGCTCCGTCTCAGTAGGCGCTTCCGCAATGGTAGGAGCCGTTTCCGAAACGGCACTGAGCCGGGACGGATCGATGGTAATCACGCCAGTGGCAAACAGGTAAACCATCCCGCCTACCAGCACCAGCACGCCCAGAATCAGAAGGCATATCAAAATGACACGCAAGGTTTTTTTCATGCGCCGTCCCTCATTTCGTTTCATATTGCTTTCAAAATTTTATCGTTTTGTAAATATATGTAATCGTTTTAATTTCGGGCAAATTCCACATTTTTCTAAGGAAGCTCTGAATAAATCGGCAAGAGCTGGTGGCGAAAGATTTTGTCC
>CAZCLX010000062.1:0-10238 GCA_964499615.1 uncultured Oscillospiraceae bacterium
TCCCACGTTTTCCATACTTTCCGGTGAGTCAAAATCTCTCGCTGCCAGCTCTCGCCTCATTATTCAGAGCTTCCTTAGGGCAATTCAGGGTTGTGAGCCAAAGCATCATAGGTGACAAGTTCAAAGCCCTCCTCCGAAAGCCAGCGGCCAATCTCAGGATCACACAGCATTTCCACCTCATCCATTCTCGGAAAAGCCAGGGAAGTGTTGTCCATCAAATAACGATCCAAATACCCGGGATGGCAGACATACAGGTGGCAGCTTCCATCTTGTGCTTTAGAAAGTTCCGCTTTTATCGCGGAACGGGCGTTGTATCCTGGTTCCATGGAATGGTTCGGCGTATTGATGACATAGGTTCCGCCCAAGGAAAAGTCACAGAAGGAGGGCTGGTAGAAAAGGCCGTTATCTTTCGCAACCTGCTCCAAAGCAATACATAAATTACGACTTTTCACAGCATGTGCCTCGAAATACGCCGGTTTCCGTCCGAAGAGATGCAAAAATCGCTGGTATTGGGCGGTCAATTCCCTGCGAAAATCTTCTACGGAAGCAAACTCCTCCCGCGCGTCTCTATACTGACGGCTGGTGTGAAAAATACCGTTTTCATCCACCAAGGATTTTACTTTGGATGGGTTGCAGACTGGCTGCCCCACGCTGAGATTGCAGTGAAGACCCAGGCAGCAGGGGGCATCCCGAAGCAGGCTGACCGCATGTCCTGTGGCAGCCATATTTACCATTACGCCGCAATTGCGGATCAAACCTTCTCGGATGGTTTTTGCGATCCCATAATTGACCGCTTCGCTGAAGCCCATGTCATCGGCACGCAGCAGCAATTTCTTCATTTTACACGCTCCTATTGCTGGACTCGCTGCGTTCCCGCAATCGGTTGATATGAATAAAAAGATACAGTATTTCATCTTCCGCGCACTCCCAATGATAGTTGCGGGAAAAGTATTGTACAACCTGCATGGTACAGGCATAAATCTCCGGATATTTCATAATCAAGGAACGCATGGCCATTCCCATCCCGTTTTTTTCCTGTGTACCCTCCTGCATCCTGCGAAGCAGATAGCGAATGTGCATAATAAAGCGGGAATAGTTGAAGCCTGTGGTATCCAGAGTGATTCTTAGATTTTTCTCAATCAGGTTTGTGATATCCCGGATTACCTCCGTAAAAACCAGTGTCTCGTGGATATTGTTATTTTCCATTTCACCATTGATGAGATGCAGGGCTATATTAGTCGCTTCGCTTTCGGGCAAGGAAATGCCCTTCCGCTGCTGGATAATCTCCAATGCCTGCCTTCCCAAATCAATTTCCACCGGATAAAAATGCGCAATGTCGTAGGCCAAGGGGGTTTGCAGCTCCAGCCCGTTTTGGAAACGTTTAATGGCGAAGCTTAAATGGTCTGCCAGTGTAAAAGTCAAATTCGGGTTCAGATCACAGTCCAAATTGCACCGCGCAATCTCCAAAATATCGGCTGCCAGCAAAATCAGATCCTCTGGCAAGGAAGCCGCCATTTCAACGCAGCTGGACTTAATGTCATAGAAAGTGCGCTGGATTTTCGACAAGTCTGTCAAATCATAAGGTATCGCGGGAAATCCAATACCGCGTCCAAATACAACGATCTCCGTTCCGGCGCTGTCCAGCGCCAAAGCCACGTTGTTATTGATCTTCTTGGTAATCCTCACATTCCCATCTCCATTTCGCCAGCCAATCCGATCCGTCTATCCTATTTCCTGATCTTTGCCGGGTCGTACAAAATGTTGCCAACCTTTCCCGGATGATCTTTGGGACGCCCAAGGCAGCCCATTTGCCCCATAAAATCTGAGGGAATTGCCGCATCTGTCCCTGCCAGAATTTCATCACACAGTTCAATATTATCCGCCAGGATCTGCTTTGGAGAAACAAAATTGCCGTGATTCCGCAGAACGGTATCAAACCGTTCCTGATTTTCCTGTACATGAAGCAGTGCCTGACGGTATTCCGCAATTGGGGCGCTTTCCTGAAACAGAAGAAGAGTATTTTCCCCGCAGGCATCACCAAAAATGGCGATTCGATCCTCGGGTATCAGGAAAATCAGGGATCCCATTGTGTGACCCGGCGCGGCGATGGGGCATACGGACACCCCACCCAAGTCGAAAATATCCCCTTCCTCCACAGGAAGATAGGCTTCTGTCCGGGAAGGCAGAAAGTCCTCATCGGTCACACCCTCCGGCATCCCGCAAGGGCCATGGCGCACATCCCAGATTCGGCGATCGCGGGTGCTGTGCCATTTTTCCAGTTCCCAGTCCCGCTTATTTAGGTAAACAGTTCCAAACTGCACCGCACCGCCGGCATGATCCATATGCCCATGGGACAGAATCACCACATAAGGCTTTGCGGTCAGGGAATCCACATAGCCCTTTAAATCGCCAAAGCCGAAGCCGGTATCCAGCAATGCAGCCCGATTTTCTCCCTCGGCCAAATACATGCATACGCCGCAGGGAGTCATAATGCGCGTCAGATGTTCAGAAACGCGCTGGGAAGTGAAAATGGTCATAAAAATTCTCCTATTCTACCATTTATACAAGGTATCCGAATCAAAAAGTCAGGGCGGACGCCGGCGCTTTTGGCACCGCGCCCGCCCAAATGATACCGCGATAATTTTACGGTACTTATCTTACCGCCGCGGGAATCCGATCTTCTTCATTAAAGCCAACGGCATAGGTCACCACAGCCGCGACAACTACGCACACAGCCGCGGAGATTGCTGCCCAAACCACGTTGCTGGTGCTTCCACCAACGTAGCCTAGGAAGTTCAGGAAGTTCAGAACGGGCATAGCCTGGTAAACCGTAACATTGGCAAAGCCAGCCACCAAACCGCCTGCAAAGCCGCCGATGATTTGACCAATCAACGGTTTTTTGTATTTCAGCATGAAGCCATACAGCACAGGCTCTCCAACGCCGCCCAGGAAGTTAGACAGGAAGTAAGCGCCCAGTTCGGTACGGGTTTCCTTCTGCTTGGCACGGATAAAGCCGCCGATGATGACGCCGTAAGTCGCGAAAGCGGACAGACCGGATGCGGACATAACGAAATTATCCGGGTTGCCGGCAAACAGGTTCACCAGTGCCATAGCGATCAGCACCTGGTGCATGCCGGTAGTCAGCAGCAGGAGCCACAGCGCACAGACGATTGCATAACCGAAGGGACCGGCAATATTGTGCAGACCGTTGAGGATTGCGTAAACAACATTGGCAAGCCAGTAGCCAACAGGTCCAAAGAGACAGAAGGTCAGGGGAATCATGATCACGATGGTCAGCAGGGGGGTGATCACGGTGGACAGGAAGTCCGGAATGACTTTCTTAAAGAAGCGCTCCACATAGCCCATGCACCAGGTAGCCAGGATCATGGGGACGATGGTCTGAGCGTAGTTTTCCAGGGTGCAGGGGATGCCGAATACGGTAAACGCCACAGGCTCCGCTGCTGTCGCCATACCGACAAAGGTAGGATGTACCAGCATAGCGCCCAGCAGAATGCCCAGAATCGGGGATGCGCCAAATTTCTTCGCGCCGGTGTAGCCGATAGCAATCGGTAGGAAGTACAGACCGGCATCGCCGCAGAAGGTCAGCAGGGTGTACAGGTCGCTTTCGGGGCTGAGGATGCCAAGGGTGCTGCTAAACAGCACAGGGATCATTTTCAGCAGACCGGCAACCATCAGCAGCGGGATCAGAGGAACCACGCAGCCGGAAATGCCGTCCAAAATGCCGCCAAAGAACCACTTACAGAAGCCCTTAAATCCCGGCTCCCGTTTCTTTTTGTCCAGGTTTTCGTCGATGGCTTTCTGCTTCTCGAAGCCGCCCAGTGAGCAAACCTCTTCGTAGACTTTGCTGACATTGTTGCCGATCACGACCTGGAGTTGGCCGCCAGCGTTCACTACGGACAGTACGCCGTCAACGGCCTTGATGGCGTCCTGATTGGCTTTTCCTCCGTCTTTCAGATTAAAACGCAGACGCGTCATGCAGTGGGTTACAAAGGAGACATTTCCCTTGCCGCCTACTGCTTGAAGCACCTCTTTCGCAATTTGTTTATTATTTGCCATGAGAGTTACCTCCTTTTTATAATCGGACAGGATGATTTTCAGCCGACCGTTTTTCAGATCCCAGCTTTCGATCCCATCCAGTTCCCGCAAAGCGGGGGCATTCAAAAGGTTTTGATCCTTCAGCTGAAGATAGATCCGTCCCTGAGTTACGTGTTGACAGCTGATATTGTCTGCGCCGCCAGCCAGCGGAATCACTTCCGCCAGAACGGCATTTCCATCCATTGAGCATCCCCTTCTTTGCAGACCGAATTGTGTTGAAATGTATTATGTTCAGAAGCCGCGCGCTGCTTCTGATACATACAAAAAGCCCCAAAGAAATCACAACACATATCTGTCAACGTGCAATGATAACCTTGGGTAATGCCCCTCATAAGAGGGTAACAATCCTAAATTTAATTGTTCGCTCATATAATATCAAAAAATGAACGATTTGTCTATCAGAAACATTGACCGAAGAATTGTTCTGTTTTTTGGTGATTTTGCCAGATCCAACCTTCCTTTGTATTATGAAAACTATAGAATTCGGCTAAACGAATTCCTTGTGATTCCTTTATCCGAAAGGTCCGCCAAAGCCACCGAAGCCGTCGAAATCCCCTTTGCTATCATCCGTGCCTCCGTCCGGGCTACCCAGAGCGACACCAGGGCAACCCATATTGCTGTCAGGACCACCCGCATCGCCGATGGGGCCTCTGAAGCCACCAATGTCGCTGCCGACGGCTTCCTCTGCCTTTGCGAGATAGGGTGTACAGTCTGGGCTTTCGGCATAGTACACTGGCTCTCCGTTTATTCTGCCTTTAGAACATAGGTAGCCTGGACAGCATTTCCCACAGAAAGACCTTCGTAGCCGTAGTAGCTGTATGCGGTGACTGTACCGTCCACGGTGATTCCGCCGCCGCCCTGCTGCACCATATAGGCGTTAACGCTGGCGATATCATAAGTCTTGGAAGCGGTCAGTCCGCCGCCGTCCACCGCAATCGTCATGGTAGTAAAGACAGGTGTGAAGGCTGCGTGCTGGAAGGTCACAGCCACTTGGGCCTCTTCCGTGCTGGAGAATACCGCATATTGGATGTGCTCGCCTTCGGATTTCAGCTGGTAGCTTACGCCATGCTGGTTACGCAGCGTAATGGTAACGTCATTTGCAGTCAGGCCAGAGGCATCGGTGCCTTCAGGCCAAGTGATAAAGAAGTCATCCTGCCGGTTATCGCACAGAACCGGTTTGGCTTCCCCACCGAGGAAGTCAGCGCTGGTATCACCAACCCAGATCCACTGCACATCGCCGCTCTGGTTGACGCCGGAGGGAAGCGCATTAACAGGTATCAGACCCTCAATGGTGGGAGCCAGAGCTGTGCCGGTGCGGCCCAAAATATAAACCGGAACCTGGAAGACAGCCGGTGCCACGGGCTGACCGTCATAGGTGATTCCACTGACCTCAAGATTGAAAACACAGCAACCATTGCCGTCGCCGCCAAGAATGCTCCATTCTCTGCCGCTATTCTCATCTGGGAACGAATAATCCTCGGTGTTCCACTCCAGATCGCCTTCCTTCAGCGTATATTCCAGAGTGCCGTTTTCCTAAGTGCCATCCAACGTGGCGGCATTCAGGATCAATTCATCTGTATAATACCCGCCACCAGCAACCAGCTGGACAATCGCGTTGCTGCTGTCAATTTTGCTGTCGTCCAGATTCTCTCCCTCCAGCGTCAGAACGGCGGAACCCGTATAGGACACAGGGGGTTGCTCTACTTCAAACAGACTTCCATCTTCGTTGTATACCGGATAGTCTAAACGTTCACCGGTTTCCGGATCCGAATAGCGAATGCCTTCGATTCCAGGAATCAGATGCTGTTTGGCTATTATGCGTTCGGGGAGATGGAGCAGCCAAAAGCGAACTTGAAGCTCCTGGCATTGTCCCAGAGAGATGACGGCCTTCTGGAGCTGTGCGCACCGGCGAGGGTTCCGATCAGCATTCCGTCTTTTTCTCTCATGTTTATCGTCGCGCTGGAGGAATACTGCAGATACAGCGGGGATGTAGCCTTTGGAAAAGAACTGCTTCCCACGGCGGAAAAAATTCTTCAGACCTTTCACGAGCATACCCATGGCGGGATGGTCTGGAATTTTCTGGAGCCCTGTTACTGGAATTTCTATGAATGGCGGCCTTTGCTGGACGCGGAGCCAATTACACGAAAGGATGCGCTGCCGCCGTCCGCGGAAGCGCCGCTGCAGCTGCTTTATATCCTGGCGCTGCAGAGAATCTGCAAAATCTACACATACCTTGGGGTGGAAACGGAAAAAGCAGAGGCGGAAATCAATCTTCTGAAAAAGGGACTGGAACAGTTCTGGGATCCGGAGAAAGAAGTGTACGCTTCCTTTATCAGAAACGGGAAAAAAGTGCAGGGGGCGGAATATGTCCAGGCGCTTGCGCTTTATACCAGCGTTGTACCTGCCAACAGACAAAAGGCATTAAGGAAAAAGCTTTGCGAAGGCAAGCTGCTATCTGCCAGCATGGCAAGCAGCATTTTTGTGTATGAGGCATTGCTTCAGGAGCCGGAAACCTATGGGGTTTGGGTATTTGAAAAGGTCGCCGCGCGGTGGGGCAGAATGCTTTATAACGGTGCTACATCCTTCTGGGAAACGGACGACGGCGCATCCGACTTTGCCCGTGCCGGCAGCCTGTGCCATGCCTGGAGCTGTGTTCCGATCTATTTATATGGCGCTTACGTGTTGGGTATCCGGCCAACCGCTCCCGGAGTGTGGGAAAAAACAGATCCTGTTCTTGGAGGAATTAGCTATGCGGAAGGAAAACTTTGCGCTCCCAACGGCATCCTGGAAACTGAGAGCGGCAAAGCGGCAGACTGCCTGCAAAAAGGCAGATGTTCCGCCTGCCTGGTTCCCCAGTTGCCGCGCACGGTGCAGCACGGATACGATGCGTAACCAGCTAGGAGAAAGAAGGAATTGAAATGGAAATTCAGGCAAAGTGGATTGGTCCGGCGAAGGATATGGGGAGTGTGTGCCCCATATTCCGGCGGGATTTTATCAGTGGGAAGCCGGTCAGAAAAGCGCAGCTGTATCTTACCGCGCTGGGCGTATACGAGGCGAGAATGAACGGTCAGCGGATCAGCGCGTATGTACTGGCACCGGGATGGACGGCGTATGAGAAGCGGCTGCAATACCAGTGCTATGATATTACCCGGCTGATCCAAAATGAAAATTCCCTGACGGTCACTGTGGGAAAGGGCTGGTTTCGCTCCCGGATGGGCTTAGGCGATATAGAGCGCAGAACCGGGCGCCCGTGCGGAATCCTTGGCACGATTCACCTGTTCTATGAAGACGGCGCAGAGGTGCTTCTGCCAACGGACGAATCCTGGCTTTGCGGTGAAAGCAGGACGCGCTTCAGCGAAATCTATGACGGAGAAAGCTATGACGCGACCTTTGAAGAGAAGAACTGGAGCCGGGTGCGAACCTTTTCCTGGCCAAATGAAATCCTCATTCCCCAGGAGGGAGAAGAAATCCGCGAGATGGAGCGCCTTTCCGCCAAGTCGGTGATCGTCACGCCCCGGGGAGAAACTGTCATTGATTTTGGGCAGGAAGTGACGGGATATGTGGAGTTTACGGTTGCGGCAAAGGGGCAGGAGCATATTCACATCCAGCACGGGGAGGTACTGGATCAGGACGGGAACTTTTACAATGAAAACTACAGAAGCGCAAAGTCTGAGATCCATTATATCTGCAAAAGCGGCATCCAGACCTGGCATCCGGCATTGACTTTCTTTGGTTTTCGGTATATAAAGGTGGAAGGGTTCCCCGGTACTCCAACCCCGGAGCAGTTTACGGCAATCGTGGTGTACTCGAATATTCAGAAAACCGGCTCGCTTTGCTGTTCGGATGCCCGGCTGAATCAGCTGTTTTCCAATATCTTTTGGGGACAGAAGGGAAACTTTCTCGATGTTCCCACAGACTGCCCCCAGCGTGATGAGCGGCTCGGCTGGACCGGGGACGCCCGGGTGTTTATAAAGACCGCGACCTATAACTATGATGTGGAGCGCTTTTTCAGAAAGTGGCTCAGGGATATGGCGGCGGATCAGAGGGAAAACGGGGCTGTGGGATGCGTCATTCCGGACTATCTGCCGAATATCGCACCCAGCGCGGCGTGGTCAGATGCGGCTGTGATCTGCCCGTGGCAGGTTTATCTGACCTATGGAGACAGCGACGTACTGAGGGAGCAGTTTGCCAGCATGAAGGACTGGGTGAATTATATTACAGCCACAACCACGACACCGTATCTGTGGACTGGCGGCGAGCATTTTGGAGACTGGCTGGCCTTGGACGCCGAACCGGGAGGCTATGAAGGCGCAAGCCGCAAAGCGTTTATCGCTTCCGCCTTTTATGCCCATTCTGTAGACCTGCTGGTAAGAGCGGGAAAGGTCATTGGTGCGGATGTTGCCGGATATGAAGCGCTGCATAAAGCCATTGTAGACACGTTCCGGAACACTTATCCGGAATATAACACACAGACGGAGCACGTGCTGGCTGTGCAGTTCAGACTTGCCCCAAATCCCCAGAAAACGGCGGGCGCACTGGCGGAAATGATTCGGCGGGATGGCGGTCAGCTCAAAACAGGCTTTGTGGGAACACCTTATATCCTTCATGTGTTAAGCGATTACGGGCATCCGGATGTTGCCTACAGCCTTCTTCTGCGGGAGCAATACCCCTCGTGGCTGTACTCCGTGAAAAAAGGAGCAACGACTATATGGGAGCACTGGGACGGCATTATGGAGGATGGAAGCTTCTGGGATAAGATCATGAATTCCTATAACCACTATGCGTATGGCGCGGTTGCGGACTGGGTTTACGAGAAAGCGGCAGGAATCCAGCCCATAGAGGCGCAGCCGGGATTTGCCAGGGTACGGATCGCGCCGACCCCGGACAAGAGGCTACAGTGGCTGGAGGCATCTATTATGACCCGACATGGCTTGGTTCGTTCCAAGTGGATCCATACCGGAGACGGTATCCGGTATGAGATCGAAACGGCAGTCCCGGCATCTATTGTGATTGCCGGAAAGCAAAGGGACGTAGACCCTGGCCGTTATACTTTTTGGAGTTGAGCAATACCGCAAAAATGGAGGGGAATATGTCTGCAAAAGGTTTTGGATCGGATTTCTTATGGGGAGCCGCATCCGCAGCGCACCAGATAGAAGGGACATACCGGGAAGACGGAAAAGGCATGGGAATCTGGGATACCTTTGCCCAGAAGCCCGGATATATTGCCCACGGCGAAAACGGAAATATCGCGTGTGATCATTATCACCGATATAAAGAAGACATCGCAATTATGAAAGCGCTGGGCTTAAAAAGCTACCGTTTTTCGATCAGCTGGCCAAGGGTCTTGCCGAAAGGATATGGAGAAGTCAATAAAAAAGGACTTCAATTTTATGTAAATCTGGTAGACGAACTGTTGAATGCGGGAATTGAACCGATGGTCACATTATATCATTGGAATCTTCCAACGGAGATCTGCTACGCGGTAGGCTTTTCCTCCATATCCTATTTTAATTCGATATTCAAAAAGAAGTACGGTGTCTCTCCCCGAGCCTTCCGCAAAGGCCGTGATACACCAGATCTTCCAGCTCCGGCAGACAGCTGATCTTGCCGGGATTCCCCCAAAAGCGGCGGTGCAAATGGATTTTAATGAGATTGGAACAGAACTATGAGAAGCAAATATCCCTGTCCTTATTTCTGGCGGGATTGCTGGCAGATACTGAACGCGAGTGAGCATTGCATTTGAACGGCATATAAAACGAGGTTGTATCATGAAAAATGCTCTGGATTTCATCCAATACGGGGGATGAAATCCAGAGCGTTTTCATTTAGGGCATGGCAGGAAATTGCAGATAAACAATTTGAGAACCCGCCTGTACTGAAAACAGGGGAGTCCAGAGGGGATGGGAATCTCCTTCGTTATCAGGAATGGAAAGGTTTTTGACGGGAACTCCCGCTGGACACCGAAGCATATGCAGTGGCTGCGCACCGTGAAATTGGACAACGCCATCGACCAGGAGACTCTCAGCGAGTACATCCCGGACACCCACGCCTTCGAGATGGAGGAGGGGGACGATGCCCCATTCCTGGGCCGCTCATGCCATAACCGCCGTCCATACCGGAAC
>CAZCLX010000063.1:0-10102 GCA_964499615.1 uncultured Oscillospiraceae bacterium
CGTGCTCCAAGGAGTTCTGCACCAGCTTCTGGGCGGACATATAAATCACGTCATAATGGCAGGTGATAATGTCATGAAGCTCCGTCTCCACTCGTCTGGTGAAAACCTCCGGCGGATGATCCCCGTAGAGCCGGTGGAACTTGGTGTAAACCAGATTTTTCAGATCCTCCACAGAATTTTCGATTTTGGGAGCAAAAAGATTATGGGGTACTGGCCGAAGGCTTTCGCACATATCCGCGATCAGGTTGGGGTTTGTCACCACCACTTCCCTGGCCTTTTCCGAACCCAGGTAGGAAAATTCCTTCAACATCTCGTCAGTAGTGCGGAAGTACAGGGGATTGTCCCGATCCGCGTCCTCAAACCCCTTTGCGGCAAGCAGAACATGCCGGAAAATTTCGTCCTCCGGATTCAGAAAATGGACGTCGCCGGTGGCGACCACCATTTTCCCCAGCTTTTCTCCCAGCCGAACCACCGTCCGGTTAAACTGGCGCAGATCCTCCTCGTCTTTCGCGATGCCTTTTGCCAGCATAAAGCGGTTGTTCGCAAGAGGCTGAATCTCCAGAAAATCGTAAAACGAGGCGATTCGGAGAAGCTCATCCTCACTTTTCCCCTCCAAAATTGCCTGGAACAGTTCCCCCGCCTCGCAGGCGGAGCCAATAATCAGCCCCTCCCGCTTATCCAGCAGCTCGGACTTGGGGATTCTGGGAACCCGCTTGAAGTATTTCAGGTTGGAGTCGGAAATCAGATGGTACAGATTCCGCAGTCCCACCTGGTTCTTGGCAAAGAGAATGATATGACGGGCATGCCGGTCTCCGATCCTGCCCTTTGCCCGGAGAGAAACCATTACCGGATTCACCGCCTGGAGGGTATGGATATCATGCTCCCGCTCCAGCCGCTTACACAGCTCCCAGAAAATCAGGCCGCAGGTCAGAGCATCATCCCCGGCCCGGTGGTGGTTGAAGTCCGGCAGATCCAAAGCTTTTGAGACAATATCCAGCTTAAACTTGCTCAGCTGAGGCAGCATATTTTGGGAAAGGATCAGGGTATCCGCTGCGGTGTAATGATAGTCGATCCCCTGTCGGGCGCACTCTGCCCGGATAAACCCGGTATCGAAGTCGGAATTGTGGGCAACCAGCACCCGGTCTCCAACAAAAGCCAGGAATTCCGGAAGAACCTTTTCAATGGGAGGCGCGTCCCGGAGCATATCGTCAGTGATACCGGTCAGCTCCACGATTTTCCGATCCAGAGTTCTCCCGGGATTCACGAAGCTTTGAAACCGCCCCTGCTCCTTTCCATTTTTCAGAATCACCCCGCCGATCTCGATGATCCGATCGTCCCGGCTGCTCAGGCCAGTGGTCTCCAGATCAAAGGCAACGTATTCCTCCCCAAAAGTCATATCCTGGACGCCGTGAACCACAATTCTGTCATCCACGTCGTTTACATAATATCCCTCACACCCGTACAGGATCTTGATATTTTCGTCAGTTCCCGCCACCTTGGCTTTGGACGCCGCTTTCATGGCGTCCGGGAAGGACTGTGCCACCCCGTGGTCTGTAATGGCGATGGCACGGTGACCCCAGGCTGCCGCCTGCTTCACCGCCGTCGCCGTATCCGTCAGGGCGTCCATATTGCTCATAGTGGTATGCAGATGCAGCTCTACCCGCTTCTCCCCTGGCGCGGTATCCTTCCGGGCAGGCATGGAGCCAGGGGCAATGGCATAGGGCTTCATTACCATTTCATTTTCAAAGCGATCCTCGATCAGCTTTCCCTGAACCCGGAGAACCTTCCCCACCTGGACGGCGTCCAGAATGGGCTTTGCCTCTTTGTTTTCCAGGAACCGGCTGATTCGGATGGAGCCAGTATGATCGGTCATGTCAAACTTGACCACCCAGGCGTTCCGTTTGGTCAGCTCCTTATGGTTCACAGCGAAAACCTTACCCTCCACGATCACTGTGCCCATATCCAGATTCAGGGTGCTCATGGGCACCTTTTCTCCCCGGAAGGGCTTGCCGTAGAAGGTTTCGGAATTCTCCTTCCGGGGGTTTTCTTCCCGGCGGGCAGCCACACTTCCCGGTACAGGCATACGCTCCATTTTCTCCATACGCTGGGCTTCCAGCGCATCCAGCAGAGCCTTCCCCTCCAGCGCGGAATTTGCCTCCACGGTGATCTCCACCGGGGTGTCAAACCGGGCGCTCAGTTCCCGGGAGACCTGAGGGATCAGGGGCAGAAGGGTATCCTTACCGTTGGCAGCCAGCTTCACAGTAAGATGGCTGCCATCCCACACCCAGTTTGCCCCAGCCAGGGTGCCTCTTGTCATGGAATCCCGGGAGACAAACAGCTGCATCAATTCTCCTGGCTCTATTTTCGGCAGTTCCTGAGCAGGGTGGGTAACGGTGATTTCCATTTTGGCAAGGCCATAGAGCCTACAGATATTTACTGCCGCCTGATCCGTCAGCCGCCGGGGAATATACTGGACAGCATGGGCGGCCACTTCTACATGCCGGGTTTCCGGATCCATATCAACAGCAACAATGACCGCCTGACGAAGAACGCTTGCCAGCTCCTCAGGCGGTGTGTAGTCGGAAAACATATTCAAAATGGTGATATTTTTTTCCATAGTCTCTCTTTAACGGTTCGCAGACAACAGTTCGCTGCCAGCATGGCACGGCTCGTCGCGCCATGCTGACATACAGCTTATTTATTACATGATCTCAATACGTTTCAGCAGCGCGGGAAGCAGGTCGTCGTAAGAAAGCTTTTCCACCGGCTGGCCTTTTTCAAAGAGCATACCCCAGCCGTCGCCGCCGGCAATGCCAATATCCGCTTCCCGGGCTTCTCCCGGGCCGTTGACCACGCACCCCATCACCGCAACGGTGATGGGCTTACCGCAGTCCTTAAGCGCTTCATCCACCCGGTTCACAAGGCTGATCAGGTCGATCCTGGTTCTGCCGCAGGTGGGGCAGGAGACGATATTGACCCCATCTTTCCGCAGTCCGGCGGCTTTCAAAATGTCCTTCGCTGCGTATACCTCCTGGACGGGATCATCGGTTAGACTCACCCGGAGGGTATCCCCGATGCCGTCCAGCAGCAGGGTGCCGATACCCATGGCGGATTTTATAAGGCCCTGTCGAACTGGGCCGGTCTCCGTCACACCGATATGTAAGGGGTAGTCACATTTGCTCCGGAACAGCCGGGCAGCCGCCACCATGGTGGGAACATTGGAGGATTTCATAGATACACAGGTATCGTAAAAGCCTTCCTTTTCCAGCAGCTCCAAGTGCTGGAAGGCGCTCTCCACCAAAGCTTCCGCGGTGGGGTGACCGTACTTTTTCAAAAGGGCTTTGTCCAGGCTGCCACCGTTGACCCCGATGCGTATGGGGATCTTACGATCCTTGCAAACCTCCACCACCGCCCGGACACGGTCAGACCCACCGATGTTCCCGGGGTTGATACGGATTTTTGCCGCGCCGTTTTCCGCCGCGGCGACAGCGAGCTTATAATCAAAATGAATATCCGCCACCAGAGGAAGCGGGCTTTCCGCCGCAATTTCCTTGAAGGCACGGGCGGATTCCCGATCCGGCACGGTAACCCGGGCAATCTGGCACCCGGCGGAGCAGAGGGCTTTCAGCTGCCTGAGGCAGCCTTCCACATCGGTGGTTTTGGTATTCAGCATGGACTGAATGGACACAGGCGCACCGCCGCCAATGGGGACGCTGCCTACAAGAATTCTCTTCGTCACTGCCCTCACCCCTTGAAAATAAAGAATATGTCTTTAAACAGGATTACAGCCATCAGCCCCAACAGCAGGATCATTCCCGCCCCGTGGATATAGCCTTCCACCTTGGGGTTGACCTTCCGTCGGGTAATTGCTTCGATGGCTGTGGTGAGGAGCAGCCCCACTACCCGTCCACCGTCCAGGGCAGGAATGGGAAGAAGATTCATCACCGCCAGGTTGATAGCGATAAATCCGCCGAAATACATCAGGTTCAGCAGCGCGTAGTAAGCGCTGCCAGAGGCATCCGCCACCTCGGACATCTGCTGGACGATTCCCACCGGGCCGGACACGTCACTTAGCCCTGCCTGACCCCGAACAAGCATTTGCAGACTCAGCCGAACCAGCCGAACTGTGTCCACCGAAGTAAGCCAGGTTTCTTTCGCCCACTGGAAGAAGGAGGCGTCCGCCAAGGTGAAGCTGAATCCATAACGCATGGACGTGGTGCCGTCCTCATTGGGAAACTCCCGCATTTCCATATTCAGATTTTTATATTCGATCTTTTCCCCATCCCGCCGCACTACCAAATCGTGGACAGTGCCGCCGTCAAGGCTCATGAGAAGGGAAAAGTCAGAGTTCGTATAGATTTTTTCTCCGTCCACCCGGAGAATCTGGTCACCGGGCTGGATGGCGTCAGCAAAGGCGCAGTTTTCCTCCACCTGGCTAACAACCGGAAGCACATACGCTTGATTAGGGGCCATATAAATTCCGATGAGCACAACACCCGCCACAAAGTTCATGGCGGCGCCGGCTACCAGGATGATGAACCGCTTCCACCAGGATGCCCGGGAGAAGGCGCGGGGATTGTCGCTGTCACCGTCCTCCCCTTCCATGGCGCAGTAGCCGCCGATGGGGATGCAGCGGATGGCATACAGAGTCTCCCCCCGCTGTTTTTTATAGACGGCAGGGCCCATGAACAGGGAGAATTCATTGACCTGGACGCCAAACGCCTTGGCGGCGGTGAAGTGGCCCAGCTCGTGAATAAAAATCAGGAAACTAAACAGTAGAATCGCGAAAATAATGCTCATAATTGCCTCACAATATAGCAGATAGCGGTTAGCGCTTAGCCGTTAGATTAGAAGCGGTAACCGCTTCCCTTGCCAGGCGGTCAGCTTCCAGAATTTCTTCCAGGGTGGGATCCATCCGGAAAGAGACCTTCTCCACGGCCTGGGAAACCAGACGGTAAATGTCATAAAACCCGATTTTGTCCCGCAAAAACAGTCCCACTGCCTCTTCGTTGGCGCCGTTCATGGCGGGGCACGCGGTACCGCCCGCCTGGGCGCATTCCCGGGCAAGGGACAAGCAGGGGAAATTCTCCGTGTCCGGCTTGGAAAAAGTCAGCGGCGGGCACATCGTGAGATCCAGCGGCTCCACAGGAGACGCTGTTCTGTTTGGATAGGTCAGGGCAAGCTGGATAGGAAGGCGCATGTCGGGAACTCCCATCTGGGCCATCATTGCCCCGTCGGTAAACTCCACCATGCTGTGAACGATGCTCTGCCGGTGGATCAGCACATCCACCTGCTGGAGTGGAAGGCGATACAGACGCATGGCCTCAATCACTTCCAGCCCCTTATTCATCAGAGTGGCGCAGTCCACGGTGATTTTCGCACCCATTTTCCAGTTGGGGTGCTTTAGGGCGTCCGCCTTGGTTACATGCTGAATGGCGTCCCCGGTCATGCCAAAGAAGGGGCCTCCGGAACAGGTAAGGATCAGCCGCTTCACCTCCCGCCGATCCCGGCAGCCCATCAGGCACTGAAAGATGGCGGAATGCTCCGAATCCACCGGGACGATCTGAGCCCCGTATTTTTCCGCCTCCGATATCACCAGCTCACCGGCGCAGACCAGGGTTTCCTTGTTGGCCAGGCCAATCCGCTTTCCTGCCCGGATTGCGGCAAGGGTGGGCTTCAATCCCACCATGCCCACCACAGCAGTGATGACGCAGTCAGCTTCCGGCATTGACGCCGCCTCCAAAAGGCCTTTTTCGCCCCAGGAGATTCGGATGGGAAGATCCGAAATTTCTTTTTGCAGCGCTTCCGCACTCTCCTGTGTTGCCATCACGGCAAGCTCCGGGCAGAAAGCGCAACACTGCCTTGCCAACCGGTCCACATTGGAACCGGCTGACAGAGCCGCCACCCGGATCCCGGGCAGTTTCTCCACCACGTCCAGGGTCTGACGCCCGATGGAACCTGTGGAGCCAAGGACACTGATACAGTTTACCATTTTCCGCCCTCTTTATGCCGCCAGTGGCAGAAGCAGCAGCAGCGCCTCTACCGTAGGAGCTACCAAAGTGATGGAATCGAACCGATCCAGGAAGCCGCCGTGACCGGGGATCAGATAGCCATAGTCCTTGATGCCGGTCTGACGTTTCATGATGGAAAAGCTCAAATCCCCGAACACTCCAGTGAAAGAGCCAAGAAGGCCATAAAGAATCGCAACGCCGTAGCGAATCCGGAAATGGAAGCCGAAATCCAGAATGGCTGCATAAACCAGCATTCCTACTGTGGCACAGATCAAACCGCCGATCATCCCCTCAATGGTCTTATTGGGAGATACCACCGGCGCAAGCTTGTGCTTTCCAAATTTCAATCCCACAAAGTATGCTCCCGCGTCGGAAAGGAAGGCAATTATAAAAGGAATCATAATCCAGAAGCGTCCGTTTGCCATGGTCAGCACCCGGATCAGCGCTCCCAGAAGATAGGGGATCACCACGCCTCCCAGCAGACAGATCCCCAGCATTTCCACGGTGACCTTGACATGATCCGCCATCATCTCCGCAAACAGGAGCACCCAGAAAATCATTAACCCCACCAGGGCGTACCCCTCCACCGCGCCGAAATAGCTCCATAGGCTTACAGCAAAGGCCATCAAAGCGGAATAGACCGTGAGCCGAATGTGGATCACCAGACCGGTGCGGTAAAGAAGCTCATAGGCTCCCACCGCGAACAGGATGCCAAACACCACGGCGGAAGCAAGCTCCGGTGCCATAAGAAGCAGCAAAAAAAGCGCAGGCACCAAGACTGCTGCCGCAATCACCCGTGTTTTCATTTTCTCTATGTCCCTCCAAATCGGCGGTTCCGCCGATGATATTCTTCGATTGCCCGATCCAGATCCTGGGGACTGAAATCGGGCCACAATACATCCATAAATACAAGTTCCGAGTACGCCGACTGCCACAGCAGGAAATTGCTGATTCGCTCCTCCCCAGAGGGACGGATGATCAGCTCCGGATCCGGCACTCCGGCGGAATCCAAGTAAGAACCGAACTGCTCCTCAGTCAGGGTATCCGGGGTGATCTTTCCCGATGCCGCGTCCCGGCACAGTCGCTTTGCCGCCCGGAGGATTTCATCCCTGCCGCCGTAGTTCAGGCAGAAATTCACCTGCACGTCGTACCCCTCCGAGCGGCGCTCCGCGTCCTGGCACAGCTGCCGCAAGTCTGGGCTGAGCCGGGACAAGTCGCCAAAGAACCGAAAACAGACCCGGTTTTTGTCCATATCCCGGAGAGCTTCCTCCAAATACCGGCGGAGGAGCTTCATGATTCCCCCCACCTCTTCTTCAGACCGTTTCCAGTTCTCCGTAGAGAAGGCGTAAACCGTCAGGTACTCCACCCCCAGGGTACGGCAGTAATTGGCAATCCGTCGGAAAGCCTCTGCCCCAGCGGCATGACCAGCTGTACGGGGAAGCCCCCGCTTTTTCGCCCAGCGCCCGTTACCGTCCATAATGATGGCAATGTGGCGAGGCGGCTTTGGCTTTTCTGTTTGAGCCAAAAAACAAGCCTCCTTTGAGCGGGCAACCGTTCATGTTACTAACGGCTATCCGCAAACTGCTAACTGCTTAAATCGCCATCAGTTCCTTTTCCTTGACTGCAAGAGCCGCGTCCACCTTCTTGATGTACTGATCCAGCAGATCCTGGAGATCCTTTTCCGCCCTCTTCTGGTCATCCTCGGTGATCTCACCGTTCTTCTTCAACTTTTTAATATAGTCCATACCGTCCCGGCGGACATTCCGCAGGGCAACCTTTGCCTCCTCGGAATACTTCTTTACCTGCTTTGTCAGATCCCGGCGGCGCTCCTCGGTCAGCTGGGGGAACACCAGGCGGATTACTCTGCCGTCATTCTGTGGGTTAATACCCAAATCCGAGACCTGGATGGCTTTCTGAATGTCCTTCAAAAGCTTTCCGTCCCAGGGCTGAATTACCAGGGTTCTGGCATCGGGGGAGGTGATGGTGGCAACGCCGTTCAGCGGGGTTTCACTGCCGTAATACTCCACCGTGATCCGGTCCAGCACCTTGGGATTGGCTCTGCCCGCCCGAACGGCGCCAAATTCCTCACCCAAAAACTCCAGGGTCTTGTCCATTTTCTTGCGGTAGTCCTTAAAATCTACGCCCATGATTCAGTCCTCCTTTACAATTGTACCGATCCGCTCCCCGGAAACCACCCGCAGAATATTCTGGGGATCCTTCAAGGCAAAGCAGACCAGGGTCATATGGTTGTCCATTGCCAATGTCATGGCGGTGGTATCCGTGGCTTTCAGGTGCCGGGCCAGGACCTCGTCATAGCTCAGCTCGTCAAACTTCACGGCGCTGGGGTCTACGTTGGGATCAGCGGAATAGATACCGTCCACATTCTTTGCCAGAAGGACGGCGTCCGCTTCAATTTCCACCCCCCGGAGCACAGCCCCTGTGTCGGTGGAGAAATAAGGGTTACCGGTTCCGGCGGCGAAAATGACCACCTTCCCCTCCCGGAGATACCGATCCGCAGTGTCCCGGGTAAAGTATTCGGCAAACTTGTTCATCTCTACGGCGGACAGCACCCGGGCTTCCACGCCGTGGCGCTCCAGCGCGTCTGCAATAGCAATGGAATTCATCACCGTGGCAAGCATTCCCATAGCGTCGCCGTGGGAACGCTGCATTTTATCCGCGCCGTCCTTCACACCCCGCCAGAAGTTGCCGCCGCCAATGACAAGACCCACTTCCACACCCAGATCCCGGCACTGCCGGATAGCGTCGCACACCTGGTTGATCACTGAAAAGTCCAGCCCACGGTGGTGCTCCCCGGCGAGAGCCTCGCCACTGACCTTCAATAAGATTCTCCGATATTTGACATCCGCCAAAATACAGTCCTCCTTCTTATCTTTGGGGCACAGCCCCTTTCGTGTATCATTCCTATTTTAACGTATGGAAACCAAAATGACAACCATTAAATTCGTAATTTCTCAATTTGTTTTCCATTCATTCATAATTCTGGACTTTGCAGGCTCTCTCTTTGGGAGTAGCGAAGCGCAGTCACGGTAGTGAATGACAGCCCGGTGGTCTGTCAGAGCCGCGACCGAGCTTGCCGCAGCAAGCTGGCTCGGCCAAAGGCCGAGACTGATGCCGATATTCAATAAAAATGTTCAATCCTTCGGATTAAACATTTTTATATGAAGATCATATGCGACGAATTTTTGGTATTTTCTGTCCCGAAAATGCCAAAAATGACAGCGCCGCAAGGCGATGTCTTCTTGATGAAATCAAACGATTTAATCAAGAAACAATATGAGAGGGCAAATATGTAGGAATTCAGGAATTCCTCTCAGTCACCGCCTAGGGGCGGTGACTGCTCCACCAGAGGGGGAGCCTGATTCTGTGAAAAATTCACACAGCTTTCCCCGTAAGAAACGACAATTCTGGCGGGATTTCATGTTGAAAACTCTTTCCATTTCGGGTATAATGACCCAAAAGGAGTGGGGCAGCGCGCCCTGATATTTGCAAGAGAGGGATGCATATTATGGCAGAGATTACGGAAAGCAAGAATTTCATTCACGCCTTTATTGACGAAGACATCGCCCCTGGCGGGCAGTACGAAGGGCAGACTGTCCACACCCGGTTTCCCCCGGAGCCAAACGGCTACCTCCACATCGGTCACTGCAAGGCGCTGATTATTGATTTCGGCACCGCCGAGAAGTACGGCGGCATGTGCAACCTCCGAATGGACGACACCAACCCCACCAAAGAGGATGTGGAATTCGTGGAGGCCATCCAGGAGGACATTCATTGGCTGGGCTTTGACTGGGGAGACCGGTTCTTTTACGGGTCGGATTACTTTGAAAAAGACTATGAGTACGCCGTGGAGCTGATCAAAAAAGGGCTTGCCTACGTCTGCGAGCTGACACCGGAGGAGTTTAAGGAATACCGGGGCGACCTGAATACCCCTGCCCGCTCCCCCTACCGGGATCGTCCTATCGAGGAAAGCCTGGATCTGTTCCGCCGGATGCGGGAGGGTGAATTTGAGGACAACCGCTACACCCTCCGGGCTAAAATCGATCTGGCTTCCGGCAACTTCAATATGCGGG
>CAZCLX010000064.1:0-9813 GCA_964499615.1 uncultured Oscillospiraceae bacterium
ACGGATGGGAGATAAGGTTTACATCTACTATGCTACCGCTGTGTATCGAAACAAATCGGTTTTTCTCCTTCCGGATTGGAAGCCTTATGTAGGTCAAGGACGGAGGAGAAAATGGCCCATCTGCTGAATGCGAAAACCGGCATTGTGGATCTTTACCGGAACCTGTTGCATTGTGACCGAATCTATGAATCTATATGGAACTGCTGGGAGAGAGCCGCCCGGATATGCTGGTGGATCTGCAGTCAAAGGAGATGGAAAGGTTCAAGAAGAAAATGAAAACCTACCCATCCGTCCTTCGCACCCAGTACGCTTACGCCCTGCTTGCCGAGGGCGATTCCTAAAAGGCATGGAAATATAAGGCACGGTTTGAGAGAATCGCAAAGACCTACCCTTACCCCAGCGACATCCAGTCCGAACGGGAGTTAATCGCGCCGGCGGAAGAAAAAGGACGAGCATAAATAGCCCGTCCTTTTTGTAGGGCAGGCGAAAAGCCCCTGCCGCAAAGCCTCTCCCGCTGGAAGAGGTGGCAACCCGTTAGGGCTGATGGAGAGGGCTTGGGGGAAAATTACTGGCCCTCTCAGTCTCGACCCCCGTCTTACGCAAGCCGAGACAGTTTCATCCCCGCTCCAGTTCCAAAAGGAACCGCTTTCTCTCCAGCCCTCCGGCGTAGCCGGTGAGACTTCCGTCCACTCCCACCACCCGGTGGCAGGGGACGATGATGGAAACGGGATTTTTCCCAACAGCGCCGCCCACCGCCTGGGCGGCTGCTTTTTTATCCAGTCGGGCAGCCAGTTGACTGTATGTGACGGTCTGCCCGTAGGGAATTTCCAGCAACAGCTTCCACACCTTTTCCTGGAAAGGGGTTCCGTAAAGCCGGAGGGGCGGGAGAAACCCCGGTTTCTGACCGGCGAAGTAGATTTCCAGCCACCGCTTTCCAGAGGCAAGCGCCGGGGTTTGCAGGCTTCCAATGCTTTTTATTTGCGGTGTATACTTCCCATCGGTAAACCAAACGCCGGTGAGAGCGTCGCCCTCCGCCGTGAGAAGAATTTCCCCTAGGGGAGAAGGAACAAGCAAAGTATCCATGAACGGATCTCCTTTTCTTTTATATTACAAAGGGCGCAGTGGATAAAGATAATTCTATTATAGACGCAAACCGCATTTTCGCAAGCTTTTTTCGTGGAAACGCTGAAACAAAAGCCTTGCTTTTTCTTTGGCTTCCGGATATAATAAACTAATTGCTTTATCATTATTGTACGAGGTTATGCTGTGAATCTGAAATCATTGGAATTGCAGGGATTTAAGTCCTTTCCGGATAAGACGGTGATCCGTTTCGGAGAGGATATTACCGCTATTGTAGGCCCCAACGGGTCGGGAAAATCCAATATCTCCGACGCGATTTTGTGGGTCATGGGCGAGCAGAGCACGAAGACCCTTCGGGGCGCGAAAATGGAGGACGTGATCTTCGGCGGCACCCAGAAGCGTCCGGCAGTTGGGTTCGCGGAGGCCACATTGACCCTGGATAACTCCGACCGCGCCCTTGCCTATGATGCCGACGAAGTGATGATTACCCGACGGTACTACCGCTCCGGAGACGGAGAATACTACATCAACCGCCAGTCCGCCCGGCTCAAAGATGTGAACGAGCTGTTCATGGACACCGGCCTTGGCAAGGAGGGCTACTCCAATATCGGCCAGGGCAAGGTGGACGAGATCCTTTCCCTGAAAAGCGCTGACCGACGGGATATTTTCGAGGAGGCGGCGGGTATTTCCAAGTATCGCCACCGGAAAGAGGAGACGGAGCGCCAATTGGAGCGCACCGAGGACAACCTGCTGCGGATCGGGGACAAGGTCTCGGAGCTGGAAATGCAGCTGGAACCGCTGAAGGTTCAGTCGGAAAAAGCAAAGAAGTATCTGGAGCTGAAGGACGAGCTTCAGGGGGTAGAGGTGGCCGTCTGGCTGGAAACACTGGAAAAGCTGTCCGCCGCCGCAAAAAAAGCGGAGGAGGATCACGCCTCCGCGACCTTTGTCCTGAGACAGGCCCACGATGACCTGGATGGGATGTACCGAAAGGCGGAGGAACTGGCTGAAAACCTCCGTCAGAAGGATGGCGAATTGGAGACCCTTCGGGAAAATACTACCATGCTGCAAAGTGCCCACCAGCAGCTGGATGGGCAGATAGCGGTGCTCCGGGGCAGCATTGAAAACAACGACAGTAATATCGCCAGGATCCGGGAAGAACTGAAAGGTCAGGAGGATCGTTCCGGCGGAATTTTTCAGCAGCTCAGCCAGACCCGGGAACGGGTGGCTCAGATTGATAACCTTCTCCGGGAAAAGGGGAAGGAGCGGGAGACGCTTCAGAAGGAACTTGCGGAGATGATGGCAAGTGCCCAGGGTCTGACCCGGCAGTTTCTGGAGTTGCGGAGAGCGGAAGGCTCCATCGCGGCGGATCTGGCAGGCCGTCAGGCGGATACCCGGGGACTGGAAGAGAGCCTGACCCAGACTGGGGAGCGGATGGAGCAGCTGAAAAGCGACCTTTTATCCGGAGACGCCAGGTTGGCGGATACCAAACAAAAAGCGGAGGGAAATGTCCGGGCACTGAAAGCCGCTCAGGAAGAGGCGACTGCGGCGGAAAACACCATTTCCGGATATACCCTTCGGCAGAAAAGCCGGGTGCAGCGCCAGGAAGCCGCAGAGGAAAAGCTCCGGGAGCTGTCCGCCCGGCTGGATGGGGTATCTGCAAAGACACGGGTCTTCCGAGCCATGGAGCGGGACTACGAAAGCTATCAGAAGTCGGTGCGGATGGTGATGCAGGAGGCCGAGCGGGGAAGGCTCCGGAACATCCACGGGCCGGTCTCCCGGCTGATTCGGGCGGAGGATGCTTACACCGTTGCCATTGAAATTGCCCTGGGTGGCGCGATGCAGCAGATCGTGGTGGGCAGCGAATCCGATGGAAAAGCCGCCATTGCCTACTTAAAACGCACCGGCGGCGGCAGAGCTACTTTCCTGCCCATCACAGGAATTCAGGGAAGGCTCTTACAGGAGCCGGGGGTGGAGAATGCCCGGGGATTTGTGGGCGTTGCCTCCCGGCTGGTCTCCTGTGAGGATCGGTACCGGGGAATTGTGGATAATCTTCTGGGCAGGACGGTGATCGTCCAGGATCTGGACGCCGCCATCAGTCTGTCCAAGCAGTATAAAAGCCGGTTCAAGATCGTCACCCTGGATGGCCAGGTGATGAACGCCGGCGGCTCCATGACCGGCGGATCTGTGAATAAGGAGGCGGGAATTCTCTCCCGGGCCAACGAGCTTGAAAAGCTGACCGGGGAGGAAAAGCGCTTGCAAGAGGAAAAAATCGCTCTGGAAGCCCAGGTGCTGGAGGCCCGCCGTCAGGCGGAAGAAGTAACCTTCCAGATCACCGCCGCTCAGGATCAGCTTCGGGAAGCTCAGGATCGGGTTCTCCGGCTTCAGGGAGAAAAAAAGCAGTACGAAATTCTGCTGGACGCCATCAACGAGGCAAGGCAGTCTGCCGCCCGGGAGTACGACGCCCTCACCGCCCGGGAAAAGACGGACCGGGAGCGGCTGGCCTCCCAGCGGGGCAAAATCGAGATGCTGGAAAAGCAGCTGGCCGACACCCGCCATCGCCTTGCCGGGTTGGAAGGCAGCCAGAGCGAGGCGTCGGAGAAGTCTTCCGCTATCACTGAGGAAATGAACCTTTGCCGTACCCAGGAAGCGGCGCTGGAAGCGGAACGGGATACCGCCCAAGCACACATTCGGGATCTCCAGGATTTGAAAAATGCCATGGAGGGAGACCGGGAGAAAAAACAGGCCCTCATCGATGCTATGGAGGCGGATACCGCCCGACGCAGGGAGGAAATTTCCGGATTACTGGGGAAACAGGAGGAAAACGACAGCCATTTAGCGGAAGTCAACGGGAAATTACAGCAGACCTTGACAGACCGCAGCCGCACGGAGGCGGACAAGACCCGCACCGAGCGGGAGGCCCAGGAGAAAAATAAAGATATTCTCAATATGGAGCGAGCCTGTGCCCTTTTGGAACAGAAAAAGGTCACCTCTGCCATGGAGGAAAAGCAGATCATCGACAAGCTGTGGGAAAGCTACGGCCTTACTCCCGGCACCGCGGGCGAAAAGCGGGTGGAGATCGAGTCCGTCACCGCCGGAAACAAACGGATTGGAGAGCTGAAACGGAAGATCGGCAGCCTGGGTACTCCGAACCTGGGGGCCATCGAGGAGTACGACCGGATCAGCGAGCGGTATTCCTACCTTGCCGCCCAGCGAGACGACGTACTGACCTCCAAGCGGGAGCTGGAAAGCATTATCCGGGATATTACCAAGGAAATGACCACCATTTTTGTGGAGGAATTTGAACGGATTGACCGCTATTTCGGGGAAGTGTTTGTGGAAATGTTCGGCGGCGGCAAGGGAAAGCTGCTGCTGGAGGATCCGGAGAACCCCCTGACCTGCGGCATTGAGATCCGGGTGCAGCCTCCGGGAAAGCAGGTGAAGACCATCACCCTGTTGTCCGGCGGGGAAAAGGCGTTTGTGGCCACGGCGCTGTACTTCGCCATTTTGAAGGTGCGGCCCACCCCATTCTGCCTCCTGGACGAGATCGACGCGCCTCTGGATGACCGGAATGTGGAACGGTTCGCGAAATATCTCCATACCCTCAGTAAGAAAACCCAGTTTATCGTGATTACCCACCGCCGGGGCACTATGGAGGCTGCGGACATCCTCTACGGCGTTACCATGCAGGAGCAGGGTGTAAGTAAGCTTCTCCGGCTGGACTTAAACCAGATGGAAGCGTCCCTGGGTATCACGCAGTGACAGAAAGGAACAGGACA
This sequence comes from uncultured Oscillospiraceae bacterium, assembly GCA_964499615.1. Taxonomy (GTDB): domain Bacteria; phylum Bacillota; class Clostridia; order Oscillospirales; family Oscillospiraceae; genus Faecousia. Next base: position 4,857 of record CAZCLX010000064.1, read on the forward strand.
TGGGATTTTTTGACAAGATCAAAGAAGGCTTAAGCAAGACCCGGGCGGCGCTGAGCAATACATTGGGCAGCGTTTTTTCCGGCTTCGGGGAAATTGATGACGATTTTTATGACGAACTGGAGGAGAGCCTGATTCTCGCCGACCTGGGAGTGGAGACATCCACCAAGGCGGTGGAGTGGCTGCGCAGGGCCGTCCGGGAGCAGCACCTCAAAACCACCGAGGAGGCAAGATCCGCCCTAAAAGACATCCTGACGGAGATGCTTTCCGTAGGGGAGGCGGAGTTGAACCTGTCCACTCACCCCAGTGTGATCCTGGTGATCGGCGTCAACGGAGTGGGGAAAACCACCACCATCGGCAAGATCGCCAAGCAGCAGGTGGAGCAGGGGAAAAAGGTGCTGTTGGTAGCGGCGGACACCTTCCGAGCGGCGGCTGCCGATCAGCTGGAAATCTGGGCTGGCCGGAGCGGGGCGGACATCGTCCGCCAGCACGAGGGGGCGGATCCTGCTGCTGTGGTGTTTGACGGCATCCAGGCCGCTAAGGCTCGGGACGTGGACGTGATCATCGTGGATACCGCCGGGCGGCTCCATAACAAGGCGAATCTAATGAAAGAACTGAACAAGATTTCCCGGATCATTGACCGGGAGCTGCCGGATGCCGCCAAGGAAGTGCTCCTGGTGCTGGACGGCACCACCGGGCAGAACGGCCTTATCCAGGCAAAGCAGTTCCAGGAAATTGCCGGTGTTACCGCCATTGCCTTGACCAAGCTGGACGGTACCGCCAAGGGCGGCATCGTAATTGCCGTGGCGGACAGTCTTCAGATTCCAGTGAAGTACGTGGGAGTGGGGGAGAAGGCGGAGGATCTGATGCCCTTCCGTCCCAGAGAATTTGTAGAAGCGCTGCTGTAATCAGGAGAGAGAAATGAAAGTCGTTTTGGCAAGCAAAAATCCCCACAAGCTGGTGGAGATTCAGAAAATAACCGAGAAATTCGGCATGGAGCTGGTTTTGGAAAGCCAGCTGGGTGTGGATATTGAAGTAGAAGAGACCGGTTCCACCTTTGAAGAAAATTCCTTTTTGAAGGCGGAGGCAGTGATGAAGGCCACCGGACTTCCCGCATTGGCGGACGACTCCGGCATCTGCGTGGACGCCCTGGGAGGCCAGCCGGGGATTTATTCCGCCCGGTACGGCTTTGACGATACCCTGGATGACTGGGGCAGACTCAAGCTGCTGCTGCAAAACACGGAGCAGGTGCCGGATGGGGAGCGTCAGGCGCAGTTCGTCTGCGTGATCACCTTTATTACCCCGGAGGGAAAAACCATCCAGGCCAGGGGCGAGGTTCACGGGGAGCTGCTTCGCGCCCCCGCCGGGGAGGGGGGCTTCGGCTACGATCCCATTTTCTATTACCCGCCCTATGGAAAAACGCTGGCGGAGGTGACCCCGGAGGAAAAGAACCGGGTGTCCCACCGGGCAAAGGCGCTGGAAGTGTTTTACAATAAGCTCAAGGAGGCAGGATATGCTGACAAGTAAAGAACGGGCGGCGTACCGCTCCCAGGCCAACGACCTGGAAACCACCCTCATTGTTGGAAAAGGCGGCGTTACCGACGCGGTGATCGCCGAGGCGGAGACCCAGCTCAGTGCCCGCGAGCTGGTAAAGGGCAAGGTACTGGAAGGGGCGCTGATGACCCCGCGGGAGGCCTGCGACGCCATTTGCGAAGCCACTGGGGCAGAGGGTGTGGCGTGCCTTGGATCCAAGTTTGTGATCTACCGGTTCAGTGAAAAGTGCCAGCAGGAACGGAATCAGACAGGACGAGCCAAGCGGAAGGAAGCGCCTCCCAGCAAGGCGGACCCGGTCCGCAAAGGAGAGCGGGCGCGGCGCAGCGCCATGAAGAAGGCCCGGGAGGAGCGGAACGCTTATTTCCGGGACAAAGCAATTGAGAACGCAATAGAGCGTGCCAGAAGTCGCAAGGAAGAGTAACGTAGAAGCTGAAGAGGAGGGGAATTTTTTGAAACGGATTGGAATCTTCGGAGGATCCTTTAATCCGCCCCATATTGGACACATCCAGGCGGCTGCCCAGGCGGCAAGCCTGTTGGGGCTCAGCAAGGTGCTGCTGATCCCTGCGGGGCAGGTACCGGGGAAGACGCTGCCAAATGGAACGCCGGATCCCCAGCAGCGCCTGGAACTTCTCCGGCGGTGCACTGGAGAGTACCCAAGTTTCGAGGTGCTGGATTTGGAGCTGACCCGAGAGGGAAACAGCTACACCTGGGATACGCTGAAGATTCTCCGCAGGAGCTACCCCAGGGAAGAACTGGTGCTGATGCTGGGGACGGATGCGTTTCTGAACTTCTCCCATTGGAAAAACGTCAAGTCCATATGCAAGGAAGTATCCATTGCCGTGCTGTGCCGGGGAGATAAGGCAGAGCGAACCGCTGCGGCCAAGGAAAAGAAAGCACTGGAAGCCAAGGGCGCCAAGATCACCCTTGTGGAAAACGACGCCGTTGCCATTTCCTCTACCCAGCTTCGGCGGCTGCTGGCTTTTGGCAGCGGCTGGGAGTTCCTGCCACCGCCTGGGGCGGAATACATCCGTCAGGAAGGGCTGTACCACACCGACGCTGACTGGAAGAATCTCCCCATGGATCGTTTGGAGGAGGTGGTGGTGAACCTCCTGAATCCCAACCGGGTCAAGCACGTTTTGGGCTGCCGGGATACGGCTGTGCGGCTTGCCTGGCGCTGGGGCGCCGACGAAACAGACGCCGCCCGGGCGGGACTTCTCCACGACATCACAAAGGCTTTGGATGGGCCGCTCCAGTTGACTTTGTGCCGGGATTGTGGTAAGATATTAGATGAATTTTCACAAAAATATCCCAAAACTCTCCATGCCCTGACCGGAAGCCTGGTTGCGGAACGGATTTTTGGGGAGAATAAAGCGGTGGTTTCCGCCATCTGCCACCACACCACTGGCTGCGCGGATATGAACCTGCTTGACACCATCATTTACGTAGCGGATTACATTGAGCCAAACCGGGATTTCCCCGGAGTGGAGCGGCTGCGCCGCTTAGCCGATCGGAATCTCCGGGAGACTCTAAAACTGGGATTGGAAATGACTCTGGAGCACCTGAAGGATCAGGGAAGCGAGGTATCCCCCCAGACCAGAGAAACCCTGCTGTGGCTAAACGGACAGAAAACCTCTACGCAGTGCTGAGGAAAGGATAAAGATTATGTTAACTCCAAAAGAAATTGCCTATGAAGCGACAAAAGCCCTGGATTCCCAGAAGGGCCGGGACATTCGTCTGATGAAGGTGGACGGTGTCAGTACCTTGGCGGATTATTTTCTGATCTGCACCGGCACCTCCAATACCCACGTAAGAACCCTCTGCGACTGCGCGGAGGTTACTTTGGAACGGCTTGGGGAGACCATGCTGGGAAGAGAAGGCCACCGCGGCAACTCTTGGGAGCTGCTGGACTTCGGTACCATTGTGATCCATGTTTTTACCCAAGAGGCCCGGGAATACTACAATCTGGAGCGTCTGTGGGCGGACGCGGAACAGGTGGATCTTTCCCAGATTCTTCTTCCCGATCCCATATAGCAGAAGAAAAGAGGATTGTTTGCGATGAATTATGATTTTTCCGCCATTGAGAAAAAGTGGCAGAAATACTGGCAGGAGCATGAAACCTTCCGCACGGACGTCTGGGACTTCAGTAAACCCAAGTATTACGTGCTGGATATGTTCCCGTACCCCTCCGGCGTAGGCCTCCATGCGGGGCATCCAGAGGGCTATACAGCCACGGACATTATGTCCCGAATGAAGCGGATGCAGGGCTATAACGTGCTTCACCCCATGGGCTACGACTCCTTCGGTCTGCCCGCGGAGCAGTACGCTGTCAGCACCGGCCACCATCCAAACGGCTTCACCCAGAAGAACATCGAGACCTTTTCCGCCCAGCTGAAGGAGCTTGGCTTTGATTACGACTGGTCCAAGATGATCGCCACCTCCGACCCCTCCTTCTACAAGTGGACCCAGTGGATCTTCAAGAAGCTGTACGAGGCGGGCTATGCCAAGCGGATCGAGATGCCCGTGAACTGGTGCGAGGAGCTGGGCACCGTGCTGAGCAATGACGAGGTTATTGACGGCAAGAGCGAGCGGGGCGGCTACCCCGTGGTGAAGAAAAATATGATGCAGTGGGTCATCGACCAGCCTGCCTTCGCGGAAAAACTGCTGGAAGGGCTGGAGGAAATCGACTGGCCCGAATCCACCAAGGAGATCCAGCGCAACTGGATCGGCAAGTCTACCGGCGTGGAGGTGGACTTCCAGCTGGTAGGCGGCGGAGCGTTTTCCATCTATACCACCTGTATTGAGACCATCTATGGTATTACCTTCATGGTTCTGGCCCCCGACGGTAAGATCGTCCAGTCCCTTATGGACCGGATCCGGAACAAGGAGGAGGTTCAGGCGTACATCGATGAGTCCGTGAAGAAAAGCGATATGGACCGTACTGAGTTGAATAAGACCAAATCCGGTTGCCGTCTGGAGGGCGTGTACGCTGTCAACCCGGTAAACGGCAAGGAAGTCCCGGTGTTCATCGGTGACTTCGTTTTGGCAAGCTACGGTACCGGCGCCGTTATGGCGGTGCCCAGCCACGACCAACGTGACTTTGAGTACGCCCAGGTTCACAACATTCCTATGATCCAGGTCATAGAGGGCAGGGATGTATCCAAACACGCCTTTGAAAAGCAGGATTATCTTGGCAAGGGCTGCAAGCTGATAAACTCCGAAGAGTTCACTGGCCTGACTGTAGAGGAAGCCAAGGAGGCTATCACCCGCAAGCTGGAAGGGCTGGGGGTTGCCAGAAGAAAGGTCAACTACCATTTCCGGGAGTGGATCTTTGCCCGTCAGCGCTATTGGGGCGAGCCGGTTCCCTGCGTCTATACCGAGGACGGGAAAACCGTGTTCCTGCCTGACG
>CAZCLX010000065.1:0-9709 GCA_964499615.1 uncultured Oscillospiraceae bacterium
GTGCGTCACCGCCTCCTGCCTGACGCCCAAGAACTATGCCCGGGCCGGCTCCATCGGCGTACCCTTCCCGGATACCTTCTATAAGATCGTCACTCCCGGCACCGTGGACGAGGTGGGCGCCAATGTGGAGGGCGAGATCTGCATCTCCGGCCCCACCGTCATGCTGCGCTACATGAATAACCCTGAGGAGACCGCGCAGACCCTCCGGCGCCATTATGACGGCCGGATCTGGCTCCATACCGGCGACCTGGGTCACATGGATCAGGACGGCTTCGTGTATTTCCGCCAGCGGATCAAGCGGATGATCGTCACCTCCGGGTACAATGTCTACCCATCCCAGCTGGAAAATATCATCGACAGCCACGAAAAGGTGCTGCTTTCCTGCGTCATCGGCGTGAAGGATCCCTACCGGGTTCAGCGGGTAAAGGCCTACGTGGTGCCTATGCCCGGAGTGGAGCCTACCGACGAGTTAAAGCAGGAGCTGCTGGAATACTGCTCCCACCGGATCGCCAAGTACGCCATGCCCAGAGAGCTGGAATTCCGGACGGAGCTTCCCAAGACTTTGGTAGGTAAGGTTGCCTACCGGGTGCTGGAGGAGGAAGCCAACGCCGCCCAGGAGGAAGGGCAGTGAGATCCCGTATTTGGGAGCTGGACGCCCTTCGGGGCGTTTGCATCCTGGGTATGGTGGCCATCCATTCTGTCTATGATCTTACCGAGCTGTACGGCATCGTTTCATGGCAGTACCCTAAGTGGTTTGCCTTTGTGAAGGACTGGGGCGGGGTGCTGTTCCTGCTGATCTCCGGCATCTGCGCCACCCTTGGCTCCCGGAGCGTTCGCCGCGGCCTTGTGGTTTTCGCCTGCGGCATGCTCTGCACCGCCGTCACCGCCGGGATGGCGCTGCTTGGCTTCAGCGATCAGTCCATTGTCATCTATTTCGGCGTTCTCCACTGCCTGGGGGTATGCATGCTCCTGTGGGCGGTGCTTCGCCGTCTGCCCACCCCCGCCCTGGGAATTGTCGGGGCGGTAATGGTGGTTTTGGGACTGCTTCTCCGAGGTCGGGTGTTTTCCTTCCCCTATCTTCTGATGCTGGGGTTTGTCCCGAAGAGCTTTGCCTCCTCGGACTACTTCCCCCTGCTTCCTAACCTGGGTTTTTTCCTCCTGGGGGCGGTGCTGGGACGGACGCTGTACCGGGAAAAGAAAACCCTTTTCCCCTCCGTAAGCCCACACAACCCGGCGGTTAAATTTTTTACCGCCGTAGGCAGATATTCCCTGCAAATTTACCTCCTCCATCAGCCCATCCTCGCCGCGATATTTTCCGTTTTCATGTGACGCGCCCCGCTAACCGTCCACTCTTCCCCTTCGCTATCCGCTAACAAGGAGACATACCATGAACCACCAAAAACGTCACATCTTCTATCCTCTGGCAGCGCTGGCCATGGGTCTTGCCGGAGCGGGGCTGCGGGCGCTGCTATACCGCGTCGCCCTGGATAGCCGCGGGCTGCTTCAGCAGGGGCATCCCCTGGAAATCGCCGTGTGGCTTCTGACCGCCGCCGCCTTTGTGCTGGCGTTTGCCGCAAGCAGAGGCTCCTGGATGGGTAACCGAACCCCTGATGTTCCCAGCAGACGGATTTTTGCCGGGATTGGGGATATTCTCCTGGGCGTGGCAGTACTTATCTCCGTTTCCACAGGCGGCCTGGAGGGTTTTCCCGCTCTGACGCCGGTTCGAAAAATTCTGGGTGTGGTTTGCATGGCATCTCTGATTGCCTCAGGTTTCTGTCAGATTTTTAAGAAAAGTATTCCCTTTTTCTGTCCGGTTGCCGCGGCGGTTTTCTTCCTTCTCAATATGCTCACCAACTACCCGGTCTGGAGCCGGGATCCCCAGCTCCAGGATTACGTCTTCACTCTGGGAGCGGAAATCTGCCTGTGCCTGTTTTCCTACTACCGCGCTGCCCTGTCCCTGGGGCTTCCGGGGCGGAAACAGCGTTTTGTCAGCGGGGTGCTGGGTATCTTCTTCTGCGCTACCGCCATTGCCGGGAGCTATTCCTGGATCCACGCTGCCGGGGCGGTCCACATTCTGACCACCCTTCTTAGCGACGATATGGAATGCGTATGACAGGATCTGTATGTCAGGAGCTGGAGGAATTGGCGTTCCTCTGTCCCTCGCTGCCTCCGGAGCGGATCTTTGACCGCCTAAACCGTCTGCTTCCCCGGGCGGACAAGGATCTGCTGATTCAGTACGCCCAGGTGATCGCCGGGGCGATCCCGGAACTGGCGCCCACGATCGGTTTTGACCAGCACTCGCCCCATCATGCCTACGATCTTTATACCCACATTGCCTATGTGGTTTCGTCGGTGCCCCCGGAGCCGGCGCTGCGGTGGGCGGCGCTGCTTCACGATATCGGGAAAATTCCCGCCTTCACTCAGGACGAAACCGGCAGAGGTCATTTCCACCGTCATCCCCAGTTGGGTTCGGAAATGGCGGATGTCATTCTCCGCCGCATGGGCTGCCCGGATCCTCTTCGGCAGGAGGTGACGGCTCTCATCTTAAATCACATGATCCCTCTCCAGCCGGATCCCCGGCAGCTTCGCCGTCTGGCGGAAACCCTGGGAAAGGATACCCTACGGAACCTGGTGCTTCTACAGCAGGCGGATATGTCCGGCAAGGGCGTCGGCTCCCCGGATACCGCCCGCTACCGCCAGATTCTGGAGCTCCTCGCAAGATAAACGCATACTCTGACCACTATCTCACTTTTTCAAGGAAGGCGCACTATGGAACCAATCTATCAGCAAACTTTTTTTATTGACGACAGCCGGGTGGATTGCCGGGGGTATTTGAAGCCCTCTCAGCTGCTTTTTTTCATCCAGGAGACCAGCGGGGCACACTCCACCGAACTGTCCGTAGGATACGAAGATCTGTTAAAGCGCCGCCTGTTCTGGGCGGTGACCCGGCACCGGGTGCAGATCACCCGACTTCCTCACAGCGGGGAAACCATCCGGGTAGAGACCTGGCCCATGCCCGCTACCCGGGTCGCCTACCCAAGAAGCACCGTGGCCTATGACGAAAACGGAAACGAATGCTTCCGCTCTATCTCCCTGTGGGTGCTGATGGATCTGGACACCCGGAATATGATTCTCCCAGGAAAATCGGAAATTCTGGTGCCGGGAACCCTCCGGGGTGGGGAACTGACCATCCCCGGGGCATTGGTTCCCAAGGTTCTTACCGGGGAAGTAAAGCGCAAGGTGTGCTACACCGACCTGGATCGGAACGGGCATATGAATAACACCCGCTATATGGACTGGATAGCGGATCTGCTCCCCAGTTCCTTCCACCGGGTCAACAATCTCCGGGAATTCATCATCTGCTATCACACCGAGGCCAAGGAGGGCCAGATCCTGTCCCTCCGCTACGATGCCATTCCTCAGGGCGCCGTTCAGATCGAAGGCTTCGAAGAAGATGCGCAAGCCCACAGAGTTTTTTCCGCCCGTCTGACCTATGAAAACTGATCCGGATTTGGGCTTTGTTGAAAACGTAAAAAACAGCGTGAAAAAATTTAAAAAAATCAGTGAAAAATACTTGACAAAACTTTTTAAAAACGTTATAGTAAGCTTAGAATAAATGAATAATGTGCAGACGACGTGTTACTGTTCAATCAGGCATGAGTTCCTTTTCCGACGGAAAAGAGAACTCATGCTTTTTATTTTTCGAAAAACGTCAAAGGGAAAGAATGCCGGATTCAACCGCGGGAACCCAGCATTGTAATAAAAAATATTTAAGGAGGACTCACTATGCTGTTCAAAGAAAAACTCTCCAAAACCCTTGAAGGCTTTTCCAAAGCCTTGACGCAGCCACTGATGTATTTGGCAGGCGGCGGTATGATCCTGGCAATCGCCACGGTATTTACCCAATCCAACATTGTCCAGGCGCTTCCCTTTTTGGCATGGAAGCCGATCAGCTTGGTATTTACCATGCTGAAAGCCGGCATCATGGCGGTTATCAACAATCTGAGCATTCTGTTCTGCGTGGGTATCGCAGCCTCTTACGCAAAAAAGGAAAAACACAAGGCAGCCATCATCAGCCTGCTGGCGTACCTGGTGTATCTGGCAATGAACAACTCCATTTTGACATCTCTGGACAGCTTGGCGGAAGCCTCCGGCATGATCGGCCTGACCGGAACTGGCCAGACCACGATTTTGGGTACGCAGGTTCTGGATATGAACGTATTTGGCGGCATCCTGATCGGCCTTCTGTGCGGCTTTATTTTCAACAAAACGATTGACAAGAAGTTTAAGGGCGTCCTGCAAATGTACTCCGGATGCGTATTTACCTTTATGATAACCATTCTGGCTATCGGCGCGTTCAGCATCGTCACCAACTTTGTATGGCCCTATATTCAGAGCGCCATCTCCGCCGTTTCCCGGCTGATCCGCTCTGCCGGCGCGTTTGGCATCGGTTTGTACGGCGGTTTGGAGCGTCTGCTGATCCCCACCGGTCTGCATCACCTGATTTACACCCCCTTCCTGTTCTCCGAGGTGGGCGGCACACTGCAGCTGGGGGAGAATACCATCGTCGGCGCGTATCCCGTAGCTATGACCGAGATCAGCATGAATCTGCCGCTGTCCGATTCCTTCTTCTACCTCACCGGCTTTGTTAAGATGTTTGGTTACATGGGCATCTGCCTGTCCTTCATCTACACGGCTCGGAAGGAAAACCGTTCCCGTACCGCCGCTATGGTGGTGCCGCTGATGATCACCTGCCTGATGGCTACACTGACGGAGCCTATCGACTTTTTGTTCATGTTCGCGGCCCCTCTGCTTTGGGTGATCCACGCGGGAATTACCGGTCTGTTTATGGCGCTGATCAAAATTCTGGATATTCACATGTTTACCAACGCCGGAATTATCGGAAACGTGCTGTACAACCTTTCCTACGGCGCGGAAGGCACTAAGTGGCCCCTGGGCTTGCTGCTTGGTATCATTCAGATCGCGGTTTACTTTGTGGTCTTCAGCTTCCTGATTAAGAAATTTAATTTTAAAACGCCAGGACGCGAAGATCCGGTTGCGGATAATGCCACAGGCGATCAGGAGCCGGCGAGAAGCTTTGACGCGAAAATCGACGTAGATCATATCATCGCCGGTCTGGGCGGCAAAGACAACATCAACACCGTGGGCAACTGCTTTACACGTCTGCGGGTAAATGTGAAGGATCCCGCGCTGGTCCGGGACGAGGAAATCAATAAAACCGCCAACAGCGGTATCGTGAAAAAAGGAAACGACATCCAGATCATCTACGGTGTCGGCGTCCCGGACGTGCGGGAAGCTGTGGAAGTCCGTCTGAATGTCATGGCATCGGAAACAAAATAACACAATAGGCAAGGTTAAGGAGGGAAAACCGTGACCAGTCCGTTTACAGTCTGCATCGCAGGTGCCGGATCCCGTTATACACCCGGTATTTTGAAGATGCTGGTAAATAATAAGGACCGCTTCCCGATGAAGAAGCTGGTGCTGTACGATAACGAGCCGGAAAGGCAGGAGAAAGTCGGTCAGTTTGGCACTATTTTGTTCCGGGAATACTATCCGGAGTGCCAGCTGAGCTGGACCACGGATCCCGACCAGGCATTTCAGAATCTGGATTTCGCGTTTATGCAGATTCGGGCAGGCCGAATGAAAATGCGGGAAAAGGACGAAAAAATCGCCATGAAGCATGGCTGTGTAGGGCAGGAAACCTGCGGCCCCGGCGGCTTCGCCTATGGCATGCGCAGCGTTCCCGCTGTGTGTGAGCTGGTTCGCCAAATCCGCAAATGGTCACCGGAGGCATGGATCCTGAATTATTCCAATCCCGCCGCCATTGTGGCGGAGGCGACCAAGCGGGTATTCCCCACCGACCACCGCCTGATCAATATCTGCGATATGCCCATCGGCATTATGGGTATGTATGCCATTTCCCTGGGCATCGATGTAAACGATCTGGAGGCCCGCTATTACGGCTTGAACCACTTTGGCTGGTTTACCCATGTTTACAATAAGCATACCGGCGAGGATTATCTGCCCCGTCTGCGGCAGATCTATACGAAAACCCTGTCAGAGCAGATTTCTCACGGAGCGGACGGAAGCAAGATTAACCACAATGTCCAGGGGAGCTGGATGGAAACCTTCAACTTCATGAGTAAAATGATCCAGGACTATCCCGGGACGCTTCCCAACACATACCTGCAATACTATTTGTATCCCAAGCATATGTTCTCCATTGAGAATCCGGAGTACACCCGTGCCAACGAGGTAATGGACGGCCACGAAAAGGAAGAATTTGCCAAAATGGACGCCATTATCCAGCTGGGCCGTCTGAAGGGAACCCAGTATGAACCGGATCCCACCGCCATGAACGGTCACGCGGGATATATTGTGGATCTGTCCTGCGCCCTTGCTCACAACACAAAGGAGATCTTCCTGTGCATGGTGGAAAATCACGGCATCGTCTCCAACCTAACCGAAGGAATGATGGTGGAAGTTCCCTGCCTGGCTGGTGCCAACGGTCTGGAGCCTCTGAACGTAGGCGAAATCCCCACCTTCCAGAAGGGCCTTTTGGAAAATCAGTTTGCCTATGAGAAGCTGACTGTGGATGCGTGCCTGGAGGGAAGCTATCGGAAGGCGTGGCAGGCCCTGACGCTGAACCGCTGCGTCAACGACACAGACACCGCCAAGGCGATCCTGGACGACTACATTGAGGCAAACCGGGGCTACTGGCCGGAATTAAAGTAACCGTTTTCCCGGCGTATCAGGAGGAAGGATAGGATGTTCCAGCTGTTTCGAAAAAAAGGAAATAAAGTACTGACCGCCGTGGCGGACGGTCAGTGCATCCCGATGAAAGACGTGCGCGATCCCGCCTTTGCCGCCAAGGCGCTGGGAGAAGGGGTTGCCATTTGCCCGGAATCGGATACCATTGTAGCACCCTGTGACGGTACGCTGTCTCTCATCACTCCCACGCGTCATGCGTTCGCCATGGAACGGGAGGACGGTCTTGAGCTGATGGTTCATATCGGCATCGATACGGTAGCGCTCAACGGTGAAGGCTTTGAGGTGCTGACCCAAGCCGGTCAGGCGGTAAAAAAGGGGCAGCCCATTATCCGTTTTGACCCGGAGGTTATGAGGGAAAAGAAGATCGATATGACTACCATGCTGATCCTTCTCAACCACGAGGCATTTGAAATCAAGGCGCTGTACCACGGCAGACAAGTAAAAAAGGGAGAAGACACAGTGATAGAATATAGCTGACGAAGGATAGGGTGCGGTGAGATGAGAGCGGTCAAAGTTTACAACAATAACGCTGTGTCAACAGTGACGTCGGACGGCAGGGAAGCGGTAGTGATTGGTTCCGGCGTCGGCTTCAGCAAGCGTCCGGGAGACAAAATTGAGGAAAATCGGATTGAGAAGATCTATTACATCCAGAACGATTTGCAAACCCGTTTTCTCCAGCTGTTAAATGATACCAGACCGGAAGCTCTGGAAGCGGCAGAACGGATCCTGGAATATGCCAGAACCTGTGGCCTGGAACTGAAAAATCAGATGATTCTGTCCCTAACAGACCATATCAGCTTTGCCATCGAGCGGTATGAGCAAGGGATCGAGATGCCGAATCTGATGATGACGGAGACAAAAATGCTCTACCGCAAGGAATACGAGATCGGTCAGTGGGCGCTGGTCGAAGTTGAGCGGGTCTGCGGCATAAAGCTGCCGGAGTATGAGGCCAGCTACATAGCGCTGCAGCTGGCCAGCTCCACCATGAATCGGGATATGACCTACAACACCCTGAAACTGGTCAAGGGTGCCATGGACGTAATCCGAGACACCTACGGGGTGGATCTGGATCCGGATCAGATTGACACCATGCGCCTGACAACCCATCTGAAATTCCTGGCGCAGCGGATCATCAGCCAAACCCAATGGGAGGACGGCGGCGTGGATGGACTGTATCGTCTGCTGGTCCTCAAGCATCACAAGCACCAGGAATGTATTGACCGGCTGAAAGCATATATCCAGTCCGCATTTCACTACACCCTAAACGCTCAGGAGGAGGTCTACCTTCTGGTACACTTGAGCAAAATTTTTCACAAGTAATACTATTTTTGCGGCGCTGTCTTTTTATTAAAAGTATCAAAAAGGAGAAATGAATCATGGTCATTACCATTGTAGGCGGCGGAAGCACATTTACCGCCGGTATTGTAAAATCGATTGCTTTGCGCAAGGACGATTTGGGCGTAGAGGAAATCCGCCTGTTCGACATTGATAAGGAGCGCCAGGATCGGGTCGCTGTTTTGGTGAAATGGATCCTGGAGGAGGACTTGAAAAGCGGGATCAAGCTGACCGTCACCTATGATGAGGAGGTCGCTTACACCGACGCCGATTTTATTTTCGCCCAGATGCGGGTGGGGAAATACGCCATGCGGGAGAAGGACGAAAAAATTCCTCTGCGTCACGGCTGCGTCGGGCAGGAAACCTGCGGCTGCGGCGGCCTGGCGTACGGAATGCGCAACATTTTCCCAATGGTGAAAATGATCGACGATGTGGAAAAGTACGCCAAACCGAACCACTGGATCCTGAATTACTCCAACCCGGCTTCCATCGTGTCGGAGGCGTGCCGTGTGCTTCGGCCCAAGGCGCGGATCATCAACATTTGCGATATGCCAATTGCCATTATTGATGTGGTTGCCGCCGCCCTGAATGTGGACAAGAAGGATCTGGTTTATGATTACTTTGGATTAAACCACTTCGGCTGGTTCACCTCCATAGAATACAAGGGCCAGGATGTTATGGGCAAGCTCAGGGACTACATCATGGAGCATCAGATCCTGCTGCCGGATGCGTACCTAAAAGACAAGGGTGCGCTGATGAACAAGCGGGATTCCGGTACGGATACCAATCGCCATACAAAGGGCAGCTGGTATTATGTCTGGAAGGGCGTGTATGAGATCATGTCCAACTTCCCGGAAACACTCCCCAATACTTACCTGAATTACTATCTCCAGGCAAAAGAATTTGTGGAGCATTCCGATCCTAACCATACCCGCGCCAACGAAGTGATGGAGACCCGGGAGAAAAACCTGTTTGACGGCATCGACAAGTACCTTGCCACCGGCGAAATCGACGAGAATGTGTTTTATGCCGGCAGCCACGGCGATTGGATGGCTGATCTTGCCATCGCCTTGAAGAACGATACAAAGGCCCGCTTCTTGGTTATCACCGAAAACCGGGGTGCCATACCCAATATGCCTTACGACGCTATGGTGGAGGTGCCTGCTTATATCGGCAAAAACGGTCCCGAGGTGATTGCCCGGGATAACATCCCGCTGTTTGAGCAGGGACTGATGATGCAGCAGCTTAACTGTGAAAAACTGCTGGTGCAGGGCTGCATTGAAGGCTCCTATGAGAAGGTTCTGAAAGCGTTTACCCTAAACAAGACCGTTCCCAGCATGAAGGTGGCAAAAGAGATCCTGGATGAAATGATCGAGGCCAACAAGGATTATTGGCCCGAACTTCACTGATTTCGCGAAACACCCAGCGGCGGTTTGGGCGTAAAAAAACCTCATCCCTCGGATAAAAACGTATCAGCAAGGGCGCGTTGCACAACGCGCCCTTGTTTTTATACTGATCTTCAATCAAAATGTTAAGGAAGCTCTGAATAAATCGGCAAGAGCTGGTGGCGAAAGATTTTGTC
>CAZCLX010000066.1:0-9577 GCA_964499615.1 uncultured Oscillospiraceae bacterium
AGCCTCTTCCAGATTATACCTAAGGCAATTTACACACAAATTTGGACTTGACTTTATCCACAGGTAAACAGTCACAAGAAACGCTGTAAAAAGAGAAAAAAGGAAGGAAATTCGCTCAATTTTGTGATATAATTGAATTACCAAAAGCAACTAAACCAAACAAAAAGGAGCGAATCCTTCCATGACACATTCTACCACAGATACTTACAAAATGAAACGGGAAATCATCAATTTTGCGAAAAAATTTGCCCCAATGAAAAAGTTTGTGTGTTTGTGCGTTTCGACACCAAGCAGCATCATGCAACATGAGTCGGATTCTGAACATTCCACTCCCTTGTCTACACTCCCTCGGGGCGCAGGATGCAAAATTCACTACATTGACTGCAAGATCATATTTGTAACAAAATGTAAATCACACAACTTTTTTCATTGAACCTTATTTATTTCTATTGTCAGCATTGGGAAACTTCCCGCCAAGTGTTGCAGTTTTAAAAAAATTATGTTATACTTTTACTATTGATTATTTGGAGGTACGCAATGTACTCGCTATTGATTGCCGACAACAACAAGTTCCTCTGTGACGAATTGTCGCAGGATTTGGACTGGGCCGCACTGGGCTTCCATAGAGTGGTCACCGCAGGATCTTTCCCGGAGGCAATCCACATGGGAATGGAGCTGAAGCCGGATCTGGCGCTGATTGAGGGTGACCTGGACGGAGGCCGTGGGCCGGAACTTATCTGGCTTCTTCGGGAGGCCTCTCCCAAAACTCTTGTATGCGCTTTACTTCGCCCGGGTGAGACAACGCGGCTTCGGGACTATATGCGCTCCGGCACCAGGGATTATCTTCTGAAGCCGGTGGAGCGGGAGGAGCTACGCGGCTTTATCCATTGGGCACTCACAGACGTGCTTATCCACGTTGCGTCTCCGGAAGCGTCGGATCAGGAGATTGATCCGGTGCTGGAAGTGCCCGGCGACCATTTTTCCAGAACAACCGCTAAGCTGATCTCTCTGGTGCACAGCAGCTATCGAATGCCGCTGAGCCTGACAGAGCTGGCAGGAACGCTGGGCATGAGCAGCAAATATATCGGAAGAGTGTTCTGCAGAGACACTGGCCTTCGGTTTTCCGACTACCTGATGGCCTACCGGATGCGGATGGCGCGGACTCTCGTCCTGACGACTCGGGAGAAGATTTCCGTGATTGCCGGTATGGTGGGCTACTCGCAACCGAACAATTTTTACATTCATTTCAGAAGCTATTACGGTGTGTCCCCCAGCGCTCTGCGGAAAGGGGAACCCCAGCAGGAGGCGCCCAATGAAAAACCTGTTTAATTTGGATAACCCGTTTATTCAGTTCCTGTCCAGGGTGTTCGACCTGATGATCCTCAATGCCCTGTTTATTCTGTGCTCTCTCCCAGTGGTGACGCTGGGGGCGTCCCTGTCTGCCCTTCATCGGGTGATTCAGGACATTGTATATGACCAGGACAACGGGATCATAAAAACTTTTTTCCGGGCGTTCCGGCAGAATTTCAAGCAAGCGACGGTTGTGTGGCTGGTTCTTCTGCTGGTAATCGTAAGCCTTGTGTGCGACGTACTGCTGGTGATGGGCTACTTCAGCGGCACAGTGAGAACAGTCATGTATATTTTGATCGCGATTCTGGCGGCGCTGGTTGCCAGCGTAGCGGCATACCTGTTCCCCTTGCTGACTCGGTACGAAAATACTCTACGGCAGCACGTTTACAATGCCCTAATTTTGGCGCTGATCAAGCTGCCCCGGACGCTGCTGCTGGTGCTTATGGAACTGCTACCGCTGATCCTGTTTCTGATATCTGTGCCGGTGTTCGTCCAGACACTGATCTTTTGGGTCACGGTGGGCTTCGGATTTATGACATTCTTGCAGACAAACGTCTTAAAGCCGGTTTTTACCGAGCTGGAAAAGGGCAATGACAAGGTAACGGTAGGTAAGTGATTACGATGTTTCGGAGGTCGTAAATGAGAATCCTGTATGACAGCAAGCTTCCCCAATTCAAGGATCCCTTTGGGGTGCTGACCCCGGGGCAGAGCTGTACCCTGCGGGTTCACGTTCCCGTGTCCGTCTGTGCCGAGAGACTGGAGTGCCTTCTGTCCTATGAGAGCGGTTCCCCTGCCGGGGTGTTCATCCTGGGGCGGGAAAGCCGGCAAGGGGCTTATGATATTTTCCGGGGGGATTTCTCTCTGCCGGATACCGGACTGTACTTCTACTATTTCCGGGTCTTTCACGACCAGGGCAGCTTCCGCCTGTTTAAGCAGGGGGACGACACCAATATGGAGGATGGAGGTCAGTGGCAGCTCAGCTGCGTTCCCTCGAACCACACCGTTCCGGAATGGGCGAAGGGCGCCATTTTCTATCAGATTTTTCCAGACAGGTTCCGCAAAAACGGAGAATCGGATCTCACCGGCAAACTGGAACCATATACCATCCATCGGGATTGGTATGAGGAGGTGGAGTGGCAGCCGGACGAAAACGGCATCGTTCAAAATAACGATTTCTTTGGAGGGAACTTCCGGGGCATTACGGAAAAGCTGGACTACCTGGAGGGGCTGGGGGTCAGTATTCTTTATCTCAACCCCATCTGCAAAGCCTACTCCAACCACCGCTACGACACCGGGGACTATAAAATCCCGGATCCTATGTTGGGCACATTGGAAGATTTTCGGGAACTGTGCCGTCAGGCCCATCTTCGGAGAATGCACGTGATTTTGGACGGGGTATTTTCCCACACCGGCTCCAACAGTCTGTATTTTGACCGCCAGGGGGTTTTTGGAGGCAACGGCGCTTACTGCACCCAGTCTTCTCCCTACTACAGTTGGTATTTCTTTTACCAGTGGCCGGGAAGCTACCGGAGCTGGTGGAACTTCGACACCCTGCCCACGGTGAACAAAATGCACCCAGACTATCTGCGCTATATCATCACGGACGAAGATTCGGTGGTGGCTCACTGGCTAAAGCTGGGGGCCGATGGCTTCCGGCTGGATGTGGCGGACGAGCTGCCGGATGAATTCATTGCCATGCTCCATAAGCGGGTTCGGGAGATAAAGCCGGACAGCTTGGTGCTGGGCGAGGTGTGGGAGGATGCTTCCAACAAAATCTCCCATGATAGGCGGCGGACTTACTTTACCGCCGGGGAACTGGACAGCGTGATGAATTACCCCTTCCGCACCGCCATCCTGGACTTTATGCGGGGCAGAGACAGCGGAAGAGGCCTTCGGGATACGGTGATGTCCATTGTGGAGAATTATCCGCCCCAGGTGATGGCCTGCTGCATGAATATGCTGGGCACCCACGATACCCCCCGGATCCTTACCGCGCTGGTGGACGACTTTGACGGACCCCGGGAAGAAAAAGCCATCCGGCGTCTTTCCAGGAATCAGTCCGAAGTTGCCCGGGACCGGCTGCTGATGGCATCCTTCCTCCAGTACACCTTGCCGGGCAGCCCCAGCATCTACTATGCCGACGAGGCAGGGATGGAAGGCTACCGGGATCCTTTTAACCGGCGTACCTTCCCCTGGGGCAGGGAGGATCGGGAGCTTCAGGAGCATTTCCAGTGCCTTGCCATGCTGCGCAAAAATCATCCCGCGCTCCGGTTGGGATCCATTTCCTTTTTCCAGGCAGGGGACAAGCATCTGGGCTATGTCCGGGAATATCAGGGCAATTGTGTTCGGGTTTATGTAAACCGAAGCGGCGATCCAATGGAAATTCCGGCGGGAAAGCTGATCTTTGGGCGGAATATCGAGCTGGTGTCGCCTACGCATCTGACCCTGGCCCCTCGGGGCTTCTGCGCGGTGGAGGGTTAGAAGATGGAGGAAGAACGCTTTTTCACAGGCTATTGCCGCCAGCTGGACGGCAGCCGCACCGTCACATTGGTGACGGAAAACGGAACGCTTACCGAGGTGGACTGCTGCTACGGCAGCTGTATCTATGAATCAGGCTGCACCATTGCTCGCACTATATCTGACACGCTGGGGGAAATAAAAAAACAAAGGAGGACGCTATGAGAACATTTTTAGGGGTGGAATTCGGCTCCACCCGAATCAAAGCCGTTGCCATTGACGAAGGTTTTAACCCGGTTTCCTCCGGGGATTATACCTGGAAAAGCGATTTCCGGGACGGGGTGTGGACATATGACCTGGAAGAGGCGTGGGTCGGTCTGCGTCAGGCCCTCGCCGGGATTGAGCACCGGGAGTCGGTTCGCGCTATGGGCATCTCCGCTATGATGCACGGCTATCTGGCCTTTGACAAGGATTGGAATCTGCTGGTACCCTTCCGTACCTGGCAGAACACCATCACTGGCCCGGCGGCGGCGGAGCTGACGGAACTGTTCGGTTTCAACATTCCCCAGCGTTGGAGCATTGCCCACCTGTATCAGGCAATTCTGAATGGGGAAGAACATGTGGACAAAATCGCCCATATTACCACCCTGGCAGGATATGTTCACTATATGCTCACCGGGCTGAATGCCGTTGGCATCGGTGAGGCATCCGGCATGTTCCCCATCGACAGCGACAGACTGTGCTACGATGAAGATATGCTGGAAAAGTTCCGGCATCTGGTGGCTGGCAGAGGTCTGCCCTGGGATGTTCAGGATATTCTCCCCGGCGTTCTCATGGCGGGGGAAAATGCGGGCAGCCTGAGTGAAACCGGCGCCGCATTGCTGGATGGTCTGCTTCCTGCCGGAATTTCCTTTGCCCCTGCCGAAGGCGACGCGGGAACGGGTATGACCGCCACCAACGCGGTGGCGCCCCGGACGGGCAATGTGTCCGCCGGCACGTCCATCTTCTCCATGGTGGTGCTGGAGCGTCCGCTGAAAAACGTCTACGAAGAGATCGACATGGTAACGACGCCTACGGGAAAACCGGTGGCCATGGTTCATTGCAACAACTGCACAAACGACTCCAATGCCTGGGTGTCCCTCCTGAAAGAGACCGCTCAGCTGTTGGGCGGGAATCCTGCCACGGGAGAAACCTACACGAAGCTTTATGAAAAGAGCCTGGAGGGGGATCCGGACTGCGGCGGCGTTCTGGTGTGCAACTACCTGGCGGGAGAGGGCGTGACCCACATGGACGCGGGCCGTCCGATGGTTGTCCGCCGCCCGGACAGCCGATTCACCTTGGCGAATTTCTTCCGCGCGACCCTTTATTCCACCATGGCAACCCTGAAAATCGGCATGGATATCCTGGCAAAGGAGAACGTCTCCATTGATTCGCTTACCGGCCACGGAGGTCTGTTCAAAACCCCGGTGGTTGGACAGAAATATTTGGCTGCCGCCTGCGGCGCTCCCGTCACCTGTATGGAAACCGCGGGAGAGGGAGGCCCCTACGGCATGGCGCTGCTGGCGGCATTCCTAGTGAGCCGGAAGCCAGGGCAGACGCTGGAGGATTACCTGGATAGCCGCGTTTTCCGGAACGTTTTGGGAACCACCCTAGCCCCGGAGGAAGAGGATGTGGACGGGTTCAACCGGTACATGGAGCGCTATAAGGCCCTGCTGAGCGTGGAAAGCAAGGCCGTGGAAGCGATTTAATTAGGAGGGAATACTATGCTGGAAGAGTTAAAAAAACAGGTTTGTGAGGCCAATTTGCTGCTGCCGAAATACAATCTTGTCACCTTTACCTGGGGAAACGTCTCCGGGGTGAATCGGGAAAAGGGATTGATGGTTATTAAGCCCAGCGGCGTAGCCTACGACGGCATGACAGCGGATGACATGGTGGTGGTCTCCCTGACTACCGGAAAGCCTGTGGAGGGAAAGTGGAAGCCCTCCAGCGATACGGACACCCATGTTGCCCTGTATAATGCCTTCCCGGCGCTGGGAGGCATCGTCCACACCCATTCCCGATGGGCCACTTCCTTTGCCCAGGCGGGTGTGTCGATTCCCGCTATGGGCACCACCCAGGGGGACTATTTCTACGGGGATATCCCCTGCACCCGGCGGATGACTCCAGAGGAGATCGGTGGGGACTACGAGCGGGAGACAGGAAATGTCATCATCGAGACATTTCGGGAACGGGACATTGACCCCGCCCAGGTGCCTGCGGTGCTGGTTCATAGCCACGGCCCCTTCGCCTGGGGCGTGAGCGCCATGGAGGCGGTTCACAACGCGGTGGTGCTGGAAGAGGTCGCGTTTATGGATTACCACGCAATGAGCCTAAACCCCAATGCCGGGCGGATGCAGCAGGAGCTATTGGATAAGCACTACCTCCGCAAGCATGGCAAGAACGCCTATTACGGGCAGAGATAATAGAAAAGAGCAGCAGCGAACTATGATTGTCCGCTGCTGTTTTTTGCGCATAATACGGATAAAAATGCTCAATCCCCGGGATGAAATATATTTAGGGAAGCTCTGAATAATGAGGCGAGAAAAAAGCAGCGAGAGATTTTGACTCACCGGAAAGTATGGAAAACGTGGGAATACTGGATGTATTTCACGTTTTTCATACTGTACCGGTGGGGCAAAAGATCCGCTGTCCAGCCGATGCCGAATTGTTCAGAGTTTCCTTAGAATCGCCTTTATAAGCACAAATAAGTTGCGCTTCTAAGCCAGTACACTAAGAATTGCTTTAACGCCTGTTAAATGCTTGGTGGTTCAGTCACTGCATTCTCCTTGCCATTTTTTATGAGGAGGTCATTTGCGTGAAAGTCGTATATCCTACCTGTTGCGGTGTTGATGTCCGCAAGACATTCCTGGTTGCTACGATCATTACCACTCCCGCAAACAGTTTGCAGCCCCATTATCAAAAGAAGCGTTTCGGCGCCTTTAACTATCCTGAACTCTGCCTGATCTGTTCCCCGCTATGCTGCTCGCACCCTGAAAACGCTCTCGTTGGCAGGGTTACTTTTTTGTCCCCTTTTCAAACAAGGCCTAAATTCTGATTGTCTTTCACATTATCTTCATGTAAAAATGTTCAATCCTTCGGATTAAACATTTTTATGGAATATCAGTATGAATCAGAACTTCCCTAATTAGGGCTTGCTGAAAAATCTGGTATTTCCGCATGGAGTATAATTCACCTGAAATCATGGCGGAAATTACAGAAAAGGCTCATCTACGTAAACGTATCCGTCCATAATTTTTCTGGCTGTACGTCCGATGATACAGCTTAATACTGTGGGTGGTCCATCCTTCTGATATTCCAGAGTGGTTTCCACATCCATTACCCCGCAAGGATGTCCTATGCGAACGCATGGATACCCGTTCTCATTTGCTCCCAAGATTTGGTTAACGACCGTGCCGGAAATATTCGCCGCCACAGCGGTGCAGATACCCCCCGTTACCGCAAATGCCGGAGCCATTTTACCATGAATGGAAATGAATCTTGCCGCCAGGTCTATATCACAATTATGGATCCGCTTCCCATTGCTGCCAGTATAAGAAGCTGGTCTTTGGAAGCAGATAACTTTTGGCAGTACCGGGCTATTCACTCTTGCATCATCTAGATCCTTTGCAAGGCCAGCGGCTATGGCACAGGTTCCCCTGATACGCTCGAGCCGCCGTTTGATAGCAACAATATCGGAAAGCTTTTCATATTCTGATGGCAGCTCTAAGCCTGTCAATCCGATTTTTTGCGCTTCTACAAAAACAATGGGATTTCCGGCGTCGACGAAAGAGTAAGGAATTATCTCTCCGTCTATTTCAATCTGATCCATTGCATGGCCTGTTGGTAATGCAACTCCTGTAGCCGCGCCTTCCGGATGACAGAATTCCAGTCGAATCTTTGCGCCGCTCCCTGGCACTCCATCAATCTGATAACTGCCTTCCGGTGCAAAATGACCATTTTTTACTGGAACATGGGCAACAATAATTTTGTCGGTATTGCTATTGTAGATTCTCACTGCAGTAATTGGTTCAACCGCCTGAACCAATCCTTCATCCACTGCATATGGGCCTACAGCGGACGATATATTCCCGCAATTCATATGCTGATCGATATAGGCCGAATCAATTCCGACCTGTCCGAACTCGTAGTGGATATCTGCATCCGGACGATCGCTGCGGCTGATGATTGCAACCTTACTTGTGGTTGGAGTTGCCCCGCCCATCCCATTGATCTGATTTTTATCCGGACTTCCAAAAACACGCAGAATGATACGCTCCCGTTCTAAGGGATCCGCTGGCAGATCCTCCTTTCGAAAGAAACATGCTTTGCTGGTTCCGCCGCGCATATACACACATGGCAGCTTTCTTTGCATAACAGATAACTCCTTTCTAAAGCACGGACAGGAAATGGCTAAAACCTGGTTTGCCATTTCCTGTCTTTCGCCGGATAACAATTTAATCGTAATAGCCTATTCTTTCAAGAATTGCGCGGGTCGCGTTATCCTGTTCAACATTTGCCTCATAGAATTCTTCCGGACCAAGATAAGCGATCGTACCGCCAGCCTGATTCACATAATCCCGAAATTCATCGGTTTCAACAAGTTTCTGGAAAAGGGCATTCCAGTAATTCACGGCGCCCTCGCTGACTTCGGCCGGCATTACCCAGCCGCGGGAGGTTCCGAATTCACAGTCATAGCCCAGTTCATGACAGGTCGGAACATTTTTCATGATTTCCTGATCCAGACGCTGCGGTGCAGCAACCGCCAGCGGAATCAGATCCCCCGATTCAATATAAGTAATTGCTTCGTTGGAACCCAGCGCACCGACGTCCGCTTCACCGGACAATATCGCTACGATATCTTCGTCATCGCCATACGGCACGTGACGCATGTTGATCCCCATTTCATAAGCCAAACCGGACAGAGCAATGTGGGAGGCTCCGCCGTTGCCGGAGTTAGCCGCTATCACAGCACCCTCCTCAGCTCGATTTGCCAAATCTTCCAGGCTGGTAATCCCGGTACTGGCGGATGTAACATACACACGGTACTCCATATACAAACGGCAGACCAGACTGACATCTTTGTATCCATAGGCGCCTTCAATATTGTTCAAGTACCCGCTTTGCAAAACATTATCAGAGGTTGGGATCAGATAGCTGTCATCTCCCTGATGCTGTTCACAGATCTCGGTCATGCCTACTTGACCAGAGGCGCCACCTACGTTTTGATAAATGAATGTGCCATCCCATAGCTCAGTCGTTTTAAGCATATTAGAGATTTTGCGCCCAAATGTATCTACGCCACCACCCACCGCAAAAGTGGAAAAAACCGTAATTTTATTGGGCGAATACTCGCCGTTCTCATTTACGGCTTTGCTGCCACCCAGGTTGCACCCGGACAAAGCCGCCACAATCAGAATGGCTGTCAAAAGTACTGCGATTGTTTTTTTCATATTGTTTTTCCCTCCTGATAATATTGTGGAAAGCGAAACCTCTTTCCGATAAAGCCGTCCTGCGGGTAAGCCAATTGGAAAGGAGCCGGTCGCTATCTACCGTCAGAAAATCATTTGGTGATGCTGGTCACATCCAGGCAGCGGAAATTCCCAAAGGAAGCGATCCCGATCTTCTCTTCGCGGGGTGATTTGCCTGCCTCCGACGTGATTAGGCCTTGTTTGATAATTGGCAATATGCCCAAGGGCGAGAAATTTTTTCGCCAGACAAGGCGATTTGACGC
>CAZCLX010000067.1:0-9128 GCA_964499615.1 uncultured Oscillospiraceae bacterium
GCAACTACGCCCCTTGTGGACTTTCACCACAGACTGACGGCATGCCCGTCATACACAACAATCAGGGGATGCCCATAGGCATCCCCTGGTTGTTATTTCCGGAAAGAACTCGAACCATCTAAATGGGACTGCTGCAAAAATCAATTTTACAGCAGTCCCTTGTCTTTGTCGATCCAGTCAGACGGTTTCCCGGCAGACACGATCCGGTTTACAGCACTCCAAAAAGCCACATCACAAGGAGGCACAATCCCACCAGAACCAGCAAACAGGGCAGCAGGATCGTAGCGTAGGCGCTTAAAATCATGGCGAGCAGATCCTTATGACTCACGTCTTCCTTTTCCTCAGGCTCTTCCGTCTTTTTCTGCTTCGACAGGTTTTCATGGATTCGTTTCCAAATCATGGCTACTCCTTTGCGTTGCTCCAGGACAATTCCACTCATTCTCCCCGACTGGACTTCCGCGCCATCCGGGGAAGCTCAAACAGGTAATTGCCGTTTTCGTCCATTTTTCTTTCCGGGAAATGGCACGCCAGGAAGTGACCCGGCTCTACCTCACGCAGTTCCGGAGGCACCCGCTTGCACTTGTCACAGGCCATATAGCACCGGGTATGGAACTTACAGCCTGACGGCGGTTTGATTGGGCTGGGAATGTTGCCCTCCAGAATGATCCGCTCCTTGGAAAGGCTTTCCTGATCGGTAGTGGGGATAGAGGACAGCAGCGCCACAGTGTAAGGATGCCGGGGATCCTCAAAAATAGTCTTGGCATCGGCAAGCTCTACCACGTTGCCCAGGTACATCACGCAGATCCGGTCGGAAATATAGCGAACCACCGACAGATCGTGGGAAATAAACATATAAGTGAGGTGCTGCTTTTCCTTCAGCTCCTGGAGCAGGTTGATGATCTGGGACTGGATGGACACGTCCAGAGCGGAAACGCATTCGTCACAGACAATGAACTTGGGATTTACCGCCAATGCGCGGGCGATCGCGACACGCTGACGCTGACCGCCGGAGAACTGGTGGGGATAGCGGTGGAGCATGTACTCCTGGAGTCCGCATTCCTTCATGGTCTTGACAATATGCTCACGCATTTGAGGAGAGCCATGCTTATAGAACTTGTGGGTCAGAAGCCCCTCCTCAATGATCTGACCGATGGTCATACGCGGGTTCAGAGAGGAATAGGGATCCTGGAAGATAATCTGCAGATCCTTCCTGAGAACCCGCATTTCCGAATAGGTCAGCCGGGAAAGGTCGATACCGGAATCCCGCATGGCTTCATACTTGGCAAATTCCGGGTCGGAGGCATTTGCCGCCCGCAGAGCATCCAGTTCCCCCTGAAGCTTCGCGACGTCGGCATTTTTTGCTTCAATTTCCTTTTCCAGCTCATCCAGCTTCCGCTTCAGTCCGGCAGCCTTCTTCTCAGCGGATGCTTTTCCCTGCTGGGAGGCGTGATCGTACTCCACCTGAAGATCCCGCTTTTGGGTAAGCAGACGGTTCCGCTTTACATTCTCGTCATATACCTTCAGCATCAGGCTCCTGCCCTTGCCGCCCTCATCCCTGGCGAAGAAGCCCCCCAGGATCTTGACAATGGCGTTGAGGCAGGTCTGCTCCTCACAGCGGGCAAGGTTCCGCTCCTGGAGAAGATAGAAATCCGCGTTTTCCTCTCCGGTCTCCTCTACCTTCTTGTTCAGCTCCGCTGCCTTGGCGGACGCTTTTTCCAGCTTGGACTTATACTTGTCCAGTTCTTTCAAGGTGTGCTTGATATAGATCGGGGTAGCAGCGTCCAATGTGGTGCCGTAGTACATAGTATTTCCGGCCGTTTGCGGGTACAGCTGCAGCAGAACTCTGCCCAAGGTTGACTTTCCGCAGCCGGACTCACCCACGACGCCGATGGTTTCCCCTTCATAAATATCCAGGGAAATGTCCTCATTTGCGCGAACGTACAGCTGATTTCTCTGGAAGATGGAGGACTTGGCAACCGGAAAATACTTCTTCAGGTTACTTATTGACAGTAATTTTTTGGTGCTCTGCACTGCGCCTTACCTCCTTTTCTGGATAAAAACAACGAATCAGCTGACCATTTCCCACATCCTGTAGGATTGGTTCCTCCTCTATGCACTTTTTCGTACAGTATTTGCAGCGGGGAGCGAACTTGCAGCCTTTGGGAAGCGCCAGGGGATGCGGAACCACGCCGGGAATCGGTTCGATTTTCTGATGAATGGCGTCAATCCTCGGAATGGAGAACATCAGCCCCTCCGTGTAGGGGTGACTCATCTTGCAGTCGGAAAAGATGGTTTTGGAATCTGCCTTCTCCACCACCTGACCGCAGTACATGACCGCAACATCGTCTGCCATCTCATTGATAACGCCAAGGTCATGGGTAATGAAGATGATGGAAGTACCCTTTTCTTTCTGCAGATCGTTCATCAAACGTAGGATCTGCGCCTGGATGGTCACGTCCAGTGCAGTGGTAGGCTCATCGGCGATCAGGATCTTGGGTCGGCAGGCAAGCGCCATGGCAATCATGACCCGTTGCCTCATACCGCCGGAGAGCTGATGGGGGTACTGCCGGATAACCGCCTCCGGGTTGGGAATCTGAACGTCATAAAGCATCTTAATCGCTTTTTCCCAGGCTTCTTTTTTGTTCAGGCCCTGGTGTATGATAAACGGCTCAGACAGCTGCCTGCCAACGGTGAACACCGGGTTCAGGCTGGTCATAGGCTCCTGGAAAATAACGGAGATCTCATTGCCGCGAACATGACACATTTCCTTGGCGGAAAGCTTCGTCAGATCTCTGCCCTCGTAGAGGATCTCGCCGGATTCAATATAACCGTTCTCGTCCAGCAGCTGCAGGATGCTCATAGCGGAAACGGACTTGCCGGAGCCGCTTTCACCCACGATACCGATGGTCTTACCGGACTCGAGGGAATAGGACACGTCATTGACCGCTTTTACGATACCCTTTTTTGTTTTGAAAAATGTTTTCAGGTTTTTGATTTCCAATAACGGCATAGTATTCCCCTCCTTACTTTTCCACGTTGGATTTGGGATCCATCACATCCCGAAGGGCGTCTCCAACGATGTTGATGCAGATGGTGGTCACCGCAAGGAAAATTGCTGTAAACACCCACTGCCACCAGTAAGTGTTAATGACCGTTGCATTATTGGCGCCGTTGAGCATATTGCCCCATGTGGGACGGGGATAGGAAACACCGAAACCCAGGTAGGAAAGGCTGGATTCCGTCAGCATACAGGTACCAAAGTCCAGCATCAGAGTAACCAGAATCACGGACATGACGTTGGGGAGGATATGCTTGAACGCGATCACGCTTTCCTTCACGCCCATGGCTTTCGCGGCGGTGACATATTCACTTTCCCGAGCCGCCAACACCTGGCCGCGAACCAGCCGGGCAAGGCCTGGCCAGGTCAGCACACCCAGGATGCACATGATAATGAAGATGCGCATATTCTCGCTGATGGTCATTCTGCCCATGACCGCCGACAGAATCATGGCAAAGGGCAGGAAGGGGATCGCCGTAAAGATCTCCGCCACGCGCATCAGCAGGATATCCAGCTTGCCGCCGAAATATCCGGACAAGCACCCGACGATGATGCCGATAATGGTGGAAATGATAACTGCCACCGCGCCGATGGTCATAGTCATTTTGCCGCCGTTGATGATCCGCTGGAAGATATCCGCGCCGTGGGTATCGGTGCCGAAGACATAGCCCTTCAAACCCCACTTGGAAACCAACTTTCCGCTTTCATCCACTGTATAGGACTGGAACGAGCCGGTGTAAAGCTTCGCCGCGCCGTCACCCGCATTGGATGGAACCTTAGCCTGGCCCTGGACGTTGCTGCCCCAGGTATAGACGTTACCGTAATTTGTCAGACCGGAGTAGTGATAACTGCCGCCGGATAGCTCCACAAATGTCTCGCCCTCCTCCAGTTCGGGGAGATCCACAATATTGCTGGAGGGGAAGTCTCCCACAAAGCAAACAGAGCCGTCGCTCAGCAGCAGACCAACGCTGGAGCTGGTTGCCGCCAGGGACTGAATGGTTCTCCCGTTCAGGTAATCCTTGATCTTGGTGGTCTTTCCGGTAATGGTGGATCTGGCCATGTCGTAAAGGCCCCGGGTACCGGTGTAAACGCTGTCCCGATTCATGTTCAGGCCAACGATATAGTTCAGGGTGAAGTCAATGTCCTTCAGGCCCTGGGCGTTGAGGAAAACATCGATGTTGGCATACACCAGCTTATTGCCCCACAGATACAACGTACCATCGTTCATCAGGATCGCCGTGCACTGATAGCCGCAGGTGAACTTTCTGATGTTCGCCACGTCCACGCCGTTATCCGCCAGCTCCTGGGGGAAATAGGCAATGTTGGGGTTGGTGTCGTACCCGGCTGCCAGGAATTCTTCCTCAGTGCCGTACTGGCCCAGACGGTTATAGCCCCAGGCATAGATCTTGCCGTCCTCGCCAATGGCAACGATGTGGTCGATGCCGGCGGATACCATGGCGATTGTGGCATTCTGAACCTCTTCTGGGATGACGCTCACGTCCACGCCTGTGGTACCGATCTTGGTAGATCCCCAGACGTAGACTTTGCCCTCGTTGGAAAGGCCGACCGTGAAGGAGCCAAAGCCATCAATCATCTTAATGTCATTCTGAAGTTCCTTGGGGACGGACATCATGGACATGGTTGGAGCGATATTCTTCTGGGTGACCTCGGTATAAGCGTCGGAATAGGTGGGCATAAACAGAGGCCCAACGAACATGACAATGAACATGATGATCAGAAGGATCAGCGCACCCACTGCCAGCTTCCGATCCAGGAAGTTGCGGACGATCTGCTTTCCGGGGCTGACGATCTCCTCCACATCCGCGGCTCTTGCCCGCTCTTCGTCGGATGTTTCTTCCACCTCATCCGCCAGCTGGTTGCTGCCGCCGAAAAACCATCTGCCAAACCACCGACCAATAACGCCCTTGGAGGAATGAACCGTTTTCTTTTTCATACGTTACCCCCCCTTTACTTACTGACCCGGATCCGGGGATCCACCAGGCCATAGATGATATCAATTACCAGATTTCCGATCAGAGAAATGGCCACATAGAAAAGCTGCATCAGCAGAACCACGTCAAAGTCGGAGGTACGCAGGGAGGAGATCATCAGTCTGCCCATACCATTAATGGCAAACATTTCCTCCACCACCAGGGATCCGGAGAAGATGCCCAGGAACCAGCCCACCACCAGGGTAACAATGGGGATCAGGGCGTTCCGCCAGGCGTGGGAGTAGATAACGGTCTTCTCCTTCAGACCCTTTGCCCGTGCGGTTTTGATGCAGTCCATGGACAGCGCCTCGATCATGGAGGCGCGGACATAACGGGTCATGCCCCCCAGGCTGCAGAAGGTCATAACGATCAGCGGCAGCGCCATATAGTACAGCCAGTCCGTCCAGTACTTCAAACCGGTGTAGTTGGAACCGGGCGTTTTCATGCCGCTGGGCGGCAGCCACCCCAGCTTGGAGCAGAATATCCACACACCCAGAATACAGATCAGGAAAGTGGGCAGACTGTATCCAATGATGGTGAACACCTGCACCCCCTGATCCATACGGCTGCCTCGCTTCACGGCACACCGGATGCCCAGAGGAATGGTGATCCCCAGCGCCAGGATGGTGGCTATAATATTGATGCGGATGGTGTTGATCATCGGATCCTTGATAACGTCCAGTACCTGTGCCTTATATTCGTAGGAATAGCCCAGGTTTCCCTGGAGCAGGCCGTTGTAGCTGCCGTCATACAGGGGATAGACGCCGATCCAGCGCAGATAACGGATCAGCTTGTTATCCGTATCCGTACCGTAGCGGCGCTGGTATTTCAGATACAGCTCGTCAAACATCTCTTCCCGCCGTTCGGCGCTGATGTTGCCTTTGATCGCCTTCATTTCGGTACTGGCATCGGTATAAGCCCGGTTACTGGGCAGCAGGCTGTAGATCATGAACATGATAAAGGACAATATCACCATGACCACCAGCATATAGCATATTCTTTTTACAATGTATTTACCCATACAGTTTACCTCGTCTCTATGCCCCGCCTCCAGGCTTCAAACGGACGCGACGAAATTGGCAGGGCAGATTTGCGCAGGGCTCGAAAGGAGTGCCATGATGCGCGGCAGGTCGAACCTACATTTTGAAAAGACACGCCGCGGATCTCAGGACGCGGAAACGTCTTACGCCTCCGCCAGATGGAAGCTGATCTTTCCCTTGCAGGGGCGTCCGTTCTTCCACGGGCGATCCTGCAAAGGGAAGCAGCTCCGGGGCGGTAATGTCATTAAAAATCATCAGAGCTTTCCTTGGAAAATGTAATTCCCTAATAATTGTCACCGCAGAATGGGGGCACACGCCCCCACTCTGCGGGTTCCAGGTTTATTTGTTCATCTGTTACGTTTCGGTTTTCAGACGATTACTGCAGCCAGTAGGCATCGGCCTCGTCCTTGATGTAGAAGTAGCTGTAGTCATCATACATGGAAGGATCGATGGTGTTGTTGTAAGAGTAATCGTAAGCAGCGCTGGTGAAGCCAGTTGCGAAGTTGAAGCAGGTGTATAGGGGAGTGCCGCTGTAGTAGCCATAAACGGGAGCCTGATACAACTCATCCAGCATGGGGCTAAAGTCACCAAGGGTGTACTGCACTTCAAAGCCGGCAGCCTGGATGTTCTCGTTCTGCGCAAAGCCGGTCATCAGCAGATCGGTGAATTCGTTGTCGGTGGTGCCATACCAGTTCAGGCACAGAGGCATGTAGTAATCGTCGCCGACCTTGGTGACGGTGTACGCGCCGTCCTTGGACTGGAAGGTGATATCCTGCTCCTGCATCTCAGAAGCGGGAATCTTCTTGTAGCGCACGCCGGAGACGTAGTCGCTGCCGTCAGCGGCGTAAACCCAGCCGCCCTCCTCCAGGACAGCGATGGCACTGTCAACAGAAGTCGCGTAAGAACTGAGCATCATGCCCTGACCCACAGCAGCCTTGTACATCCAGGAACCGGAGTAGTAAGGAGCGTCAACAACGCCGCCGTAGCCGCCGGTAAAGTCCTTAGCGAAGGCCGCGCGATCCATGCAGTAAGCAATCGCCTGACGGACTTCCGTGAACTGGACAGGACCGAAGTCAGCACGGAAACCAAGCTTTCCGTAGCCGGCGCGGCTGTAGTGAGTGGCAACATACTTGTCGGGGTTAGCGTCAACCAGGGCAATGGCCTCATCGGTGGCATCACCGCCGGTAATACCGGACAGAACGTCCACGCCGCCAGCCTTAAAGTCCTCCAGCTGAGTAGAAGAAACGATTTTCTTGTAAACAACAGTCTCAATGGAGGGGGTCGCTCCCTCGTAGTTTCCAACGAACTCGGGGTTCAGCTTCAGAACCGCAGATTTATCAGCGGTGTCGTAGCTCTCAACGACATAGGGGCCGGAGTAGGGGTAGGTAGTGTCGGTGTTGGTGCTGGTGGCGGTAATCAGGGCAGCCGTATCATAGCTGTCGCCGGTCATGGCGTAGAAGTCATCGGAGAAATACACGCCGTTGCCGTCGTCCAGGATCTCCGCGTCGCCGATCCACATCTGGGAATACTGGGCGGAGAAGGAAGCGTAGGTTATGTCGTAGAAATAGGGCAGATAATCGGCGCTGATGGTGACAGAGAAGGTATAGTCATCCAGCAGACGGATGCCGGAGAACTCCTTTGTAGCGCCTTCCACATCGCAGTCGGGACCGGTGTACTGATTAAAGGAGTCGAATCCGACAAGGTACAAACCGGACTTGTGATCCTTACCGGCAGCCTCAACGGCAACGGGAGAGGAGAACGCCATGGTGAACGCGATATAGTCCTTCGCGGTTACGGGAGAACCATCGGAGAACTTCAGGCCTTCCTTAATCTGAATGGTGTAGGTTTTGGTGCCGTCATCATTTTCCACAGCGTCATGCGCGGCGACAACGGTATCGTTCCACTCGTAGCCGCCTTCCTTGGTGGTGCTGACAGTCTCAAGACCAACGGTCAAGTTCTGAATATCCAGGTCGGCAGCGCCGGGGTTGGAGCCGCCGAAGTTGGCGTAACGGAACTTGCCGGACAGATCCGTCGTGTTGCCCAGGATAATATCGTTATCCGGCTTCTCGCTGGTCCAGTCGATCAGAGCGGAAGCGGGATCCCAGTAGGGGTTGGTGGGATACTCGTCAACGCCCTTGATGGCAATATTGTACACATCATAGTACTCGTTGGAGTACAGCGGGATCTCGGGCAGCAGCATGTTCCAGCGCTGGATGTACAGCTTCCACCAGTTGGCGTAGACGTCATCCTCAGTCTCCCAGATGCCGCCTTCGGGAACCTGGCAGTTGTACACGTTTGCCATGGACAGGAAGTCAAGACCCAAGGTGTACAGCACACCGTCACGCTCGATGTACGCGAGTCCGGTCTCCTCGTCCTCGATAACATCGGCAATGGTTACATCCTTGCCAAACTGGCTGTACAGGGACACATAGTCGGTACCGTACTCCTTGTTGGCGAGGCTGCGCAGCTCGGCGATAACCGCGGCTGCCTCAGTGGGCGCGGGCTCAGTGGTGGGCGCTTCCGTTGCAGCGGCACCAGTGGTCGTGGCGGTCTCTTCGCTGGCGCAGGCAGCCAGAGACAGCACCATCACAGCAACCAGCAAAAGAGCAATCAGCTTTTTCATTTTATTTCCTCCTTATTTATTATTATTTACTCCAGGCGCAAATGAAGTATGGTCATACGCCTCGAAATAAATATCCTGTGGAAGCTCTGGGTGTTTCCCAAGAGCCAACGGTGTAAAACGGCAGCTGCTAACATAACAGAAATATTATATGTGGGAATGATATTCCCACATACAAAAAAGGTGTACACCTTTTTTGCGCCTTTTATTCACCGCTTTTTAACATTTTAGCTTGTCCGCCGTAGAAAGTCAAATGTTTTTTAACAAATATCGCGCCGTTTTTAAATATTCATTGGAATGAACAAAAAATCTCCGTTTTTCTTCCGGATTTCGGTGACAAAGGCGAAAAGAATCGTAGCTTCCGCTAAGGAAACTCTGAACAAATCGTCTGCGGCTGGATGGCGGATCTTTTGTCCCAT